>NZ_JBHYVE010000011.1:152524-246579 GCF_042750035.1 Streptomyces sp. NPDC059452
GGGGGGGGCGGGGGCGGCTCGTTGGGGGGCGTTGCCCCCCGCGGTGGGGGGGGGGGGGGTGTTTACAAATACACGCGGGGGGGGGGGGGGCGGCGGCGCGGGCGCCCCCCACCGCCGTGGTCGTCGTACACGAGGCGGCCGCGCCCGTGACCGCCTTCCGCGCGGCCGCCGCCGCCGTGGCCTTCGTACGCAAGGCGGCGCCGCCCCGGTCGCCTTCCCCGGGGCGGCCACCGCCCGTACCCCCGGCTCACCCGGCCTCGGCGTGTCCCTCGCCGTCGGCCCCGGGCCCGTACAGCGCGTGGTGGACGGTCGCGTAGGTCGCCCCGTGCTCGGCGAGGACGTCGGCGGTGGTGCCGGGGGTCGCGGTCAGGGCCAGGAGCAGGTGTTCCTGGCCGATGAAGCGGTCGCCGCGCCCCAGGGCGATCCGCAGGGACTTCTCCAGGATGCTCTTCGCCCCCGGGGTGAAGGCACGGTGCCCCGACCACCACCGGCGGCTCCGCCGGTCGGCGGTGAGGGCGCCCTCGCCGTGGGTCCCCTCGACCCGGGACACGATGGCGTCGACGTCGATCCCGATACCCGCGAGGGCGTCGGTGTCGGCCTTCGTCAGCCCGCCCCGGCGGCGGGCCTCGGCGAAGGAGGCCTCCAGTGAGGCGCGGCGGCGGGTCAGGCCGAGGGAGGCGACGGCGGAGGAGGCCCGGTCGCCCTCCTGCTCCAGCAGGGCGAGGAACAGGTGCTCCTCGGTGACCGATCCGGCCCCGACGCGCTCCGCCTCCGCCACAGCGCCCTTCACGGTCGCGCGGGCACCTTGGGTGAACCGTTCGAACATCAGCGCCTCCCATACTTCTTGTGCACGGCCTGCCGGCTGACGCCCAGCTCGGCGGCGATCTCCTGCCACGACCATCCCTGGACGCGGGCACTGCGCACCTGTACGGCTTCGAGCTGCTCCAGCAGCCGCCGCAGCGCGGCCACCGCCCGCAGCCCGACACGCGGGTCGCGGTCACCGGCACGTGCGGCCAGATCCGTTGCTTCGGTCATGGCGTCAACTTACATTGACACCCCCTCGCCGTCAATCAAAGTTGACATCGTCGTCCGCCAGGCGGGCATGCCGTTCGATGTCGTACCGGTACCTCCCGTAGCGCAGCTTGGCCCGCTCGATCCCCTCGGACGCGAACCCGGACCGTTCGGCGACCCGGCAGGAGGCCGGGTTGTTGGTGCGGTGGCCCAGCTCCAGCCGGTAGAAACCGCCCTCGCGGAACGCCCAGCGAGCCAGCGCCCGCACACCGGCGGAGGCGACGCCCCGGCCGCGCGCCTCCTCGGTGGTCCAGTAGGAGACCCAGCCCGTCTCGTGGATCCGGTTGACGACGTCGACGGCCACGCAGCCGAGGGCCTCGCCCTCCTCGCCCACGACGGCCCAGGAGTAGCTGGTCCGGTCCCGCCGTTCGCGCAGTCGGCTCGCGATCCAGACCAGGGCGTCGGCCTGGTCGGAGACGGGCCGGTCCGTCTGCCAGTTCATCTCGGCCGGGGCGAAGGCGCGGAGCACGGCGGGGGCATCGGTGGGAAGCCAGGAGCGCAGCAAAAACCCCTCGGGGGTGGTCAGTTCATCCATGCGGACCATCCTCCCGCACGGTCACCACCACCTCCGCCCCCGGCCAGGCGAGGACGGTCAGCCGTCCCCCGTGCGGCGCCCTGCCGAGAACATGCGCGGGCCCGGTCACGGAGACGCGCCAGCCCCGGGACGAGGGCGGGAGGGACAGCTCCGTGGTGCCGGGGCGGACGGCAGCACGGTAGGCGAGGCGGTAGGAGCGGCTGCCCGCGTCGTACGTGTCGGAGCGGACCGTACCCGCGACGGCCGGGGCGTACGGGGTCGCCGTCTGCTCCTTGTTCGTACGGAAGCGGCCCCGCTCGTCGACCGCGCAGTAGCCGCCGCCGTAGCACCAGACGTACCCCGCCCAGCCGGAGCTGTAGCGGTTCAGGGAGGCGACGGCCTCGCGGTAGAAACGGCCCATGTTGGGAAGGGAGTTGTTCAGCGGCCCCCACTCCCCGACGACCACGGGCATCCGGTGGCGGGCCGGGTACGCGGTGACGGCGGCCTCGTACGCCTCGATCCACCCGGCCCCGGGGTCGTAGTCCGCGCCCGCCTCCATGGCGGTGTTGTAGAAGTGCGGGGCGTACACGGTCCGGCTGTCCTCGATCCGCCCCAGCCCGGTGGGCACGCCCTCGCCGACAATCGGGGTCGGCTCGACGAAGAGCCAGGTGGAACGGTCCTTGGCACGGATGGCCCGGGCGAGGCGGTTGTACATCGGGGTGAGGTGCCGGGCCTCGATGCGGCGGGCGGCGGTGGGCAGGTCCTCGCCCTCGCGCAGCTCCCCCATCGGCTCGTTGATCAGGTCGTAGCCGATCACGGCCGGGTGGCCGCGGAACCGTTCGGCGAGGACCTGCCACATGGCGGCCTGGGCGCGCCGGAGGTCGGGGTCCTCGTAGAGGTGGGTGAAGGCCCGCTGGACGGCCGGTTCGAAGTACTCGGAGAACCAGTCGTCGGGGTTCGGGGTGAACGGCAGCCCGTCGGTCCTGGTGGCCCATTCCGGGATGCCCCGGTGGCCGAACGCGGGCCCGAAGACGTCCTGGTGGGCGTCGATGAGGACGTGGATACGGTGTTTCCGCGCCCAGTCCAGGATGCGCTCGATCTTCCGGAGGTAACGCTCGCTGTACTGGCCGCGCCGGGGCTCCAGATCGTCCCAGAAGACCAGCAGCCGGGCGAAGTTGAAGCCGCCTGCCCGCAGGTCGCGGAAGTGGCGTTCGGTGATGGCGCTGAGCGCGGCCTCGCCCCGGTTCGCCTTGTCCTCGACGTTCCAGCCGCGCAGGGTGAGGGTGCGGCCCCGGCTGTCGGTGAGGGGCGGGATGGAACGTTCGTACGAGACCGGGGAGACGGGTGCGGGTGCGGGGTCCGCCGTCGCGGCGGGAGCGAGGGCCCCCGCCGCCAGGACGGACGCGACGACAAGTGCTATGAGTGCTCTGCCCATACGCATGGGCGGCATCCCATCAGCAAAGCTGACACTTATTCAAGTATGGGGAGCTGACGGGTTCCGTGGGGTTACTCCGTCGGCCGGAGCACGATCTTCCCGAACTGCTCGCCGTCGGCCAGCCGCTGGAACCCCTCGCGGGCCCGGTCCAGCGGCAGCACCTCGTCGATGACCGGGCGTACGCCTGTGGTCGCGCAGAACGCGAGCAGACCCTCCAGCTCGTCCTTGGTCCCCATCGTGGAGCCGACGACCTTCAGCTCCAGGAAGAAGATCCGGGTCAGCTCGGCGTGCGAGGGCCGGTCGCCGCTGGTGGCCCCCGAGATGACGAGGGTGCCGCCGGGGCGCAGCGACTTCACGGAGTGGGACCAGGTGGCGGCCCCGACGGTCTCGATGACGGCGTCCACCCGCTGCGGGAGCCGCGCCCCGGGCTCGTACGCCTCCAGTGCGCCGAGTTCGACGGCCCGCTTGCGCCGGGTCTCGTCGCGGCTGGTGGCGAAGACCCGGAGCCCGGCGGCCTTCCCGAGCACGATCGCGGCGGTGGCGACTCCGCCGCCCGCGCCCTGGACGAGCACCGAATCACCGGGCCGCACCCCGGCGTTGGTGAAGAGCATCCGGTACGCGGTGAGCCAGGCGGTCGGCAGACAGGCGGCCTCCTCGAAGGTGAGCTCCTTCGGCTTGGGCAGCACGTTCCAGGTGGGTACGGCGACCTGCTCGGCGAAGGTGCCCTGGTAGCGCTCGGTGAGGATGGAGCGCGGCTCCTTCGGCCCGACCCCGTGGCCGGACTGGCCGATCACGGAGTGCAGGACGACCTCGTTGCCGTTCTCGTCGATACCGGCGGCATCACAGCCGAGGATCATCGGCAGCCGGTCCTCGGCGAGGCCCACGCCCCGCAGCGACCAGAGGTCGTGGTGGTTGAGGGAGGCGGCCCGGACGGTGATGATGCTCCACCCCGGCCGCGCCTCGGGGGCCGGGCGCTCGCCCAGCTCAAGGCCGTTGAGGGGCTGATCGGGGTCGATGCGGGCTGCGTAGGCGGCGAACATGGCTAGACGATAGGCCGGGCGGGCCGGGGACGTAACCGCATCCACGTGTGACGCACACCAAGTGGCCGCCCCCGCCCTCGCCGTCTCTTCCCCCGGTGGGCCTCTTCCGGCGTCTCCGGCGGGCACATCAAGCCCCTGCGGCGGGGCTGAAGTCGGGGCGGGCTGGAACGCCGGAGGGGCCGAAAAAAAAGGGGGGCGGAGCCCCAACCCACAAGGCCCCGCCCACCGTCAAACACACACGCCCAACCTCAGCGCCGAGCCACACCCTCCGCCCGCGCGGCCGCGGCCACCGCGGCCGTGACCGCCGGGGCGACCCGCTCGTCGAACGGCGAGGGGATCACGTAGTCCGCCGCCAGCTCATCGCCGACCACGTCGGCCAGCGCGTTGGCCGCGGCGATCTTCATCCCCTCCGTGATCCGGGAGGCCCGCACCTGGAGCGCCCCCGCGAAGATCCCCGGGAACGCCAGCACGTTGTTGATCTGGTTCGGGAAGTCCGAGCGCCCGGTCGCCACCACGGCCGCGTACTTGTGCGCGATCTCGGGGTGGACCTCCGGGTTCGGGTTGGCCATGGCGAAGACGTACGCACCGGGCGCCATCGACGCCACCGCCGCCTCCGGCACCGTACCGCCGGAGACACCGATGAAGACGTCCGCCCCGGCGAGCGCCTTCTCCAGCGAACCGGAGATCCCGGCCCGGTTGGTCAGCTCGGCCAGCTCGCGCTTGACCTCGGTCAGGTCGTCCCGGTCCCGGCTGACGATGCCCTTGCGGTCGGCCACGGCGACATCGCCGATACCGGCCTCCAGCAGGAACTTGGCGATGGCCACGCCCGCCGCGCCCGCGCCGGAGATCACCCCGCGCAGATCGCCGAGCGTGCGCCCGGAGAGCTTGGCGGCGTTGCGCAGGGCGGCGAGGGTGACGACCGCCGTCCCGTGCTGGTCGTCGTGGAAGACCGGGATGTCCAGCCGCTCCTGGAGCTTGCGCTCGATCTCGAAGCACCGGGGCGCCGAGATGTCCTCCAGGTTGACCCCGCCGAAGGAGGGGGCGAGCCGGACGACGGTCTCGACGATCTCGTCCGCGTCGGTGGTCGCGAGCGCGATCGGCACCGCGTCCACGCCGCCGAACTGCTTGAAGAGGATGGCCTTGCCCTCCATCACGGGGAGGGACGCCTCGGGCCCGATGTCACCGAGACCGAGCACGGCGGTGCCGTCCGTCACGACGGCCACGACCTGGGACTTCCAGGTGTAGTCGTGGACGAGCTCGGGGTTGTCGGCGATGGCGCTGCAGACCTTCGCCACGCCGGGCGTGTAGGCCAGGGAAAGGTCGTCCTTGTCCCGGATCGGGACGGTGGACTGCACGGCCATCTTCCCTCCCCGGTGGAGGGCGAAGGCCGGATCGAAGGGCTCGTCGGCCCCGGTCTCCGCGTCCGCGGCGCTCACGCGCCGGATGTCACTGTCGGTAGTGCTGTCGCTGCGAGGATTGACGATCTCCGCTGCCATGGTGTTGACCCCTTAAGTCTTCATCGTTTGAGGGTGGCCACTCCTGGTTGAGGAGGGGTGGGCGGGCACCGCGTACGTGCCCTGCACCAGGCGGTTGGCCCGCCCCGGCAGGGAGAGGTACATACGCGCGGGCGCGCCGCACACGCGCCCTGAGCCCCGGATGAGGGGTGTAAACGTCTTTCTTACCGGACCAACCCTGTTACGCACGAGTCCATTCCGATGCGGTGACGTGACTCATAGTCGAATATCTGGACAAGTCGGCAAACCGGCACAAATGCCGCCTGAGAGGCAAGGCACACCGAAGATTCTTCGGCGCCGGGAACGTTTCACCACAGAAGGTCCGGTCCAGACCTATCGGTCACGCGAGTTCGGGTGTTGCCCGTTATCCGATTTTGACATGACTGGGCCCCTGAATCGGCTGGTCCGAATGGCAGGATGCCGTCATCAAACGAGGTGCCGACACTCGAAGGTGCGTGCCAAGCCTCCCCGAAAGCCCCCCACCCTCACTTTCATCCCTCACCTGCCGGAGGTTCCCGACATGACCGCAAGCATCACGCGTCGTAAGACCGCCAAGTCCCGGATTGCGGCGGTCGGCGCCATCGCGGTCGCCGGCACCCTGCTGCTCACCGCCTGTGGCGACCAGACCGACAGCTCCTCCTCCGAGGGCGGCAGCGGCACGGCCACCAAGGCCGGCGCCCCGCTCTTCTCCAAGCTGCCGGAGAAGTACCAGAAGTCGGGTGTCATCAAGGTCGGCACGAACGCCGAGTACGCCCCGATGGAGTCCTTCGAGAACGGCAAGATCGTGGGCGTCGACCCCGACCTGGCCGACGCCCTCGGCAAGCAGCTCGGTGTGAAGTTCGAGTTCACCTCCGGCTCCTTCGACGGGCTGATCACCGCCCTGAACACCGGCCGCCACGACATCGCCATGTCGTCCATCACGGACAACAAGCAGCGCCAGGAGGGCCTGGACGAGTCCGGCAAGAAGCTGGGCGAGGGCGTCGACTTCGTCGACTACTTCCTGGCCGGCACCGCCGTGTACACGAAGAAGGGCAACCCGCAGAACATCAAGTCCATCGAGGACCTCTGCGGGAAGGGCGCCGCCGTGCAGCGCGGCACCACCTACGAGAAGGCCCTCAAGACGCAGTCGAAGGCCTGTACGGACGGCGGCAAGCCCGCCATCAAGATCCAGTCCTTCGAGAACGACACCGAGGCCCAGACCCGCGTCAAGTCCGGCGGTGCGGTCGCCGGGGTCAACGACTACCCGGTCGCGGTCGACCTGGCCCGCAAGGCCGACGGGGGCAAGGCCTTCGAGGTCGTCGGCGAGCAGATCGACGCGGGCCCGTTCGGCATCGCCGTCAAGAAGGACAACACCGGGCTGCGGGACGCCCTCAAGGAAGCCGTCGACGCGATCATCGCCGACGGTTCGTACCAGAAGGTGCTCGACAAGTGGGGCGCCGGCACGGGAGCGATCGACAAGGCCGCCATCAACGGCGGCAAGTGACCGGACGCTTCACTGAAGGGCAGTCACGATGACTGACAAGTTCGACAAGACGCCCGCCGGCTCACCGGCCGGCCAGGTGTCCGTCTCCAAGGGCTCCACCACGGCCCCGGAGAACATCAAGGCCATCCCGGTCCGCCATGTCGGCCGCTGGATCAGCGGCGTCGTGGTCATCGGCCTCCTCGCCGGCCTGGTCTACGCCTTCTCGCAGGGCAACATCCAGTGGCAGGCCGTGGGCGACAAGCTGTTCGACAGCAGCGTCCTCGCCGGAGCCGGCCGCACCGTGCTGATCAGCGTCCTCGCGATGGTGCTCGGTGTGATCCTCGGTGTGATCCTGGCCGTGATGCGGCTCTCGAAGAACCCGGTCACCAGCTGGGTCGCCTGGCTGTACATCTGGTTCTTCCGGGGCACCCCGGTCTACGTACAGCTGCTGCTCTGGTTCAACCTGGCGCTGATCTTCCCGATCCTGAACATCCCGTTCATCTACAAGGACGAGATGACGGACGTCATGACCCCGTTCATGTGCGCCCTGCTGGGGCTCGCCCTGAACGAGGCCGCCTACATGGCGGAGATCTGCCGCGCCGGCATCCAGTCGGTCGACGAGGGCCAGACCGAGGCGTCGCACGCGCTCGGCATGACCCAGGCGAAGACCATGCGCCGCGTGGTCCTGCCGCAGGCGCTGCGCGTGATCATCCCGCCGACCGGCAACGAGTTCATCAACATGCTGAAGACCTCCTCGCTGGTCTACGCGGTCACGTACAACGAGCTGCTCCGCTCCACCTCGCAGATCGGCTCCACCTCGTACGCGGTGATGGAGATGCTGTTCGTCGCGTCCATCTGGTACATCGTGATGACCAGCGTGTTCAGCGTCGGCCAGTACTACCTGGAGCGCCGCTACGCGCGTGGCGCCCTGCGTGCGCTGCCGCTCACGCCGTGGCAGCGTGTCAAGGTCAACCTCGCCTCGTTCAGCAACCGGCCCTCCGGAGGTGTCTCCGCATGACCACCCCCATGGTGAAGGCCGAGGGCGTCCACAAGTCCTTCGGCGCAGCCCACATCCTCAAGGGCATCGACCTGGAGGTCGCCCCGCGTGAGGTGTTCTGCCTGGTCGGCCCGTCCGGCTCCGGCAAGTCGACCTTCCTGCGGTGCATCAACCACCTGGAGCAGATCAACGCAGGCCGGCTCTCGGTCGACGGCGAGCTGGTCGGCTACCGGCAGAAGGGCGACAAGCTCTACGAGCTCAAGGACAGCGAGGTCGCCCTCCAGCGCCGGGACATCGGCATGGTGTTCCAGCGGTTCAACCTCTTCCCGCACATGACGGCCATCGAGAACGTCATGGAGGCCCCGATCCAGGTCAAGGGCGAGGCCAAGGCCGTGGCCCGGGCCCGGGCCGAGAAGCTGCTGGACCGGGTGGGGCTCGGCGACAAGACGAAGAACTACCCCTCCCAGCTCTCCGGCGGGCAGCAGCAGCGCGTCGCCATCGCCCGTGCGCTGGCGATGGAGCCGAAGCTGATGCTCTTCGACGAGCCGACCTCCGCGCTCGACCCGGAGCTGGTGGGCGATGTCCTGGACGTCATGCGCGGTCTGGCCGAGGACGGCATGACGATGATCGTCGTCACCCACGAGATGGGCTTCGCCCGCGAGGTCGGTGACGCGCTGGTCTTCATGGACGACGGTGTGGTGGTCGAGTCGGGCCACCCGCGCGATGTGCTGACCAACCCGCAGCACGACCGGACGAAGTCGTTCCTGTCGAAGGTGCTGTAGCTCGTTCCCCAAAAGAGGGCGGTACGGACACGATGTCCGCACCGCCCTCTTTTACGTCTGCTCTTGCGTCTGCTCTTGCTTCTGCTTTTACGTCTGCTCTTGCGTCTGCCGCCGCTACTTCACGGCGAGGACGAGGCTGTCCGAGGGCGAGGACCAGACGGTACGGGCCTCGCCGAAGCCGGCGGCGAGCAGGGTGCGGGCGTGCCAGTCGGCGGAGGGCGTGTCGCCGTCCGCGTGCTCGCCGTAGATCGCGAACCGTTCGGCGGTGGGCCCGGCGAGTACGGGGTCCTGGGCGGCGAGCGCCCACCATTCGGCCCAGTCCAGGACGCCGCCGGCCTTGGCCCGGTCCATGGCGGCGTGCCGGTGGGCGCGTTCGGCGGCGTTGATCCGGGGGGTGGCCGGGTCGATGGTGTGGTCGGCGTTCATGAAGACCCCGCCGTCCCGGACGAGCTTGCCGAGCTGCCCGTACAGGGTGGCCAGCGGCTCGCTGTGGAGCCAGTGCAGGGCGGTGGCGGTGAGGACGGCGTCGTACGAGGAGTGGGGCAGCCGGGCCGTCCACTCCGGGTCCTTGAGGTCGGCGGTGACGAGGGTGACCCGGTCGTCGCCCTCGAAGGTGCCGCGGGCTATGGCCAGGAGCGCGGGGTCGAGGTCGACTCCGGTGCTCGTGGCGTCCGGGAACCGCTGGAGGAGCCGGTCCGTAATACTTCCCGTACCGCACGCGAGGTCGAGCACCCGGGGCGCGGGGCCGACGACCGCCTCGACCATGTCCAGCATCACCCGGAACCGCTCCTCGCGGTCGGGCATGTACCACTCCTGCTGCCGGTCCCAGCTCTCCTGCCAGGACCGCCAGTCGGTGCTCGTCCCTGTCTCCGTCACGCCAACCTCCAAGTAAGCCTCTTGAATATCGACCACCCATTACACTGGCCGACACCCCGACCCTAGACCGACCCGGTAAGGACTACAAGTGGAACTGGCCTATTACTCGGACTATGCCGTGCGTCTGGTCAACACCGAGGAGCCGGCCCGCAACAAGGACGCCCTCACCTCGGTCGAGGCGGTCCGGGAGCTGTTCGGCGGCAACCAGCAGGCGGCGCGGCGGACGACGGACGCGGACGTGACCCGTTTCCGTTCCGTACGGGGACGGCTGCGCGCGGTCTTCGAGGCGGCCGACGGCGGGGACGAGACGCTCGCGGTGGACCTGCTGAACTCGCTGCTGCTGGAGTTCCCGGTGAGCCCGCAGATCTCCGGGCACGACACCCGGGACGAGGACGGCAGGCCGGACTGGCACATGCACCTGGCCGACCACCCGTCGAACGCGACCGCCGGGTACACGGCCATCGCGGCGATGGGCCTGGCCTTCCACCTGACCTCGCACGGCGTGGACCGCCTGGGCCTCTGCGAGGCGGTCCCGTGCCGCAACGCCTACCTGGACACCTCCACCAACCGGTCCCGGCGCTACTGCTCGGACCGGTGCGCGACCCGGGCCAACGTGGCCGCCTACCGGGCCCGCAAACGCGCGGAGGCGGAGCGGACGGGCCGCACGGCCGAGACCGCCCAGCCGAGCACCTCGGTCACCGACCGCTGACGCCTGGACCCCTTGCCCCCATTAGGCCCCTTGGAGCCCTTGGAGCCCCTCGAACTCTCCGGGCCCTCGGAGCCCTTCGAACGCTCCGGGCCCTTGGAGTCCTTCGAACGCTCCGGGCCCTTGGAGTCCTTCGGGCCCTTCGCCGGAGGCCGGTAGCGGACCCGCACCCGGGCCAGGACGAGCTCATCGGGGACCACCCCGTAATCCGTGCTGTCCCCGCCCGCGAACGTGTTGTCGCCCCGCACCCACCAGCCGCCCGGCCGCCGTTCGACGGCCCGCTTGACCACCAGCAGGTCCTGCTGGAAGGGGTGACGCAGGATCACCACGTCACCGGGGCGCACGGGCGCCCCGTACTGCACCAGCAGCAGGTCGCCGTGGTAGAGCGTGGGCACCATCGAAGGCCCCGTCACCTCCACGACCTGCAAGGGGCGCCGCCAGCCCCGCCCCCCTCCGGACACCCGTCCCCGCTCCGGCATCTCGGTCACCTCCCGGTCCTCCTCCGGCCGCACCGTAACGCGTACCGCTCCGTACGTTCCGCTCCGCACCGTACGTTCGGCTCCGTACGTTCACGTTCCGCTCCGTACATTCGGCCGACGGCCCGATTCCCACCCCGGACTTTTGACCTAAGCACCTGGGGCAGCCACGGAAAGCGGCGCTCCACGGAGTAATGTCCCACCTGAGAAGACGATCACGAGGAGGACAGCTCCATGCTTTCCCGCCTGTTTGCCCCCAAGGTGAAGGTCAGCGCCCACTGCGACCTTCCCTGCGGCGTCTACGACCCGGCCCAGGCCCGCATCGAGGCCGAGTCGGTCAAGGCCGTCCAGGAGAAGTACCAGGCCAACGAGGACGCGGACTTCCGCACCCGCGCGGTCCTGATCAAGGAACAGCGCGCCGAGCTCGCGAAGCACCACGTCTCGGTGCTCTGGAGCGACTACTTCAAGCCCCCGCACTTCGAGAAGTACCCGGAGCTGCACCAGCTGATCAACGACACCCTGAAGGCGCTCTCCGCGGCCAAGGGCTCGAACGACCCGGCGACGGGCCAGAAGGCCCTGGACCTGATCGCCGAGGTCGACAAGATCTTCTGGGAAACCAAGAAGGCTTGATCTACGGTTAGGCCGTCTGACCTGCGGTTTCGCTGGTCATGTCGCCCACCGGTCCGCACCCGGTCCGCAGGCCGCCGAGAACGGCGTCCATCACGGACCGGGTGCGGTCTTCTTCGCCCGGCCACAGGTGCGCGTAGATCCGCAGCGTGATGACGGCGGACGCGTGGCCGAGGACGAGCTGCACCTGCTTGACGCTCGCCCCGCCCGCGATGAGCGCGGAGGCGTAGAAGTGCCGCAGGTCGTGGGTCACTAGGTGCGGCAGCTCGACGGACTTGCGGCCCTCATGCTTGGCCGCCTCGCTCTCCTCCGTTTGGAGCGCCCTGCGGGCGCAGTTCCACTCGGTCTTCCAGCGGCGGTAGTTGAGCGGTTCCCCTTCCTCCATCGTGAACAGCCACTCCTTGGAGTGGCGTGCGGCGAGGTGTCCGAAGAGCGCGTCGGTGACGACCTCCCCGACCGGAACGGTCCGACGTGACTTCGCGGTCTTCGGCGGGCCGACCTTCCCCGACCGGAGCTGCTGTCGCTCCAGGCCTTGAAGTCGACGTCCGCCACCTTGAGGCCGAGCAACTCCCCTATGCGCAGACCCGGTCCGGCGAGCATGACGACGGCCGCACGGATGTACGGCGGCATCACGCGTGCCATGGCCTCGACCTGGGCGACGGTCGTCGGGGTGACCTCCTCGTCCGGCATCACCGGAAGGGTGATCCGGCGGCACGGGCCGGAGGCGATGACCTTGTCGTCCACCGCCGCCGTCATCATGCGCACGAGGACGTCGTGGACGTTCCGGACGCTGCCGGGGCCGAGCTGGTCGGACAGGTGCTGATCTGGCGGCTCGACAACGCGTCCAGCCGACGACTCGCAGCCGCGAAGGCAAGCAGCACAATGGCTGTAGAGACGAGCATGCCAGCGCTCGGGGCTGCCGAATCCAAAGTTCCTCCCTCTCGTCGGCGCGGGCGATGACCCCCAACCTGGCGGTCGGATTCTCGTCAGAGTGACATGCTGGATACTTCACTGAAACGAGGGAGTTGGGCTCATGCAGTGGACCGTCCATGGCGAGCGGCAGATCTACAACAACCCATGGGTGAATCTCTGGCTCGTCGACGTTCAGCAGCCTGACGGTCGGCGGTGGGAACACCATGTGGTCCGCATGCGCCACCTGGCCGTAGCGGCCGTGGTCGACGACCAGAAGCGCGTGCTGATGATGTGGCGGCACCGGTTCATCACCGACACCTGGGGCTGGGAGCTTCCGATGGGCCTCATCGAGGCCGACGAGACCCCGGAACAGGCTGCTGCCCGCGAGGCCGAGGAGGAGACCGGCTGGCGGGTGAAGGGTGTCAAGCCGCTCGTGTACGCGCAGCCGGCGAACGGCATCACGGATTCCGAGCACTTCGTCTTTCGTGCCGAGCCCGCCTCGTACGCGGGCTCGCCGACCGAATTGAACGAGTCGGACCGAATCGAGTGGGTTCCGATCTCGGAGATCAGGGGCATGATCGACCGTCGCGAGATCGTCAGCAGTGGCAGCCTGGTCGGTCTGCTGTATCTGCTGCTGGACGAGGCGACCGGCGGCTCGTAAGGGGTCAGCCGAGGGCCTCGCGCATGCGTTGCTCGAAGGCGAGGACGAGGGCTTCGCGTGCGTAGGGCAGCATTCGGCGGTGAAGCTCTTGGACGTGGCCGCTCACTCGTGGCGAGTCAATGGCTGCGGCGAGGTCGAGGGCGAGGCCGGCGCTGGTGCATGCCTCGTCGAGTTTGCCCAGCTGGAGCTGGGCACTGGCCAGCCAGTAGGCGTGGAAGGCCCGGCCTCGCTGTTGGTCGGCAGTTTCTCGACGTAAGCCCTCAGCGATGAGGGGTTCGGCGCGGGCTGGTTCACCAAGGCGCGCGTAGGCGATGCCCGTGTCCACGAGGAGTTTCGTCTCGTCGAAGTACTGGACCCAGTCAGGCGCCTCGGCTTCGTGTCCGCGTGAGCGTTCGTACTGGGTACGGGAGCGATCCACGGCTTGGTGGCAAGCCTGAGCATCTCGAAGGGAGGCATGGGCGAACGCTTCACGCAAATGCAGCATCGACATGACGAGCGGTTGTTCGCCGGCGGCGCGGGCCGCGTCCTGGGCGCGGCACGCAAGGGCCACGGCATCGCTCGGATTGCCGTCGTAGGTGGCCAGAAGACTCATGCAGGACAGCACATTGGCCATGAAGAGGCTGTCGCCTTGCGTGTGGGAAAGCTTGAGCGCTTGGGTGAAGTAGGTGCGGGCGGTGCTGTACTGACGGGCATCGAAGTAGGCCCAGCCGGAAAGCCGTGCCAGCTCGGCCGCGACCCCTTGGAGGTCGTGCCGTAAGCCAGTCTCGGCGTTATCGAGTAGACGGCCGACATAGCGCAGATGCCCCACGACGGCCGGCCGCAGGGTCGCGCCGCCGTGTGCGTTGTCGCGCCGCCAGTAGTCCTGGACCGAGGAGCGCAGGGCCGTGAGGGTGGAGCGAGTTGCACGGCCGTCGACCAAGGCAAGAAGGTCATCCAATTCCTCTGCCTTTTCGGTGCGCTGAGGCTCGCGCGGTACCGCAGGAAGTAGCTCGGGCGACCTCTCCTCGGTGGTGGAGGAAGCAGGGATCTCCCAAGGGCGGTGGGCCAGGCCGAGCATTGCACCGGGGATGCGAAGGCCGTCGGCGACGCGTTCGATCACGTCGATATGTGCCAAGCCGCGTCGTCCCGCCATGATCTCGCCGACTCTGCTCGGCGTCATGCCACACAGCGCGGCGACCCGCGACGGGTAGATCCCGGCCTTGACCTTGACCAGCCGGAAGATGCGGGCGAAGTCCCTGCTGCGACAGGCATCCTGCCATTCCGCACTGGCCAGCAGTTCGGCCGACAGAGCCCGGTGAACCTGCGAGCGTGCCACTCATCCCCCTCACTCGCCCGTCCGGACGGGCTGCCATGGGACCGACTGCCGAAGAGATTACCCACGTTGGGTAACCACGGTGACCTGACTCTGTGATCGTCGTGGCAGTGAACTTGTGTCCCACAGCCCGCCCGCGACGAAGGGACGCGATGCACGCGATGACGACGTACGACCGACAGGCCACCCCGTTGCGGTGGCAGATGCAGTTCAGCCCGGTACGCAAGTGCGTGCCTCTGGCCCGCGCCTTCGTCTCCAAGACGCTCGCGAGCTGGGGATACGGCCAGGAGTGCATTGACCGGGTGGTCCTCGTCTGCGGAGAGCTCTCCGCCAATGCCGTCGAGCACGGCGACAGACGAGGGCACCTCTTCGAAGTTCGGCTGACGGTTGACGGACCACACTGCATGGTCGAAGTCTCCGATGCTGGCCGCACCCTTCCCCGCCCCATCCAGGCCGGGGAGGACGACGAAGGCGGCCGGGGCCTGCTGCTCGTCGCAGCGCTCTCTGAAGAAACCGGCCACCACGACCGCCACCCGATCGGCAAGACCGTCTGGGCCCGCCTGATCCTCAGCAGCCCGAGCGAGGAGTCCGTATGCACGAGCTGATCGCTGCCCCGTACCTCGACCACCACCTCCTCGTACGGCCGGGCAACCCGAAGGCAGCACGCCTTCCCGCCCACCGGTACGACGAACTGCACACCGCATCGGGTACTTCAGCAGTGCCCGCATGGTTGGCCGACGTGGCCCGTCAGGCTTGGAAGATCGATCTCGGCGACCGACCCCTCGATGAATCTGTGCTGGTTCGTTCCCGCTCTCCGTATGCGTATGGGCGCGCCTCGTACGAGCTGAACCTCGGCTGCAACTACGACTGCGAACACTGCTACCTCGGCCTGAAGCAATTCGCCGGCCTGGAGTGGCCTGAGCGTGAGCGCCTACTGCACGCCATCAGGGACTCGGGGGTGCTTTGGCTCCAGCTAACAGGCGGTGAGCCGATGATCGACAAGCTGTTCCCCGAGACGTACCGGCTGGCGTACGAGCTGGGCATGATGGTCGAGATCCTCACCAATGGCTCGCGTCTCGCCGCGCCGAAGAACCTTGCGCTGCTGACCCGCTTGAGGCCGAACCGGATCACACTCAGCCTGTACGGGGCCACCGCGGAGTCCTACGACGGGCTGACCCGACGCCGGGGCGCGTACCGCATGTTCGTCAAAGGACTGGATGCAGCCCACGAAGCTGGGCTGCCCCTCGATCTCGCCTTGATCATCACGCGGCACAACGCCCATGAGGCCGACCAGATGCGCGCCTTCGCCGGCCGCTACGACCTGTCGTACCGCGAGTACACCCACATGTCGCCGACCATCTACGGCGGCGCGGAAACCCTCGCCACCCAGGCCCCGGACCACCTCGCAGATCGCGAACCCTTCAACGGCTGCAACGCCGGCCACACCTTCTTCCACGTCGACCCGCACGGCATGGCGACCATCTGCAAGGTCGGCCGTGACGAAGCGATCCCTCTCATGACCACGGGAGTCGAGGGCCTGAGCCGCCTTGGCGGCATCGCCGACTCTCTGATGCTTCGCACCGGTGGCTGCACCGGCTGCCAGCTCTCCGGCACCTGCCGGGTCTGTCGGCCGCTGGCCAAGGTCTACCAGGAGGCGAAGGCACCACTGGACAGGTACTGCCAACACGCGACTACAAGGAGCTGAACCATGACCGCCGTAGCAGTCGAGATCGCCCCCATCCGCCCGCTGTCCGAGCCTGATGCGGAGATCGTCCTCATCGACGACGTGGACGCCTTCGCTGCGGCCACCACGCCCGGCTGCGGGGACGACAACCCGTACAACTGACCATCCCTTCAGGGGCTTTCGGCGGCACCTCGCGCCGGAGGCCCCTGTTGGCGCGTAGATCTGGAAACCTGACGGCCATGCCCGCACCCTCCATCACCTTCGCCGGTCTCCCCTCTGGCGCTCGTACCGCCATCGAAGCCGAGATCGGCTCGATTCTCAGGATCGAAGACGTCAGCACCGGTCTTAACAGCTCCCTCTCCGCGCTCGCACACACCGCCGACGGAGTCGTCTTCCTCAAGGGCCTGCCCTCCGACCATCGCTGGGTCTGGACGCAGCAACGCGAGGCAGACATCAACTCGTTCGTGACCCCGCTCGCCCCGCGGCTTCTCTTCCACGTTGTCGTCGGCGGCTGGGATCTCCTCGGCTTTGAGGCCATCGACGGCCACCATGCCGACTACTCCCCAGGCTCCCCTGACTTGCCCAAAGTGATCGGGGCCCTCAGAGAGCTTGCCGCTCTTCCTTGCCCTGACATCGAACTCCGACACGCCGAACAACGCCTGGCTGGCTACGTCGCCGATCCCGCCGACGCGAAAGCTTTCGCAGGAAACGCGTTGCTTCACACTGACTGGAACAACCACAACGTTCTCATCACTCACGACCGCGCCCACCTCGTCGACTGGGGCTGGGCCACCCGCGGGGCCGCCTGGTTGGATCCCGCCCACTGGGTCATCTGGCTCATCGCGGCTGGCCACACGCCTTCTGCCGCAGAGGAATCGGTCGCGCTTCTTCCTGCCTGGGCATTGGCACCACCCCGAGCGGTGGACACCTTCGCCCACGCCAGCGCGAACCTCTGGGGTGAGATCGCAGGCTCCGCTCCAGACGATTGGACGATGAACTTGCTCAACGCCGCACGGCTCTGGCAACAGCATCGAAGTAATTGCTCCTGACAGACGGGGCGGGCAGCCTCTCCGAAGTGCTCTCTTCCGCAGAACTGTTGTAGCGGGTCCGCGGAGCCCTCGCTCGAATCAGTCCTCCGAAGGGACCCTCATGCCCCAGCAGACCGATGACCAGCCGAAGGCACCCAAACCGGCGCTCGATTCGATGACCCTGCTGGTCGCTGCGGTCATCGTCCATGACAGGGCCACCAACCGCGTCGTCCTACTCCAACGCAGCGAGAACGCCAAGTTCGCCCAAGGTATGTGGGACCTGCCGGTCGGCAAGAGTGAACCCGGCGAGCCCATCACCGAGACTGCGATCCGCGAGCTCCATGAGGAGACCGGCCTCACCGTGGAGCCCGAGTCTCTCAAGGTCGCCCACATCATCCACGGGGCCTGGGGCGTCGAAGCCCCCAACGGCTTCCTTACGGTGGTCTTTGCTGCGCACGAGTGGACCGGCGAACCCGAGAACCGCGAGCCCCTCAAGCACTCCCAGGTTCGCTGGGTCGACGCCGACGCCATCCCCGAGAACTTCGTGGACACCACCTCAAGTGCCCTCCACAGTTACCTCGCGGGAGGCCCGGAGATTTCCCTCAACGGCTACCGTCCCTGATTGTCGAGGTGGCAGCGGCCGGTCAGGTGTCGAGGGCGACTTCGGGATGCGTGAAATGTACGGGCTTGGCAAGCGACCGGGCGTAGGCGATTTCGGCTCGGGTGCTGTCTCCGATGTGGTCGCCGACTACGAGCACCTCATCGGCGAGCCGGATCTTCGCCCGGTGCAGATCGTCAAGTCGGGCCTCGGGCCTCGGGCCTCGGGCCTCGGGCCTCGGGCCTCGGGCCTCGACAGGATCGGACCAGAGCTCGTGCGGCGACTTCATGTCACAGCCCGGTTTGACGACAATCCTTCCGGCTTTGGTCTCCCGCGTATGACACTGGTTCCTCCTTGCGGTGCGGCCCAGGGGTGCCTGCGGAGACCAGGAGGAGGGCGTCCAAGATCGTTTGGCAGGTGTGCAGAGAGGCTGGGCTTCTTTCGCTTGGTGGGTGCGGAAGGGTGGGGGTTTCCTGGTCGAACTTTTGTTCCGTTCGTCTCTCGTCGGCGTGAACACGCGCTGTTATCGTGCAGCCACCCGCAAGTGTGACGGGAGGGGGCGGCGTTGACGCGTTCTGTGGAGGGTGAGGAGGCCGAGGCGTTGAGCCGGGCCGCTGTGGCGGTCTTCCGGTTGAACAGGAGGTTCACCTCGGCCCTCGACCGGACGGCGCTGCCCTGCGGGCTCAGTGCCGCGCGGTGGCAGATACTCAGCACGGTGGCGGACGGGCCGCTGTCGGTCTCCGAGGTGGCCCGGCGGGTGGGGGCCACCCGGCAGAGTGTGCAGCGCATCGCGGACCTGCTGGTACGGGAGGGGCTCGCCGGGTATCAGGACAATCCGGCGCACCGGCGGGCGAAGCTGCTCATCGCCACCGACGAAGGTGTCACAGCGCGATGTGCGATGGACTCCTCTCTTGCCGAGCTGGCCCGGCGGCTGTCCGAGAGCCTCGGGGGCGGGAGCGAGGTGCACCGGACGGTCGCGGTGCTGCGTGTGCTGTCGGGTGCGCTCACCTCTCTCAGCGCCGACGACTCTCTGTGACCCAGCAGCCGGACGCCTCGGCTCCGGTTCCGTATCGCATGTCGCGGGCGGTGGCCGGGTGCACCGGCATACGGACAACCGTGGCCGGAAACTGCCGCTGTTTTCCTAGTAGTTGACTGCACTGTGGCTCCATCTTTGCGATACCGTTCCCGCCTTAAGTGGGGTTTCAGACGGCGGGGGACCTGTTGAATCGGTTTGTCTTCAGACTGTTGGGACCACTGCTCGTCCAGACCGACGAGGGCCCCCTGCGCATCAACGGCCGACGCCAGGCGTCGGTCCTCGCGATGCTGGTGCTCCACGCCGACCGGGTCGTCTCGGTGGACACCCTCGTGGACGCGGTGTGGCCCGACTCCCCTCCGGCGACGGCGCGCAACCAGATCGCCATCTGTGTGGCCACCCTGCGCAAGACCTTCAAGCAGGCCGGGGTCTGCGATCTTCTCATCACCTCGCCGCCGGGCTATCTGCTGGCCAAGGGGGAGCACCGCATCGATGTGCAGGAGTTCCTGGAGCGCGCCGAGTCGGGGCGTGAGGCGGCCCGGCAGGGGAGGGCCGAGGAGGCCTGCTCCCTGTTCGCGGAGGCCCTGAGCATCTGGCGCGGGGCGGCGCTCGACGAGACGCCGGGCTCCCGGCTGGAGGCCGAGGCGACCCGGCTGGAGCAGGCGCGGCTGACGCTGATCGAGGAACGCGCGGAGCTGATGCTCCAGTTGGGGCGGCACCGCGCGCTGACCGGTGAGCTCACCGAACTGGTGGCCCGGCATCCGCTGCGCGAGCAGTGCCGTGAGCACCTGATGCTCGCCCTGTACCGGTCGGGGCAGCGGGCGGCGGCGCTCGACGTCTTCCTCGGCGGCCGCCGGTTACTCACCGAGGAACTCGGCATAGAACCCGGGCCGGGGCTCCGGCAGTTGCACGATCTGATCCTGCGGGACTCGCCGGAGCTGACCCGGCCGCCGGCCAAGGCGGCGCCGACCGCCGACACCCAGACCACCCCGGCCCAACTTCCCGCTGGGGTTATGGCGTTCACTGGCCGGCAGGGTGAAATGGCCTCTCTGGACCGGTTGTTGAAGGAGCCCTACGACCGGTGCACCCCGGCCCTGGCGACGATCGTGGGGGTGGGCGGGGTCGGCAAGACCGCTCTGGCGGTGCACTGGGCGAGTCAGGTGGCCGACCAGTTCCCCGACGGCCAGTTCTTCGCCGATCTGCGGGGGTACGACGAGGAGCAGGCACCGGTCTCCCCCGCCGCCGTGCTCGACCGGTTCCTGCGGGCCCTGGGGATCGGCGCACCGCAGATCCCCGCCGATCCCGACGAGCGGGCCTCGCTGTTCCGGAGTCTGCTCAGCACCCGCAAGACGCTGATCGTCCTGGACAACGTACGTTCCTTCGAGCAGTTGAGACCGCTGCTGCCCGGCGGCGGCCGCAGCGTGGTGCTCGCCACCAGCCGGGAGAGCCTGGGCGATCTGACCGGGGACTACACCGCGCTGCGCATCCGGCTGCGGATGCTGGAGGCGGCCGAGGCGACGGCGCTGCTCATCAAGCTCGCCGGGGCGGACCGGTTCGGCAGCGACCCGGTGGCAGTGGAGCAGCTCGGCGCGCTCTGCGACCGGTTGCCGCTGGCGCTGCGGATCGCCGGGGCGAAGCTGGCGGCGAAGCCGAGTCTGAGCGTGCGCAGCCTGGTGGAGCGGCTGCGCGACCACCGGTCCCGGCTCGATGTCCTGAGCCCCGGCGAGGGCGGGGTACGCGCCGGGTTCCGGCTGACCTACCGGGATCTGCCGCCCGAGGCGGCGCTGATGTACCGCCGCCTCGGGCTGCTGCGTACGGCGGACTTCGCCGCATGGGCGGGGGCGGCCGTACTCGACACCTCCGTATGGCACGCGGAGGAACTCATCGACCAGTTGGTCGACGCGCAACTGCTGGAGGTGGCCGACGCGGCTCCCGGCCCGGCGGCCCGCTACCGGTTCCAGGATCTGCTGCGGCTCTTCGCGCGCGAGCGGGCGGAGGCCGACGAACCGAAGGCGGAGGCCGACGCCGCGCTGGAGCGGGCCTTCGCGGCGTGGCTCTGGCTGGCCGAGGAGGCGCACCGGCGGATCGACGGACGCCGGTTCCCGGTGGGCCGGGCGCCCGCACCGCAGCCCGCCTTCCTCCAGAAGGTGGCCGACGAGCTGCTGGAGTCCCCCATGGACTGGTTCGAGTCGGAGCGCACCGCCGTGACGGACCTGGTGGCGCAGGCGGCGGAGACCGGGCGGGCGCGGGACGCCTGGACGCTGACCGAGAGCGCTGTTCCGCACTTCGAGACGAAGAACTACCTGGAGGACTGGCAGCGCAGTGCCGAGCAGGCCCTCGGTGCGGCGCGGCGTGCCGGGGACGGGCCGGGTGAGGCGACGATGCTGCGGCTGCTGGGGTCGCTGGCGATCTATCAGCGCCGGTACGAGCAGGCCGAGGGGTGGAACATGGCCGCGCTGCGGCTGCTGCGCGACAGCGGGGACGCGGCCGGGTCGGCGCTCGCGCAGCGGAACCTGGCCATGTGCGCGCGGTTCCAGGGCGACTGGGAGCGGGCGCTGGAGTTCTGCCGGGCGGCGCTGAGCGGATTCCACGCGTCCGGGGACACCGGGAACGAGGCCCATCTGATGGGCTTCCAGGCGCAGATCGAGCTGGACCGCGACAATGTGGGCGACGCGCTGCCGCTCGCGCAGGAGGCGGTGGCGCTCAGCCGGTGCACCGGGTCGGTGCGGGCGGAGGCCCAGAGCGTGTACCGGCTGGCCGAGGTGCGGCTGCGCGCCGGGGACCATGCCGAGGCGGCCGAGTCGTTCGGGACGGTGCTGCGGCTGACCCGTGGGGAGGGCGACCGGGTGGGTGAGGCCCACGCGTTGCGGGGGCTGGGCCAGACACAGTGGAGCCAGGGCCTGCTGGCGGCGGCGGAGAGAACGCTGCAGCAGGCCCTGGAGATCACGGATGAGCTGGCGGACCGCTTCCTGTACGCCCGGGTGGAGATCGATCTGGGGTGCGTGGACGCGCTCGGCGGTCGCTGCGCACAGGCTGCGGAAAGGTTTCGGCTTGCCTGTGCGGCCTTCGGGGATGTCGGTGCGCAGCCCTGGCGGGCGCAGGCGGCCCGGTTGCTGGCTGCCGTGCAGGACGCGGGGGATGCGGGGGATGCGAAGGACGTACCGGATGCGGGGGACGGTGGTCCGGGCGATGGTCGTCCCGGGGGGTCGCCGCCTCGTTCCTTCACGACGTCGGAGCTGACACTGCTGCTGGCGCATCCGGCCGGCTGACCCGGCTGTTCACCACGGGCCGGACCCGTACGCCCTGAGGCGCCGGTATCGGGGCGAGGTGCGGGCCAGGATGCGGGGCGCCGCCCTTGGGGAACCGTCCAGGGCTCAGCCCCAGGGCATGTCTCCCCACGGTATGTCGCCGATCGGGAAGGCGGCAGCAGCGTGCGAGGAGGCGGGCGCCCCGGCCGACCCCCAGGGCATGTCGTCCTCCGGGCCCGTATTCGATGCTCCCGCTCTCCCTGTGGACATCGCCTGGAGTACGGCCAGGCTGGCGATGGTCCTGTTCACCGTCCGGGTACGGCTCATGTCGGATTCCCCTCATCGTGTTCCGTGGCTGCCGCTCGCTGCGGCACAAACGGAACACTAGGAACGGCAACTTTCTTTTCCGTGTCCCACCGATTTCATGGCCCAGGACGCCCACGAAATCGCCACGACATCGAGGAAAAAACGGCTTCCACTAACTTCGTGCGTAGGTTCTTCCCATGAATCACGAATGGGGCGGTGGATGGAATTCCGAGTGCTCGGGCCAGTAGAGGTACGGCGGGACGGCCACCGCGCCGCGCTCTCAGGAGCCAAGCTGCACACCGTACTCGCCGCTCTCCTCCTGGCCCGCGAGGAGGTGGTGTCCGACGAGCGGCTGTGCCGGCTGCTGTGGGGCTGGGCGCCCCCGACAACCGTCAGTGCACAGCTTTACACGTACGTTTCCCGCTTGCGCAAGATTCTCGGCGACGGTGCGACCATTGATCGTAAGCCACCGGGATATGCCATGTGCGTGGGCCCTGCGACATTTGACTTGAGAGAATTCGAAAGGCTCGCATTCGACGGGCGCGAGGCCCTGGTCGCCGAGGACTTCGAAAAGGCGGCCGATCTGCTGCGCGACGCCCTCGCCCGGTGGAACGGGCAGCCGTTCGCCAACGCGAGCGAATACCTCGCGGACGCCGAGGCCCCCCGTCTCCTGGAGGCCCGGGCGGTGACGCTGGAGCACCGCATCGACGCGGACCTGGCCCTCGGCAGGCATCAGCAGATCACCGGCGAACTCACCGGGCTCGTCGCGGAGTTCCCGCTGCGCGAGCGGATCAGGTGCCAGCTGATGACCGCCCTGTGCCGGTCCGGGAGGCAGGCGGACGCCATCCACCTGTACCACCACGGCCGGGCGGTGCTCGCCGAGGAGCTCGGGGTGAACCCGGGCGAGGAGCTCCAGGCCGCCTACCGGGCCCTGCTGGACGGCACGCTCGACCGGCAGCCCCGGTCCGCCGCCGCACCCTCGCGCGCCGGGGCCCGGCCACCGGCCCCGCCACCGCCCGCCGGGACCCCTGCGATGCTGCCTCCGGACACCGTCGACTTCACGGGCCGCCGCCTCGAACTGGAGCTGCTGTGCCGCGCGCTGGCCCCCGCCGGGCCGGGCGCGGCGCGGCCCCGCCGGGTCCTGGTCACCGGCATGGCGGGGCTGGGCAAGACCGCTCTGGCGGTGCACGCGGCCCACCGGTGCCGGCAGTACTTCCCCGACGGGCAGCTCTACGCCGACCTGCGCTCCCCGGACGGCACCCCGAGGCACCCCGCGCGGGTCCTGCACCGTCTGCTGAGGGCCCTGGGCCCGGTGGAGGACGTACCGGACGCCGACGATCTGGACCGGCTGACGCATCTGTACCGGGAGCGGACCCGTGGGCGGCAGTTGCTGATCGTGCTGGACAACGCGGCGGGGTCCGCCCAGTTGGGGTCGTTGCTGCCCAACACCCCGGAACCGGCGGTGCTGGTCACCGGGCGGACGGCCCTGCCCACCGTGGCCGGGGCGCACACCGTGGCCCTCGCGCCGCTGGCGCAGCCGGACGCGCTGGAGCTGCTCGCCGCGGCGGCCGGTCCCGCCCGGCTGGCGGCCGCGCCCGGTGCGGCGGCCTCGATCGTCGAGCACTGCGCCGGGCTGCCGCTGGCCCTGCGGATCGCCGGGACCCGGATCGCCGCCCGGCCGCTCTCTCCCCCCGACCGGCTCGCCCGCAGGCTGGCCGACCCCCTCACCCGGCTGCGGGAGCTGCACTCGGGCGAACTGGACGTCCACGCCTCGCTGCTGACCTCCTGGCGGGCGCTGGAGCCCGAGGTGCGGACGGTCTTCCCCGCCCTGGCGGCCCTCGGCTCGCGGCCGTTCCCGGCGGCCGACGCGGCGACGGCCCTGGAGCTGGCGGAGACCGCCGCGGAACGGCTGCTGGAGGCGCTCGCCGACGCGGCGCTGCTGGAGGTCAGCGGCGCGGACGAGGCGGGCCAGCCCTGCTACCTCTTCCACCCCCTCGTACGGCTCTTCGCGCTCTCCCTGGAGGAAGGGGCCCGGCACCGGGCGGCGGCCCCGAACATAACCGGCGGCTAACCCGCCGCCCCTAGCCTCGCGCTGCTCCGCAGAGGGAGGTCCCGGCCCGTACCGGCCCCGGGCACGTACCCGTCACCGGCCGCCAACGGCCCTGCACACCGAATGGAGTTGGACCATGACCGAGCTTCTGCCCGCCCGCGCGGACAGCGCCGTGTCGTTCCCGATGACCGAGACGCAGCAGGCCCTGATGATCGGGCGGGGCGAGGCCGTCGAGTTGGGCGGCATCGGCTGCTACGGCTACTTCGAGTGGGAGCGCCCCGACCTGGACCCGGAGCGGTTCGCCGCCGCCTGGCGCGCCGTGGTCGCCCGCCACGACATGCTGCGCGCGATCGGCAGCCCCGACGGCACCCAGTGGGTGCCCGCCGACCCGCTGC
Source organism: Streptomyces sp. NPDC059452 (assembly GCF_042750035.1). Lineage (NCBI taxonomy): Bacteria > Bacillati > Actinomycetota > Actinomycetes > Kitasatosporales > Streptomycetaceae > Streptomyces > Streptomyces sp. NPDC059452. The sequence goes on from NZ_JBHYVE010000011.1 coordinate 177,252, forward strand.
CGTTCGACATCCCGGTCGAGGACCTGCGCGGTCTGTCCGCCGGGGCGGCCGCCGAACGGCTGGCCGCGCTGCGCGACGAGATGAGCCATGTGGTCTTCCCGGTGGGCAGCTGGCCCCTGTTCGACCTGCGGATCATCCAGCTGGGCGGGCCGGAGAACCTCGGCCGGGTCCACCTGGGGATCGACCTCCAGGTGCTGGACGCCTCCAGCGCCTTCCAGGTGCTCTTCCCCGAGCTGGTCGACCTGTACGAGAACCCGGACGCCGAACTCCCCGAGCCCGGGATCGACTTCGCCGAGTACGCCCGCTGGCGCGCCGAGGCCCTGCCGCACACCGAGGCCTTCCGTACCGCCCGCGACTACTGGACGGAGCGGGTGCCCACCCTGCCGCCCGCCCCGTCACTGCCCTCCGGCGGCCCCGGCGGCGGCGGTGAGGTCCGCTTCGAGCGGCGGGAGCACCGGCTCTCCCCCTCCGCATGGCAGCGGTTCACCGAGCGCGCGCACGGTGCGGGGCTGACGCCTTCGGTGCTGCTCACCGCCGCGTTCGCCGAGGTGGTGCGGTGCTGGGCCGAGGAGCGCGACTTCACGGTCAACTACCCGGTGTTCCAGCGCCCGGCGGTCCACCCCGACATCACGGGCGTGCTGGGCGACTTCACCAACGCGGTGATGCTCGTCGCGGACGGGTCGGGCGCGACCTTCCTGGACCGCGCGCACGCCCTGCGCGACCAGCTCGCCCGCGATGTGGAGCACGGCGCCTTCAACGGGGTGCGGGTGCTGCGGGAGCTGACCCGGCTGCACGGGGCCGGGGCCCAGGCCGGTATGCCCGTCGTCGTCACCAGCCTGCTCGACTACCCGGTGCGCAGGCCCGTCACGGATCTGGGCCACGAGGTCTACTCGATCTCGCAGACCCCTCAGGTCTCGCTGGACGTGCAGTTGCGCGAGCTGGCGGGCGAGCTCCGGGTGATCTGGGACTTCGTCGATGGGGCCTTCGCACCGGGGTTCGTCGACGCCGCGTTCGGGGTGTACGTGGAGCTGCTGAAGCGGCTCACCGACGACCCGGAGGCGCTGCACACCCGGCGGTTCGACCTGGTTCCGCCGGCCGAGCGGGCGTTGCGCCGCGAGGTCAACGACACCGCCGGGCAGATCCCGTACATCACTCTGCACGAGCTGTTCGCCCGGCAGGCCGAGCGCACGCCCGACGCCGAGGCGGTGGTGGACGCGGGGCGGCGGCTGAGCTACGCCGAACTGGCCGCCTACTCCTGGCGGATCGGGCACACCCTGCGCGAGCACGGGGCCAGGCCCGGTGAGCTGGTCGCGGTGGTGATGGAGAAGGGCTGGGAGCAGTTCGCCGCGGTGTACGGAATCCTCGCCTCGGGCGCCGCCTATCTGCCGCTGGACCCGTCCGTGCCGCCGGAGCGGCTGCGCAGGCTGCTGGCCGACGCGAAGGTCGACCGCATCCTCACCCAGTCCTCGCTGGACTCCCGGATCAGCTGGCCGCCCACCGCGCGCCGCTACCGGGTGGACAAGGACTTCGAGACCGGCCCCGCCACCCGGCCCGGCATCGCGCAGACCCCGGCCGACCTGGCGTACACGATCTTCACCTCGGGTTCGACGGGTGAGCCCAAGGGCGTGATGGTCGACCACATCGGTGTGGTCAACCTGATCCACGATGTCGCCGAACGCTTCGCGGTCGGTCCCGGAGACCGGCTGCTGGCCATCTCGGGGCTGCACTTCGACGCCTCGATCTACGACGTCTTCGGCGTGCTGACCCAGGGCGGCACCGTGGTGGTGCCGCCGCCGTTCACCCATGCCGAGCCCGATGTCTGGGCCGAACTGGTGCGGGCCGAGCAGGTCACTCTGTGGAACTCCGTGCCCGTACTGATGGAGCTGCTGGTCGGTGAGGCGGAGGTGCGCGAGCGGCGGGGCGGCGGACGGCCGCTGGAGTCGCTGCGGCTGTCGGTGCTCTCCGGCGACTGGATCCCGCTGACCCTGCCGGACCGGCTGCGGGCGCAGAGCCCGCGGATCGAGGTGGTGGGCTCGGGCGGTCCGACCGAGACGATCTGCTGGTCGCTGTTCCAGCCGATCGGGGAGGTCGACCCGGAGTGGACGAGCATCCCCTACGGCAGGCCGATCACCAACCAGCGTTATTACGTCGTCGACGCGACCGGACACGAACGTCCGCTGGGGGTCGTCGGCGAGATGGCGGTGGCCAGCGACGTGGGGCTGGCGCTCGGCTACTGGAACGACCCGGAGCGTACCGCCGCCCGCTTCGTACACCTTCCGGAGAGCGGCGAACGGGCCTATCTCACGGGTGACTTGGGACGGTATCTGCCGGACGGCGCCATCGAGATCCTGGGCCGGGACGACTTCCAGGTCAAGATCCAGGGGCACCGGATCGAGCTGGGCGAGATCGAGGCGGAGCTGCGTCAGGACCAGGAGGTCGACGCGGCGGTGGTCGTGGCTCCCACCAGTACGCACGGGGTGCGGCGGCTGCACGCCTACGTGGTGGCCGGGGCGGGTTCCGGGGCCGGAGCGGGTTCCGGGGGCGGGGTGGGTGAACGGGTGCTGGAGCGGCTGGCCGACCGGCTGCCCGGCCATCTGGTGCCCGCCGCGCTGACGGTGCTGCCGGAGTTTCCGCTGACCCGCAACGGCAAGGTCGACCGGCTGCTGCTGGCCTCGTCCGCCGGGGAGCGGCAGTCGGCCGACGACACGGAGCGGCCCGGCGGCGAGGCCGGGGCGGGCAGTGCGCTGGAGCTCGTCCTGTGCGCGGCGGTCGCGGACATCCTCGGTCTGAACGGTGCGGCGCCGCAGGACAACTTCTACACCCTGGGCGGCGATTCGCTCAGCGGGACCCGGCTCGCGGGGCTGCTCAGGGAGCTGCTCGGGGTGCCGGTACCGGTCAGGACCGTGTTCCAGAACCCGGTGATCTCCGAGCTCGCCCGGAACATCGCCGCGGACGAGCAGCACGGCGCGGAGGCGGTCGCGGCCGCCGAGGCCTTCGGCGAACTGGAGGCCGAGGAAGGCGAGGAGGCCGAGGCGGGCGAGGACCGCGGGGCGCCCGGCTCCGGGTCCGCCACCGGGCCCACCACGCTCAGCACGGACGATTCCGAGAGGGGACAGTCATGAGTCTCACCCTGCCCGCGCCCGTCGACGGCCCCGTCGGGGAGGACCGGTCCCCCGGCGGCACCCCGCAGCCGCCGCCGGACCTGGTCGGCTTCGCGGCCCACGCGGGAGAGCGCCTCAAGGAGCGCGACCGCGTCCTGTACGACCTGCTGGCCCGGGAGTCGGCCCGGCAGCGCGACACCCTGATGATGGTCGCGGCGTCCAGCGTCGCCGACCCGTCCGTACTGGCCTGCGAGGGCAGCACGCTCGGCAATCTGACCGCCGAGGGGTATCCGGGCAACCGCTACCACGCGGGCTGCGGGGTGGCCGACGACATCGAACGCCTCGCGATCGACCGGGCCCGCGCCGCCTTCGGGGCGCAGGACGCCATCGTGCAGCCGCACTCCGGCTCCTCCGCCAACCTCGCCGTGATCACGGCCCTGCTGAACCCCGGCGACACCCTGCTCGGCCTCGATCTGGACTGCGGCGGCCACCTCACCCACGGCTCCCCCGCCTCGGTCACCGGACGCCACTACCGCGCGCACGGCTACCGGGTGACGCCCGAGGGGCTGCTCGACTACGGGCAGATCCGTGAACTGGCCCTGGCCCACCGGCCGAAGCTGATCGTGTGCGGGGCCAGCGCCTATCCGCGCTCCATCGACTTCGCCCGGTTCCGCGAGATCGCCGACGAGGCGGGCGCCTATCTCCTGGCCGATATCTCGCACATCGCGGGACTGGTCGCGGCCGGTCTCCACCAGAGTCCGATCGACCACGCCCATGTGACGACCACCAGCACCTACAAGCAGTTGTACGGGCCGCGCGGCGGGCTGATCCTGCTGGGCCGCGACGCCCGCGCGCCGGGGCCGGAGCGCGGCACCCTGGCCGCGACCCTGCGCCGGGCCGTCTTCCCCTTCACCCAGGGCACGCCCGACCTGGCGTCGGTGGCGGCCAAGGCCCGTGCCCTGGACTTCGTGGCCGGGCCCGGCTTCGCGGAAGTCGCCAAACGGCTCGCGGACGGCGCGCAGGCCATCGCCGAACGGCTCCTGGAGCGGGGCTTCCGGCTGGTCACCGGGGGCACGGACACCCATATGGTGCTGCTCGACCTGCGCGGTACCGGGGTCACCGGGGACCTGGCCGAGGAGGCCCTGGAGTCCTGCGGGATCGTCGTCAACCGCAACCGGGTCCCCGGGGACACCACCGGGGTGCGGGTGACGGGCGGGCTGCGCCTGGGCACCAACACACTGGCCGCCCGCGGCATGGACCGGCCGGTCGCCGCCGAGTGCGCCGACCTGGTCGCGGACGTCCTCACGGCGCTGCGCGCCCCGGGCGGCACCCTGCCGGACCCGCTGCGCGACCGGGTGCGCGCCCGGGTCTCCCAGCTCTGCGCCGCCCACCCCCTGCCGGGGTACCTGCCGTGACCTTCAGCGGCTTCCCGCCCTCGGCACTGCGCCTGTACGAGGATCTCGCGGCCGACAACGACAAGGAGGCGTGGCGGCTGCGCCACCGCGAGCGGTACGAACGGGACGTCCGGGCGCCGATGGACGAGCTGGCCGCCGAACTGACCGCCCTCTTCGCCCCGGCCGGCTCCGGTGAGCCGGCCGGGGCGGGCGGGCCGGGCGAGGCGGGCGGGGCAGCAGAGCCGATCGGGGCAGCCGGGCCGGGCGGGACTCCGGGCGTGCAGGTGCTGGGCCCGGTCCGGGACACCCGGATGTCGCACGACAAGTCCCCGTACAAGAGCTACCAGGGCGCCTATCTGGACCTGCTGCCCTGTCTGGGGCTGTGGGTGCACGTGGACCGGCACGGCCTGTACGCCTCCGGCCGCTGGTATCCGTACGGCGGGGCCGAGGTCGCCCGCTTCCGCGCCGCCGTCCAGGAGGAGGACGGCGGCGCGGAGCTGGCGGAGCTCACCGACCGGCTCCGGGCCCAGGGCTTCACCCTGGGCGGGGACCGGCTCAAGTCCCGGCCGCGCGGGATCCCCGCCGACCATCCCCGGCTGGAGCTGCTGCGCCACCGCAAGATCGACGCGGGCCGCCGTTACGGTCCGGCCGACGGCCTGCACACCCCGCGCGCCCTGGATCTCGTACGGGAGACCTGGGAGCTCGTACGGCCCCTGCTGGACTGGGCGGCGGCCCGCGAACTCACCCCACAGCCACGACCGTCGAGGAGTTGACGTACCGTCATGAATCACCGGAATGCCACGACCGTCGATCTGCGCAGCGACACCGTGACCAGGCCCGGGCCCGGGATGCGGGCCGCGATGGCCGCCGCCGAGGTCGGCGACGACCTCTTCGGCGAGGATCCGACCGTCCGCGCCCTGGAGGAGCGCACGGCCGCCCTCTTCGGCTTCTCCGCCGCTCTGTTCACGCCGTCGGGGGTGATGGCCAATCAGATCGCGCTCCAGCTCCTGGTGGGCCCCGGCGAGGAGTTGGTGTGTGACGCCGAGGCGCATGTCCTGGCGCACGAGGAGGGCTCCCCGGCCCGCTACGGCGGGATACAGACGCGTACGGTGGCGGCGCCGCGCGGGGTGATCACCGCGGAGCTGCTGGCCGGGGTGGTGCGGCGCGGGAACGCGTACACGCTCGGCAGCCGGGCCGTGGAGGTGGAGCAGACCCACACCCGCGCGGGCGGCACGGTCCAGCCGCTGGCGGCGCTGCGCGAGGTGCGGGAGCTGACGGCGGGGCTGGGTCTCGCCGTGCACATGGACGGCGCCCGGATCTGGAACGCCATGGCGGCGAGCGGGACTTCGGCCGCCCAGTACGGGAGCACCGCCGACTCGCTCGCGGTCTGCCTGTCGAAGGGGCTGGGCGCGCCGGTCGGCTCGGTGCTGCTGCTGAGCGAGGAAAACCTGGCCAGGGCAAGGAAGTTGCGGCATGGCATGGGCGGGGGCATGCGGCAGTCGGGCATTCTGGCGGCTGCGGGGCTGTACGCCCTGACCCACCATGTGGAGCGGGTCGCCGAGGACCACGACCACGCACGGCTGCTGGCGCGGGGGCTGCGGGACTCGGGCTTCTCGGTACGTCCGCCGGAGACCAACATCGTCCTCGTCGAGGCGCCCGGCGCCGGCGAGGCCGTCGCACGGGCCGCAGAGGAAGGAGTGCTGGTGACCGCCCCGGACCCGGGAACCGTCCGGCTGGTCACCCATCTGGACGCAGGAGAGAAGCAGTGCCGTCGGGCCCTTGAGGTGCTGATCGCCGTGCTGACGGAGACCGGCGCGGGTGCGTCGGGGCTCCGGGCGCGGGGACCGGCCGCGCATGAGCGCAGGGATGCCCGTCGGACTCGTACACAAGAGAGCGAAGTAGCAGCATGAGTTTGGAAGTACGGCCCGCCACGGCGGATCTGTGGGACGACGTCCGCCGGGTGCTTCAGCCCAGGAAGAGCGCGCACACCTGTTGGTGCATGGCGTGGCGGCTGTCCACCGGCGACTACGGGCGGATGACCGCCGACGAGCGCGGGGAGCACCTGCGCACCCTGGCGGAGAAGGCGGATCCGCCGCCCGGGGTGCTCGGATTCCTGGACGGCGAGGTGGCGGGCTGGTGCAATGTGGCGCCGCGCCGGCAGCTCGACCGGCTGACCGCCTCCAAGACGATCACCCCGGTGGACGACCTGCCGGTCTGGTCCGTGACCTGTTTCGTCGTACGCAAGGAGTTCCGGGGCCGGGGTGTCGCCTCGGGTCTGCTGGAGGGGGCCGTCGCGCACGCGGGGGCGCACGGCGCGCCCGCCGTCGAGGGGTACCCGGTGGACCCCGAGGGCGGCCGGGTGAATCCGACGCTCGCCTATGTCGGGACGATGGACATGTTCGAGCGGGCCGGGTTCCGCCGGGTCCAGCGCACGGAGGCCAAGAGCGACAAACGGTACCGCTGGGTGATGCGCCGCGACCTGTCCTGACGGTGCCGCCCGGTTCCGGGGCGAAGGGGCTCCCGCAGCCGCGGGGGCCCCTTCGCCGTCCGGCGGCTCAGGGGGTGTGCGCGGCGATGTCCCAGAGCTGGGCGGGGCGCCCGCAGCGCAGCGCCTCCCACGCCGCACGCCGGTAGCAGCCCGCCACCAGACCGTCCCGTACGAGTCCGGAGGCGCCGTGCAGGTGTACCGCGTCCCGGGTCACGTCGAGGGTGGTCTCCGCCGTGAGGGCGACCAGCCCGGCGGCCTCTCCCGGGGTCAGCCGACCCTGGTCGAGGTCGCGGGCGGCGTCGCCGACGGCCCAGCGCACGGCGTCCAGCCGGGCCAGCAGCCCCGCCACCCGGAGCCGGGGGCCCTGGTGCTTGACCAGGGCCTGGCCGAACTGCTGCCGCCCCCGGATGCGGGAGACGACGGCGGTCAGGGCGGCGGCGGTGAGACCGGCCAGCAGCGATGCCTGGTGGACGGCGGCGCGCAGCCCCACCCGGGCGAGCGCCTGCTCGGCGGCCACACCGCGCAGGAGCACCGACTCGGCCGGGAGGCGCGCCTCGTCGAAGACCGCGCCCGCGACGGCGCCTCCTCCGTGGTCGCGCAGCGGGCGTACGGTGACGCCCGGTGCGGGCAGCCTCACCAGGGCCGCGCACGGGCCGTCGGGCCCGGTGGCCAGGACCAGCAGGGCGTCCGGCGCCACCCCGGCGGCGAACGGTCCGGCCGTTCCGGTGACCACGACGGCCCCGCCGTCCGCGTCGGGCTTCCAGGTGAGCCCGGACGGTACGACACCGCGCGGGTCGGGCAGCCGGCCCGGCACGGCGATCCGGAAGTCGCCCGCCCGTACCGCGTCCAGGAGGCCGTCGGTGGTGTCGGTGGTAAGGGGGCCGAAGCCGGAGAGGAGGTCCAGGGCCAGGAGGGTGTCGGTGAGCGGGACGGGCTGCAGGGCGTTGCCGGCCTCCTCGCAGACCATGGCCAGGACCGCCTGCCCGAGGTCGAGCCCGTCCTTGTCGATGGGCAGGGCGAACTCCCAGGCGCCGACCTGGGTCAGCGCGTCCCAGGCGCCCGCGGGTGTGTCACCGTCGACCTCCAGGCCCTGTCGTACGGTGAGCCGCAGCTGCCGGAAGAGCGAGTCCTCGTCCTCCCGCTCCCGCCACCGCTCGGCGGGCGCCCCGGTGAGCGCGCCGTCCGCACCGTTTCCTTGGACCGCCTGGGATGTCACGGCCGTACCTCCTCGTCCGTACCGTTCACGATGACCGCCTGGTGCGTCACGGCCGTACCTCCGCCCCTGAGTCGAGACGCAGCCGGGCCAGCGTCTCCAGCATCATTTCGGCGGTGCCGCCCGATATCCGCATCCCCGGGGCTTCGCGCATCGCCGAATCGAGTGGGTGTGCCACCCCGTCGACCTCGGGGTCGTCGAGGGCCATGCTGGTGTCGCCGTCCAGCTCCGCTGCCCACCAGGCCACTTCGGCGGCGAGTTCGGTGGTGTACCACTTGGCGGCGGCGGCCTCGTCCTCGGTGAGTTCGCCCCGGTCCAGGCGGGTGAGGACGCGGCGGACGAGGGTGCCGGCGGCGAGCAGCCGGGCGTTCAGCTTGGCCAGGCCGATCTGGTCGTGCTGGCCCGCCTCCAGCCGTTCGGTGTGGGCCTCCAGCCGTTCCACGGCGGCCCGGTACCAGCGCAGCGCCTTCACGTAGTAGTCGAGTCCGGTGCGCTCGAAGGCCAGGGTCTTGACGACGATGGCCCAGCCCTGGCCCCGCTCGCCGACGACGTCGTCGGCGGTGACGGCGACCCCGTCGAGCGCGACCTCGTGGAAGGCGTCGTCGCCGATCCCGTCGATCTGACGGATCGTCACCCCTGGCTGGGCCAGCGGGACGAGGAAGAGACTGAAGGCGTCGTCCTCGCCCCGGGCCAGGCAGAGTCCGTAGTCGGCGAACCGCGCGAAGAGCGAGTGGACCTTGGTCCCGTACAGCTTGTAGCCGCCCCGGCCGTCGGAAACGGCGCGGGTGGAGAGGATGTTGAGGTCCGAACCGGCCTGCGGCTCGCTGAAGAGTACGCAGCCGAAGGCTGTGCCCGCGGCGAACCCCGGCAGGTGGCGGGCCTTCATGGCGGGGCTCGCGACGTTGAGGAGCGTGGAGCCGACGATCTGCACGGTGAGGGTGTGCAGCAGGTCGGGGACGTCGTGCATGGCGAGCTCCTCGACCAGCACGGCGGCCGCGACCTGGCTGACGCCCCGGCCCCCGTACTCCTCGGGCCACTGCGGCGCGAGGAGGCCCCGTTCACCCAGGGCCCGGTGGACGGGCCGGGGATCCCGGGTGCGCCGGGCCTCGGCGACGGGTGCGGAGACCAGGATGTCGTGGATGTCCTCGCGCAGGGCCCGCATGGGGGTGCGGGCCACTCCGGCTCCGCTGCGCACGAGCCCGCAGTCCGCGGGCGCGCGGTAGAACTCGGTGGTGAGCACGGGCAACTCCCTTGGCGGGTAGGGGTGGTTCGGGTGAAAGGGGAAGATGTCACGGATGGCTGCGGATGGTCACAGAGGGGAGTCGGGTGCGGTCGCGGCTCGGTGCAGCACCTCCTCGATCCCGGCGAGCAGGCCCCGTACGCCCTCGGGGGTGATCGCGTGCCGGTTGTACTCGGCGGTGCCGCCGATCTCGCCGTCCCGTTCCACCAGCCCGACGCAGGCCAGGGTGGCGGCCGGGTCCGGGCTGTAGAGCTCCAGGTGGCGGGCGGGCGGCCCCGGCAGCTGGCCGACCTCGATGCCGGGCAGCTCCAGGGGGACGGCCGGATAGTTGTGCAGGGCGAAGAGCACGTCGTACGGGGGTGGCGTGCCGTCGCCGAACAGGGCGTCCACCGGCAGGCGTTGGTGGCCCAGCGCCTCGGCGACGGCGGTGCGGGTGCGGCGCAGGAGCTCCGGGAAGCCGGGGCCGCCCGCGAGGTCGATACGGATCGGCACGACGGTGGTGAACTGGCCGACGGCCCCTTCGAGCGGTGCCGCGAACCGGCCCGCCGCCGGGGTGCCGATCACCGCCGAGGTACGCCCCTGCCGCCGGGCCAGGACCACCGCCAGCGCGGCCAGCAGCGTCATGAACGGGGTGGCCCCCTCCCCCGCGCCCAGGGCGAGACCGGCCTCCACCGGTCCCCGGGCCAGCCGGACCGGCAGATGGCCTCGGTCGAATCCGGCGGGGCACCGGGCGGCGGGCGGGTCGGCGGCGAACACGGCCCGGCGGCGGGCCAGTTCGGCCGTCCCGTCCGGCCCGGCCAGCCAGCGGTGCTGCCACTGCGCGTAGTCGGCGAACTGGAGTCCGGGCGGGGCGGGCTCCGCCGGGCCCGCGCGGTAACCGGCGGCCAGGTCCGCGAGGAAGACCCCGGAGGACCACCCGTCGAAGACCGCGAGGTGGGAGGCGAGGATCAGGACGTGCTCGTCGGGGGCGGTACGCAGCAGCCGGAAGGCGCTGGTGCGTCCGGTCTCCAGGTCCAGGACGGTGGAGGCGCTTTCGGCGACCTCCCGGGCGACCCGCTCGGCGGCGGCCCGGGCGGGGAAGCCCGTGAGGTCGGCCCGGGTGAGCCGCAGGGCCGGCTCCTCGTCCACGTACAGCCGTGGTCCCTCGGTCGTGGAGCGCACCAGCCTGGTGCGCAGGGCGCCGTGGCGGCGCAGCACCCCGGTGAGCGCCTCGGTCAGCCGCCCCTGGTCCAGGGGGCCGGTCAGCCGCAGCGCGTGCGAGCCGGTGGCGACGGCGGGGTGGGTGCGCTCCCTGCTCCACAGCCTGTTCTGGAGGGCGGTCGGCGGGACCGGCCCCGTGCCGGAGCGCGGGACCGGGTGGGCGGGTACCGGCTGCCGGGCGGCGAGCAGCAGCCGGGCCAGCTCGCGCCGGTCCTCGGGCAGCGCGGCCAGCGCCCCGTCCAGGGCGGCCTGCCCGGCCATCAGGGCCCCTCCGGGCTCTGGAGGGTGCCGAGGAGGGCGGCGGCCTCGTCGTCGCTCATGTTCTCGATCTGCTCGAACACCGCGAGCAGCCGCTCCTGTTCGCCCGCGGCCTCGGCCTTGGCGGTCCGGACGAGTTCGGCGAGGCCGGAGACGGTCGGCCTGCTGAAGAAGTCGGCCAGGGCGATGTCGATGCCGAAGAGGGCCCGGACCCGGGAGACCACGATGGTGGCCTGGAGGGAGCTGCCGCCCAGGGCGAAGAAGTCGCCCTCCACGTCCGGGTTCTGCCATTCCAGCAGCGGGGTGAGGATGTCGCGGCAGATCTGCTCCTCGATGGCGTCGCGCGGCGCGGTGCCGCCCTGGGACGCCTGATCCGTCGGCAGCGGCAGGGCCCCGGTGTCGATCTTCCCGTGCGGGGTGAGCGGCAGTTCGTCCAGGACGACGACGACCGGGACCATGTAGCCGGGGAGCCGGACGGCGGTGTAGGCGCGCAGCCCCTCGGCGTCGGCGACCTCGGAGGCGTAGGAGCCGACCTGTTCGACGGTGACGTAGGCGGCGAGCATCCGCTCTCCGCCCGCCGCGGGCTGGGCGAGGACGACGGCCTGCTGTACGGAGGGGTGCCCGGTCAGGACGGCCTCGACCTCGCCCGGCTCGATCCGGTGGCCGCGCACCTTGAGCTGGCGGTCGGTGCGGCCGAGGAAGTCCAGGTTGCCGCCGGGCAGCCAGCGGACCAGGTCGCCCGTGCGGTAGAGGCGGGCGGTCTCGGGGCCGTCGGCGTAGGGGTTGTCGGCGAAGTGTTCGGCGGTGAGTTCGGGACGGCCCAGGTAGCCCCGGGCCACACCGGGGCCCGCCACGCAGAGTTCGCCGGGCACGCCGGGGGGCACCGGCCGCAGCCGCTCGTCGAGCACGAAGGCCTGGTGGCCGGGCATGGGGCGGCCGATCGGCGGATTGCGGTCGTAGGCCCCGGTGCAGTCCATCAGCGTCACCGCGACGGTCGCCTCCGTAGGGCCGTAGCCGTTGACGAACCGGCGCTCCCCGGCCGTCCATTCGGCGACCAGCCGCCCCGGGAAGGCCTCGCCGCCCACCGAGACCAGCCGCAGATCGGGCAGATCCGCCGGGTCGAGCAACGGCAGGAGGGCGGGCGGGAGTTCGGCTACGGAGACCTCCTCCTCGCGCATCCGCCGCTGGAGCAGGGCCGGGTCGCGGCGTTCGTCGTCGGTGGCGATGACGAGGGAGCCGCCGGCCAGCAGGGTGGCGAAGATCTCGAAGACGGAGACGTCGAAGGTGAGCGGGGCGAAGTGCAGGACCCGGTCGGCGGCCTTGATCTCGTAGGCCTTGGCGATGGTGCGGGAGAAGTGGGTGACCGAGCGGTGCTCGATCATGACGCCCTTGGGGGTTCCGCTGCTGCCCGAGGTGTAGAGCACATAGGCGAGGTCGGCGGGGGTGGAGCTGGGGGCGAGCGAGGGGACCTCGCGCACGGGGGCGGCGGTGCCGGTGGCCACCAGCTCCAGCGGGAGGGGCAGTTGGGCGCTGTCGTCGACGAGGGCGTGGCGGACCCCGGCGTCGGTCAGCACGGTACGGATCCGCTCGGCCGGGGCGGCCGGGTCGACCGGGACGTAGTGTCCGCCCGCCTTGAGGACGCCGAGGACCCCCGCGACGGCGGCCGGGCCGCGGGCCACGCAGACCGCGACCGGGTCCCCGTGTCCGACGCCCCGGTCGCGCAGCCGGTGGGCGATGGCCTCGGACCAGCGGTCGAGTGCGGCGTAGTCCAGCCGGGTGGAGCCGTGGCGGACGGCGACGGCGTCGGGGTGGATGGTGGCCCGCTCCCGGAAGGCGCGGTCCAGGGTGGTCGTCCAGGCGGCCTCGTCGACCGGTCCGCCCCGGGAGAGCTCGCGGGCGTGCCGGGAGGCGGTCGGCTCCTCGACCAGGCTGATCTCGCCGACCTTGAGGCCGGGGTCGGCGGCGACCTGCTGGAGGACCTGCTGGAAGGCGGCGAGGAGGGCGCTCGCGGTGCCGTGCCGGTAGAGGGAGGTGTTGTATTCGAGGGAGAGCTCCAGGCCCTCGTTCTCGCCGACGAGGAAGCTCATGTCGAACTTGGCGGCGCCGTCGTGGAGTTGGTCCATCGTGAACTCGACGTCCGCCGCCTGCGCCCGGTGGGTGCCCCAGCGGCCCAGCGAGGTGAACTCGATCTGGAACAGCGGGTGGCGCAGCGGGTCGCGGACCGGCCGGACCGCCTCCACCACCTGCTCGAAGGGGAGTTCGCTGCTGGTGAAGGACTCCATCACGGAGGCGGCGGTACGGGTGACCAGCTCGCGGAAGGTGAGGGTGTCGGAGACCTCCGTACGCAGGGTGATCATCTGGACGAAGCAGCCGATCACCTGCTCCAGGTCGGGGTGCGGGCGGGAGGCGCTGGCCGTGCCGACGACGACGTCCTCGGTCCGGGTCCAGTGCCGCAGCAGCGCGTTGAAGGCGGCCAGCAGGGTGGTGAAGACCGTGGTGTTGTGGGCGTCGGCGAGTTCGGTGAGCCGGTCCAGGAGCTTCTGGTCGAGAACCAGTTTGAGGCCCCGGCCGTCGCCCTTGGTCTCGGGGCCGCGCGGGTGGTCGGGCCGGACCTCGGTGGCCACGGCGCCGGCCAGGAGCTGGCGCCACTTGGCGGCGAGCGCCCGGCCGTGCTCGTCGTTCTCCAGCTTGGCCCGCTGCCAGGCCGCGAAGTCGGCGTACTCGACGGCGAGCCGGGGGGCCTCGGGGCGCTTTCCGGCGGCGGCCGCGGCGTAACCGGCGGTCAGCTCCTCGGTGAAGATCCGGGTGGAGCCCGGGTCCCAGGCGATGTGGTGGACGACCCAGAGCAGGACGTGCCGCTCCGGGGTCAGCCGCACCAGGTGGGCGCGGACGGGCGGTCCGGCGGCCAGGTCGAAGGGGGCGGCGGCGCAGGAGGCGGTGAGCTCGGCCAGCTCGCGGTCGGGGTCCTCGCTGTCGGCGAGGTCGGTGCTCTGGATACCGAGGACGAAGGAGGGGACGGGCTCCTGCCAGGGGACGCCGTCGATCTCGACGAGTTTGCTGTGGAGCACCTGGTGGCGGGCGACCACGGCGTTCAGCGCCTCGTGCAGGGCGGCGCGGTCGAGCGGGCCGCCCAGGGTGATGGCGAGGGCGATGTTGTTGCGGGCCTTTCCGGCGCCGAGCTTGTCGACGAACCACATCTGCTCCTGCTGGTAGGAGGAGCGGGAGCGCGGTCCGTGGTCGGTGCGGGTGAGTTCGATGCCGCGCCCCACACCGGCCGTCATCTGGTTGCGCATCCGGCCCAGCAGCCGGGAGCGCTGTCCCTGGGGCAGACGGCCGAGCCGTTCGGCGAGGTCAGACATGGGTTCCTCCGTTGCGGTGCAGATCGGCGAGCAGGGCGGCGAGCCGCTCGGGCAAGTGCTTGGCGAAGTAGTGACGGCCGCCGGGGATGACGGCGAGCCGGACGTCGGCCGCGTACGCGCCCCAGGCGCGGTACCCCTCCTCGTACCCCTCGGTCGCTTCGTCGGCGTCGCCGATGATGCAGGTCAGGGGCGTGGTCAGGGGCCGTTCGAAGCCGCCGGGGTGGCGGGCGAAGAAGCGGGCGGCCTCGGTCATGTCGTGCCGGACCATCCGCAGGACGGCGCTCAGGTCCCGGTCGTCCAGGACGCCGTCGAAGCCGTCCATGGTGGTCAGGTAGGCGACGAGGTCGTCGTCGCCGGAGACCCGCTCCATCTCCAGGGCGTACTGCGGGTCGTCCTCGGGGAGTGCGGCGGCGAGGTCCAGGGCGACGGGGCGCTCGCCCAGCCGTTCGAGCACCTGGGTGGTCTGGAGCGCGGTGACGACACCCGCGCAGTGTCCGTAGACCGCGTACGGGCCGGTCACGGTACGGGCGATCTCGGCGGCGGCGAGTTCGGCGAATTCGGGGACCGGCAGCATCGGGCCGGGGCGCAGCGGGTCGTGGCCGGGCGGGGAGACCGCCATCAGCTCGATGTGGGGCGGGAGTTGGGCGGCGAGCGGCTGGTAGGCGATGGCGTCGCCGCCGCCGTGCGGGAAGCAGACGAGGGTCAGGGCGGTGGTGCCCGGCGGGCGCTGGGGGGTGAGGCGGTGCAGCAGCCGGTGGTGGCCGCCGCCGGTTCCGGCGAGCTCCGCGCACCGTGCGGCGAGACCGGCCGGGGTCGGGTTGCTGAAGAGGTCGACGACGCGCAGGGCGTCCGCTCCCCCGCCGGGCAGGGCCGTGGCGACGGCCCGTACGGCCCGGACGGCGGCGAAGGAGTCTCCGCCGAGGGCGAAGAAGTCGTCGGCCGGGGCGACTTGGGGCAGACCGAGCACCTCGGCCCAGACCGCCGCGATGTGCTGGGCGACCGGGTCCCCGTCCGCCGGGGCGGCGACGGCGGTGGCGGTCCGGGCGCCGGAGCCGGTGGGCGGTCCGGGCAGGGCGTTGCGGTCGACCTTGCCGTTGGGGCTCAGCGGCAGCCGGTCCAGCGGTGTCACTTCGGCGGGGACGCAGTGCGGGGGCAGGACCGTGGCGAGCGCGGCCCGCAGGGCGGCGGTGTCCAGCTCCACGCCCTCCTCGGGGACGACGTGGGCGACGAGGCGGTCGGAGCCGGTGGCGGTCCGGCGGGCGGTGACGACGGCCTCGCGGACACCGGGCCGCTCGCGCAGGGCGCTCTCCACCTCGCCGGGTTCGATGCGCAGCCCGTTCAGCTTGATCCGGAAGTCGGTGCGGCCGAGGAGTTCGACGGTGCCGTCGGGGTGCCGGCGGGCCAGGTCGCCGGTGCGGTAGAGGCGTTCGGTGCGGCCGGGCTCCAGTTCGACGTGGACGAACTTCTCGGCGGTGAGCTCGGGCCGGTTCAGATAGCCGCGGGCCAGTCCGACGCCGCCGAGGTGGAGTTCGCCGGGTACGCCGACGGGGACGAGGCGGTCGCCGGGGTCGAGGATGTGGGCGTGCTGGTTGGCCATGGGGCGGCCGTACGGGAGTTTCGTCCACCGGGGATCGACCCGGCCGACCCGGTACTCCAGCGAGTGGATGGAGGCTTCGGTGGCTCCGCCGAGCGCGACGAAGGACAGCCCGGGTGCGAAGGCGCGGATCCGGTCGGGCTGGGTGACGGGGATCCAGTCACCGCCGAGGAACGCGGTCCGCAGCAGCGGCAGTTGGGGGCCGTGGGCGTGTTCGAGCTGGTCGACGAGGAGGCCGAGGAGGGCGGGGGCGGAGTTCCAGACGGTGACGTCGTGCCGCTCCAGCAGCTCGGCCCAGTGCGCCGGGTCCTTGGCGGCGGCCGGGTCGGGCAGGACGAGCGCGCCGCCGGCCGCCAGGATGCCGAGGGTCTCGTAGACGCTCATGTCGAAGCTGGGCGAGGAGAGGCCGAGGACGCGGTCGGCGGGGCCGATGCCGTACGAACGGTTCAGGTCCAGCAGGTTGTTGACCACCCCCCGGTGTTCCAGGGCGATGCCCTTGGGGGTGCCCGTGGAGCCGGAGGTGAAGATGACGTAGGCGAGGTCGCGCGAGGTGACGGGGACGGCCGGGCGGGTGGCGGGCAGTTCGGCGAGTGCGGCCCGGTCGGTGTCCAGCAGGACCCGTACGGTCCCGTCGGGGACGGGGACACGGCCGATGAGTTCGGAGTCGGAGACGATCAGGGGCGGGGCGGCGTCCCGCAGCAGCAACGCGAGGCGTTCGGCGGGGTAGTCGGGGTCGAGGGGGACGTAGGCGCCGCCCGCCTTGAGGACGGCGAGGATCGCGGTGACCAGTCCGGGGCCCCGGCGCAGGCACAGCGCCACGGTCCGGTCGGGGCCCGCCCCGGCCTCGACGAGCCGGTGCGCGAGCCGGTTGGCCCGCTCCTCCAGCTCCCGGTAGGTGACGCTCCAGCCGCCGAGCCCGCCCAGGAGCACGGCGGGGGCGTCGGGTGTGCGGTCGGCGTGCTGCTCGAAGAGCTGGTGCAGGCAGGCGTCCTGCGGGAACGGGGCGCCGGTGGCGTTCCAGCCGTCCAGGGCGGCGCGCCGCTCGTCCTCGGTGAGCAGCGGGAGGGCCGACAGCGGGGTCCGGGGGTCCTCGACCGCTCCGTGGAGGGTGGTCAGGAAGTGGCCGAGCAGGCGGTCCACGGTCGGCGCGTCGAAGAGGGCGGTGGGGTACTCCACCAGGGCGCGGACCGCGCTGCCGTTGTCATGGACGCTGATCATGAGGTCGTACTTGGTCGCGTGCGAGGAGAAGTCGATCGCCTCGGTCTCCAGTCCGGCCAGGCCGGGGGCGGTGTCGGAGGTCTCGTCGAGGAGGAACATCACGGAGGTCAGCGGCGGCCTGCTCGGGTCCCGGGGCAGCCCCAGGGCGTCCACGATGAGGTCGAAGGGCATCTCCTGGTGCGCGTACGCCTGGAGCGTGGTGTGGCGGGTGGAGCGCACCAGTTCGGCGAAGCCGGGGTCGCCGCCCGTGCGGATGCGCAGCGGCAGGGTGTTGACGAAGAAGCCGATGAGGTCGCCGAAGGCCGGGTGGTCGCGGCCGGAGACGGAGGTGCCGACGACGATGTCCTCCTGGCCGGTCCAGCGGCGCAGGGTGGCGGCGAACCCCGCCAGCATCGTCATGTAGAGGGTGGCGCCCTCGGACTTGCCGAACTCACGCAGACGCTCGATGAGTTCGGGCGGCAGATCGATGTAGCGGGAGGCTCCGGCGTGCCCGAAGACGGGGGGCCTCGGCCGGTCGGTGGGCAGGTCGACGGGGGCGGCTCCGGCGAGCTCCTCCCGCCAGAAGGAGGTGAGGCCCGCCAGCCGGTCGCCGCTGACCCGGCGGCGCTGCCAGACGGCGAAGTCGGCGTACTGGAGGGCGAGCGGGACGGGCCGCGCGGCGGGAGCCCCGGTGCGGGCGGCGTAGGCGCGTTCCAGTTCGGTGGTCAGGATCCGCATCGACCAGCCGTCGGTGACGATGTGGTGGAGGTTGAGGACCAGTACGTGGTCCTCGGCGTCGATGCGGCCGAGCCTGGCCCGTACGGGAACGGCACCGGCCAGGTCGAAGGGGGCGCCCGCGTCCGCGTCGTAGAACGGCCGGACGGCCTCCTCGCCGGGCAGTTCGGTCACCGGGAGGGGCAGCCGGAAGCCGTCCACCACGCGGGGTACGGCCTCGGCGGCGCCGTCCTGGTAGGTGTAGACGGTACGCAGCACCTCGTGGCGGTCCACGGTCTCCTGGAGCGCCGCGTGCAGGGCCGGGACGTCCAGGGGACCCCGGATGCGGGTGGCCACCGGCACGTTGTAGGCGGGGCTGCCGGGCTGGAGCTGGTCGATGAACCAGAGCCGCCGCTGCGCGAAGGAGAGCACCGGCGGGTCCGCCGGATCGCGGGGCGCCGGCTCGGGGTCCTCCCGCACGGCGTCGCGCGCTCCGTTGCGGCCCGCCAGGGCCTGGAACAGGGCCCGGCGGGACTTCGGCAGTGCGGCTATGCGTTCGGCGAGGGACTCGCTCACCTTGAGCCTCCGTGCGTCTTCGGGAGAGGGAGTACGGCAGGTCGCACACCGCGGGGCTCGCGGGTGCGGGGAGTGCGAGGTGCGGACGTGCGGACGTGCGGACGTGCGGGGTGCGGGGTGCGGGGTGCGGGGTGCGGGAGTACGAGGTGCGAGGTGTGAGGGTGCGGAAGTGCGGGGCGGGTTCCCGCGGCGCTGTTCGCGTACGCCTGGAGCGCACGCCGGGTGCGTACGCCATTCACGTACGCCGGGTGCGTACGCGGCTCGCGTACTCCAGGTACGTACGCCGGTCTTCGCGTACGCCGGGTGCGTACCGGCGCGTACCGGTCCGTACGCCGGGAGCGGATGCCGATCGGCTTGGCACCCGCTCCCGTCGGCCGGGGTGTGATCCGGACCGGTCAGGCGTTGACCTTGGGGGCCTCTCCGGTCTCTTCCGCCTTGACGAGCCCGGGGGACGGGCCGTCCGCGTCCGGTCCTTCCCCGGGCTCGCCCTTGGGCATCTCCTTGATCTTCGCCACCGGCCCGCCCAGCAGGGTCAGGCCGCCGATGATGGCGACCGCGCCGGCCACCGCGAGGGCGCCGGTCAGGCCGATGCCCTCACCGAGCGCACCGCCCAGGAAGTAGCCGAGGGAGAGCGCGCCGTACACCGCCGAGAGCGCGGTGCCGCTGACGCGGCCCATCTGGTCGTTCGGGGTGACGCCCTGCACCAGGCTGAGGACGTGGATGTCGAACATCGGCGAGACGAAGCCGATGACCGCCTGGACGACGATCAGGCCGATGAAGCCGCCGATCGCGCCCCCGGTGGGCACCAGGATGTAGCCGATGCCGAGCACGACCGAGGTGATGACCAGGAGGCGGCCCACCGAGAGGTGCTTGGACACCGTCTCGGAGAGCACCGCACCGACGATCACGAAGACCGACATGACGGCGAAGGCGATGCCGACCTGGCCCGGGCTGAGGCCCAGCACCTTGTACGCGTAGACGATCAGCAGGGCGTCGCCCATCGCGGCACCGAGGTTGACCACGACGTTCGCGGTGAACAGGCCCCGCAGGACCGGGTTGCCGAAGAGGGTGCGCATGCCCTCCTTGAGCTCTGTCTTCGCGGAGGCCTTCCGCCCCTCGGCCCGCTCGCGGACGTCCCGCTGCCGGATGAACATCAGGGCGACGAACGAGATGAGGAAGGTGAAGGCGTCGGCGGTGATGGCGCGCGCGGCCCCGAGGAGCTGGATGAGCGCGCCGCCGGCTCCTGCGCCGACCGCTTCCGCGACGCTGCGGCTGATCTGGAGTTTGGTGTTGCCCTCGATGAGGTTCTCGGTGCCGATGAGCTTGGGCAGCCAGGACTGGTACGAGACCTCGAAGAAGGTGGTGAGGCAGCCGGTGACACCGGCCACGATGAAGAGATGGACCATCGTGACGGAGTCGAGGGCGAATGCGAGCGGAAGCGTTCCCAGGGCCAGGAAGCGCCCCAGGTCGGCAACGATCATGATCGTGCGCCGTGAGAACCGGTCCGCCACCAGTCCCGCGATCGGGGCGAGCAGCAGGAAGGGCAGGAAGCGCAGCGCGCCCAGCACGCCGACCTCCATCGCTCCGCCGTCCAGCACCACGACCGCGAGGGTCGGCAGTGCGAGGAGCGAGATCTTGTCTCCGAAGTTGCTGGCGGTCTGCCCGAACCACAGGCGGTTGAAATCGGAATGCCGACCCAATGCCATGTCGACGCCCTTTTCTGATAGGGGGTGGGATTGTCGGTCGGCACTGACGCTAGGGACCGCGAGTTAGGCGCCGGTTATGAATTCGGGGAATGTAGACCGTTTGTAGAGAGCTCATGAGCTCCGCCGGAGAAGCGTGCGATGTCGGCGCTCTCGCGGGCGATCCCGGCGGCCACGGCGGCCGCCTCGGGTGCGGACCCGGATGCGGCCCCGGGGAAGGTCTCGACCTTCACCGGCGTGCCGCGCCGGCCGCCCGACCAGGTGCCCACGGCCAGGCCGTCGACCAGCACGGTGGGCCGGATCAGTCCGCCGCCGGGCCACACCCTGCGGGCGTGCTCGGCGGGCACCGAGAGGTCCCGGCTGCGGTAGGCCACCAGGTAGTTGTCGTAGGCGGGCAGCAGCCGGACGTCGGGTCCGTCAGGTCCGTCCGGGGCGGGCGGGGTTTCGGGCCCGGTGGCCGCCACGGCGGCCCAGGCCCGCTTCGCCACCGTCGTCCGCAGCCCCGACCAATGGGCGAAGTCCAGGGCGTCGGAAGGCCCGTGGGCCCGGCGGTAGCGCCGGGCGAGCTCCCGTTCGGCGGCTTCTCCGGTGAAGGGCAGCGGGCCGGTGGCGGGCAGCCAGTCGTCGAGGAGGACGAAGGTGGCCTCGCCCGCGCGCTGCGGCCCGTGGCAGACGACACCGGACAGTGCCGCCCGGCGGATCAGATGGAAGGCCGACTGCCCCTTCGGCTCCACCCCGAGGGTGGTGAGCCGGTCGGTGAGCTGGGCGCGGGTCAGCGGCCCCTCGCCGTCGATCGCGTCCGCGATGAGCCGCTCCGAACGCGCGCACAGCTCCGCGTCCAGCTCCAGTTCCTTCAGGCGCCGGGCGGCCAGCGCCAGGTACACCGGGCCGAGGAGCGCCAGCAGCCAGCGGGCGTCGGCGGCGGGCACGAGTTGCAGGGTGCCGCGCATGAACCAGCCCCGGAAGGCGGTGCGTTCGGTGTCGGTGGCGCGGCGCACCGCCTCCTGGGTGAGCCCGTTCGCGCGCGCCCGGAGACCGAGCTCCGCGGCGGGCAGGTCCTGGGCCTGGACGGCCACCACCCGGTCGAGGACGGCGGCGGCCGACTCCTCCCGGACCCCGCCTCCGATCCCCTGTGCGCGCGCCCTGAGCAGCCGGTCGGTCGTACGTCGTTCCACGTGGTCCAGTCTCTCAGCCGAGCGGCCGCGGCCGCTGTCTCCTCGCAGGCCGCCATGCGTCCGACGGCCCGTGCACAACCCCAGTCCACCAGCCGCCGGCCGTTCCGGGCGGCAACTCCCTCCCGTACACGGGCTTCCGCACACGGGAAGGCCGGGGCGGGACGGCTCGTCGAGCGCGCCCGCCCCGACCTCGGCCAGGGCTTCCTTCCTTCCGTACCCACGGGCGCGGGAAGGCGCGCCCGTGGGTGCCGGTCCGGCCGGTCCGGGACCGGCGGCGGTCAGCGTCTGCGGCGGAGCACCGCGTAGTAGCCGGGCAGCCGCAGGGCCTCGGAGTCCGACCGGGGGTCGATCGCGTGCAGTTCCACCGCCTCGTCCTCGACCAGCTCCCAGCCCTCCGCGCCGAACGCCTCGGTCAGTTCGGGCCGGGTGAAGCGGTGCGAGTGCCGGACCCCGGCCGCCTCCAGCGGGCCGACCAGCTCCTCGGCCCGGCCGCGCTTGCCGCCGACGAAGCCGAGGTAGCCGAAGGAGTTGCTGGAGTAGTCGGGCTCGTGGACGACCAGGGTGCCCGTATCGCCCAGCAGCCGGTCGGCGACGGCCGCGAGCCGGGCCCTGGCCTCGCTGTCCAGGACGTGGAAGACGCCCCGGACGAAGATGTTGTACGGGCCGTCGCCCAGGGCGGCGGCCTGCTCGGCGTCGGTCATGTCGAGGGCCAGGTACTCGACGTTCGCCACCCCCTCCGCCTCGCGGACGGCGTGCTCGATGGCGCTGACGGAGACGTCGACCCCGATGACCGCGGGGTAGTGCGGGGCGAGTTCGCGGCTGTAGCGGCCGTTGCCGCAGCCCAGGTCGATCAGCGGCAGGTCGCTCCGGAAGTGGCGCTGCGCCTGGCCCAGCAGCCACCGGAACTCGTCGTCGCTGTCGGCGTCCCAGATGACCTCGCCGCCCCGGCCGGTGTGCTGAATGCCCGCCCAGTAGCGCTCCCAGGCGTCCCCGGTGTCGCGTTCCCCGGCCGTGGCCGGGGCCGCTTCCGCCTCGCCGGGCGGCGGGGAGTGGCGCTCCCACGCCTCGTCCTCGCCCAGGGACTCCAGCAGGGCGGTGAACTCCCCGAACATCGCGTCGATCAGTCCGTCGGGGTAGACGGAGGGCAGGAAGTCCCAGTTGAAGGTGAGCCCTTCGGGCTTCTCGAAGACCTGGAAGTCGAGGGAGACCTGGGGGGTCTGGGAGATCCCGTAGACGGGTGCGCCCAGCTCGGTCTCCTCGTACTGCGGCGGGTGGCCGGCCAGGCTGGTCATCACGACGGGCATGGCCGGGGCGAGCGAGCCGCGCAGTTTGGTCAGTTCGCGCAGCACCTGGACCCCGCTGAAGTAGCGGTGTTCCAGGTCGGCCCAGAGCCGGCGCTGTACGGCCTGGGCGCGTCCCGCGAAGGTGTGGTCCTGCTGTTCGACGGCGAGCAGCAGGGTCGTGGTGGTGTCCGCGAGCAGGGAGTTGACCTGCGGGTGGAGCGGAAGGCGGTTGAAGAGCGGGAAGTTGATGGTGAAGCGGGCCTGTCCGGCGGCCCGGCCGAGGATCTCGGCGTACGCGGCGGCCAGGACGCCGGAGGGGGTGACCTCCCGGGCGAGCGCCCGCTCCTGCACGCGGGCCCACTGCTCCGGGGAGAGTACGTGGCTCCGCCGCTCGAAGCGGACGGGGAGTTCGGGGGCGTCGGCGGGGCGCCGGGGCAGCTCCGGTGCGGGCGGCAGGGTGGCGAGGCGGTCGCGCCAGTACCACTCGGAGCGGCGGTAGATCTCGCTGTCCCGCAGCGAGTTCCCGACGGCGAGCACGTAGTCGCGGAAGGTCAGCTCCAGCGGGGCGAGTTCGGTGCCGGGCTCCGTGTAGTAGGTGACCAGGTCGGGGATCAGGACCTGGAAGTAGCTCCAGGCGTCGGCGACCAGGAAGTCCAGGGAGAGATGGATACGGGCGCGCCCGCCGCCGAGCAGGCTGACCCGTACGTCGAACAGCGGCCAGGCGTCCGCGTCCAGGACCTGGTGGGACAACCGCTCGCGCAGGGTGGCCAGTTCGGCCTGACGGGCGGGCTCGTCGAGGCCGCCGAGGTCGGTGACGGGGATCTCGTACGCCGGTATCTCCTCGAAGACCTGCTGGGTGCCGTCGGGCAGCACCCGGGTGCGCAACGCGTCGTGCCGCTCGACCAGGCGTCGCCAGGCGTTCTCGAAGCGGGCCACGTCGAGCTGCGGGCTCTCCCACTCGAAGTACCCGTGGCAGCCGACGTTTCCGAGGTCGACCAGTCCGCCGCGGCCGATCCACAGGGCCTGCTGGCTCTCGGTGAGCGGGAAGGGCTCGAAGCGGCTGCCGGGGTCCGGGACGATCGCCGGGAGGCCGCCGAACGAGCCCCGGCCGCCCGCGCGTTCGCCGGTGACGAGGGGGGCGAGTTCGGCGACGGTGGGGCGGGTGGAGAGGTCGGGGAGGCTCAGCTCGACACCGTAACGGCGGCGGATCTCGTCGATCAGTTTGAAGGCGAGCAGCGAGTGGCCGCCCAGATCGAAGAAGTTGTCGTGGATGCCGATGCCCTCGGTGCGGAACGCCTCGGCCCACAGCCGGGTCAGGGCGTCCTCGACCTCGTCGCGCGGTGCCTCGTATCCGGCGGCGGTTCCCCGGCCCTCCGGCGGTTCGGGCAGGCTGCGCCGGTCGACCTTGCCGTTGGGCAGCCTCGGGAGCGAGGGCAGCACCACGACGGCGGAGGGGACCATGTAGTACGGCAGGGTGCGGGCCACTTCGGCGCGCACCGAGGCGGAGGCCGGTGCTGCCCCGTCCGCCGGGGCGAGGTAGGCGATCAGCCGGGTGTCGCCGGGGCCGTGTTCCCGGGTGACGACGACGGCCTCGGCGACGCCGTCGAGCCGTGCGATGTGGGTCTCCACCTC
Source organism: Streptomyces sp. NPDC059452 (assembly GCF_042750035.1). Classification (NCBI taxonomy): domain Bacteria; kingdom Bacillati; phylum Actinomycetota; class Actinomycetes; order Kitasatosporales; family Streptomycetaceae; genus Streptomyces; species Streptomyces sp. NPDC059452. The sequence goes on from NZ_JBHYVE010000011.1 coordinate 201,379, forward strand.
GCCGAGCTCCACCCGGAAGCCGCGGATCTTGACCTGGGCGTCGGAGCGGCCGAGGAGTTCGACCGCGCCGTCCGGGCGGCGGCGGGCCAGGTCCCCGGTGTCGTAGAGCACCGGGTGCGGGTCGCCGGGGACGGGGTTGGGGCGGAACGTGGCGGCGGTGAGCTCGGGGCGGCCGTGGTAGCCGGCCGCCACGCCCGCGCCGGAGACATGCAGCCTGCCCACCTCGCCCTCGGGCACCGGGCGGCCGTCCTCGTCCAGGAGGTGGACGCGGAGGTTGGCGATGGGCACGCCGACCGGCACCGGACGGGTGGCGCGTACGTCCTCGGGGGTGGCCCGGCTGGTGAAGTCGTGGCCCGCGCCGAGGTCGAGGCAGGAGAGCACGTTGGTGGTCTCGGTGGTGCCGTACGTCATCACCACCTGGAAGGGGGTGTCGACGGGCGGCCAGCTGTGGACGCGTTCGGCCGTGGTCACCATGATCCGCAGCGCGGTCTCCTTGGGCCACTCCAGGCCCCAGGCGGGCTCGGCCAGCGCCGCCACCAGCATGGTGTGGGTGATGCCCGCACCGACCAGCCAGTCGCGGATCTGCTCGGGGGTCTGCGCCTGTCCGGCCTCGGGGATGTGGATCGCGGCCCCGGCGGGCAGGTAGGCCAGCCACTCCATGATCTGGACGGCAAACCCGGGGGTGGACAGCCAGGAGGCGCGGTCGCCGGGCCGTACGCCGTAGGCGCGGGTGGTCCAGTGCACGAGGTTGGTGAGGGCGCCGTGCCGCTCCAGGACCGCCTTGGGAGTGCCGGTGGAGCCGGAGGTGTAGATGAGGTGGCTGATGGTGTCGGGGCCGGTGACCACGGCGGGCGGGGTCTCCGCCTGGCCCCGGCCCAGGGCGGCGGCCTCGGCCCGGGGTATGTCCCGCGGTATGCGGTGGCCGAGTTCGGCCGGGGTGAGCACCAGCAGGGGGTCGGCGTCGGCGATCATCGCGGCGAGCCGGTCGTCGGGGTTGACCGGGTCGAGGGCGACGATCGCGGCGCCCGTCTTGAGGATCGCCAGGGAGCCGAGGACGTAGTCGGCGCCGCGCGGGTAGCAGAGCCCGACCCGGGCGCCGGGCGCGGCTCCACGGGCGATGAGCGCGTGGGCCAGCCGGTTGGCGGCGGCCTCCAGTTCGGCGTACGTCCAGGAGCGGGCGCCCTGCACGAGGGCGGTGGCCCCGGGGGTGCGGGCGGCCTGTTCGGTCAGGAGCCGCGGATAGCCGGTGGTGGGGAACGCGGCGTCCGTGCGGTTGTGGTCGACGAGTGCGGTGGTCACAGTGCGGGCCCTTTCTTACTTCGTGAAGGCTCGGCTGCGCAGCAGCCGCACGGGGAGGCGGTTGATCCCCCAGGTGAAGTTGGACGAGTTGAAGGTGGCCGGTCCGGTGAGTTCGAATCCGTCCAGCACGGCGAGCATCTCGGTGAGCAGGGCGCCGAGTTCGAAGCGGGCGAGGCGCGCGCCGAGGCAGAGGTGGCGGCCGTGGCCGAAGGCGACGTGCCGGTTGGGGCGGCGGTCGACACGGAAGGCGTGCGGCGCGTCGAAGACGGCCTCGTCGCGGTTGGCGGAGACGTTCCACAGCGTCACCCGCGCGCCCGCGGCGATCGGGACGCCGTTGATCTCGGTGTTGTGGGCGGCGGTGCGCAGGGCGTGCACCCCGGGTGTCGTCCAGCGCAGGATCTCCTCGACGGCGGGGGCGATGCCGTCGGGGCCGAGGTCGCGCAGCAGCCGCCACTGGTCGGGGTGTTCGGCGAACATGTGGACCGCGCCCGCGGCGGAGTAGCGGGTCGTCTCGTTGGCCCCGGACAGAACGCCGTTGAGGTTGAAGACGATCTCGTGGTCGCTGAGCGGCCGTTCGGCGCCGTCGCCCTCGTCCACGAGGGTGTCGTGGGCGATCTGGCTGACCAGGTCCTGGCCGGGGCGGGCCCGGCGCTCGGCGAGCAGTTCGATGAAGTAGAGGAAGATCTCCGAGTGGGCGCTGCTGCGCACCGCCTCGTCCGGGGAGTCGAAGGCGTCGGTGGTCAGGTCCCCGATCCAGGTCCAGTCGGCGCGCGGGATGCCGAGGACCGCGCAGACCACCCGGTTGGGCAGTTGCTTGGCCAGATCGATGAAGTCCAGCTCGTCGCGTTCGGCGGCCTCCGCGACCAGCTCGCCGACGACCTTCTCGACCAGGGCCTCCAGCCGGGGCATCTGCTGCGGGCCGAAGGCCTGGCCGAGCGCCCGCTTGAGGCGGGTGTGGTGGGGGGCGTCGGAGACGATGAGCATCCGCTGGGCGACCGCCGCGACGGCGGCCGGGTCGCTGCCCAGCCGCATCCCGTGGGCCGAGAGGAAGGTCTCGCTGTCGGCGTAGACCTTCATGATGTCGCGGTGCCGGCTCAGCGCCCAGAACCCGCCGTCCGTGCTGCCGGGTTCGGGGTGCCAGTGGACCGGGGAGTTGGCGCGCAGCCAGGTGAAGGCGGGCCAGAAGTCGTTGCGGCCGAAGGGGCCCGGATCGAGCAGGTCGATGTCCATCTCAGGCACCTCGCAGGCTGAGGGGGCGGATGTCGGGCCAGTGGGCGTCCACGAAGGCGGCGCACTCGTCCTCGGAACCGGTGAAGTCGGCGGGCGCCCAGCCGTCGGGCGCCTCGCGGGTGGCGGGGTACAGCGCGTACTGCCCCTCGTGGTTCACGAGGACCTGGTGGGTGGTGGGCACGGCGGCCTCCGGACTCGTAACGCGTACGGAATTTGGGGGTGATCAGCCAGTGGGGGCGAGGGGGACTCCCTCGCCGCGCAGCAGGGTGGTCAGGTGTTCCAGGACGGGCTGCGGGCGGCGCAGTACGGCGTGGTGGCCGCCGGAGACGGTGTGCCGGGTGAGTCCGGCGGAGGTGACGGCGGCCCAGCCGTCCAGGTCGGCGGCGCTGACGGTCTCGTCGCCGTCGGCGCCCCAGGCGTGCACGGGCACCGGGAGGGGCCCGTCGGAGCGGTGGACGTAACTCAGGGAGAGCTGGGCGTCCTTGCGGAGCATCTCGACCATCAGGGCGCGGGTGTCCTCGTCGAGCAGTTCGGGGTCCAGGCCCGCCGTGTCGAAGAGCTTGTCCAGCTCCTGGCCGTCGTCGACGATGCCGCGCCCGGCGCCGTCCCAGTGGGTGGGCGCCCGGCAGCCGCTGACCACCAGGGCGCGCGGGGTGACCCGGCGGGCGACCTCGTAGCCGATCAGACCGCCGAAGCTGTGGCCGAAGACGACCAGCGGCCGGTCCCCGACGGTGGCCTCCAGTTCGGTGGCGATGGCCGTCACGGCCGCACCGAAGGTGTCCGGCATCGGCTCCCGCCAGCGGTTCTCGCGGCCCGGCAGCTGTACGCCGTACACCTGCGCGATGCCGGTCAGCGCGGGCTGCCAGGAGCGGAACTGCTGACAGCCCGCGCCCGCCGGGGGCAGGCAGAGCAGCGCGGGGAGGGCCCGGGCGGCGCTGTCGTCGGTCCAGGTGCCGTCGGTCCAGGTGGAGATCCAGTTGCCCATGTCTACGCTCCTTCGGCGGGGGTGGCGGCGGTCGCGTCGGCGGTCGCGTCGGGGGTGACGGTCGCGTCGGCGGTGACGGCGTCGGCGGTCGCGTCGGCGGTCGCGTCGGCGGTCGCGTCGGCGGTGGCAATGGCCGGTCCGGTCCCGGCCGCGTCGCCCTGTTCGGCGGCGAGCCGGTCGATCTCCGCGGCGACGTCCGCGACCGTCGGCCGGGCCAGCAGCGCGCCGAGGCCCACCCGCAGTCCGGTCGTCCGGCGCAGCTCGGAGACCACACGGGCGGCGGCCAGGGAATGGCCGCCGAGCTCGAAGAAGTCCGCCGAGGGGCCGGGTACTTCGGTGGCGAGCACCTCCGCCCACACCGTCATCACCGCGAGCTCGCTCGCGGTCGCGGCAGGGTGCCCGCCGGTGTCCTCCTGCCGTACGGGCTCCGCCAGCAGCCGGGCCAGCGCCTCCCGGTCGGCCTTGCCGGTGCTCAGGGTCGGGATGCGGTCCAGTACGCGTACGGTGGCGGGCACGGCGGCCGTGGGCAGTTGCTTGCGGCAGCGCTCCACGACACGGGCGGCGAGAGCGGCGGTGTCGGAACCGGCGGCGGCCGCCACGGCGAGTCCCAGGGTCTGGCCCGGGGCGAGCAGGCAGCAGGCCGCCGCCACGACCTCGGGGAGCTCGGCGGCGATCCGCTCCACCTCGCCGAGTTCGATGCGGTGGCCGCGTACCTTCACCTGGTCGTCGCGGCGCCCCCGGTACTCCAGTTCGCCGTCCGTCCGGCGGACCACCACGTCCCCGGTGCGGTACATGCGGGTGCCGCCGCCCTGGAAGGGATCGGGCAGGAAGCGGCTCGCGGTGAGTCCGGGGCGGCCCCGGTAGCCACGGGCGACGGCGGGACCGCCGAGATGGAGCTCGCCCTCGGTGCCCGCGGGCACCGGTCGCAGCTCCGCGTCCAGGACGTACGCCCGGTAGCCGGGCAGCGGCCGTCCGATGCCGGTCACGTCGTCCCCTCGGCGGCTGTCGGCCCAGGTGGCGGCGATGGTCACCTCCGTGGGCCCGTACACGTTGAGCAGCCGTCTGCCCTCGGCGAACCGCTCGGCCAGCGCGGCCGGGCAGGCCTCCCCCGCGACCACGACCACCTCGGCGGAGGCGAGCCGGTCACCGTGGGCGGCGAGCAGCGACGGGGTGAGGGAGGCGGTGCGCAGCCCGGCGGGGAGCGGGTCGCGCCCTTCGGCTGCGGCCTGTCGCAGCCCGTCCAGGGAGAGGTCGGCGAAGGCCACGCCCTGGCCGTGCACGAGGTAGAGCAGGGTGCACCAGAGCCAGCCGTCGAAGGCGGGCGACACCGCGTTGAGGCCGAGGCCTCCGGCGGGCAGCCCGAGTCCGGCCAGGGCTTCGACGAAGGTGTCCAGGCCCCGGTAGGTGATCTCGACGCCCTTGGGACGGCCGGTGGTGCCCGAGGTGTAGATGAGGTACGCGCAGCTGTCGGGGGCCGGTATCGAGACCGCGAGCGGGCCGGGGTGGCCCCGGCGGACCTCGTGCGGGGTGAGCAGGCGGATGCGGCCCGCCTCCAGCCCTGCGGGGGTGCCGGCGGCGACCAGGACGGAGGCCCCGGCGTCGCGCAGTGCGCCGCCGAGCCGCTCCACGGGGTGTCCGGGATCCAGCGGTACGGCGGTCGCGCCCAGGCTCCAGACGGCGAGCAGGGCGGGCACACTCTCCCGGGACCGGCCGAGCAGCAGCCCGACGGAGGTCTCCGGGCCGACTCCGGCATGGGCGAGGGCGGCGGCGTAGCGGGCGGTACGGGCGGTGAGCGCCGCGTGGGTGAGGATGCCGTCCACGGCCTTGACGGCGGTCTCGTCGGGCTGTTCGCGGGTCCACCGCTCCAGGCGGCCGAAGAGCGGCGGGAGCCCGCCGGGGGCGCCCGGGCCGGGCTCGGCAGGGGGCGGGGTCATGCGCCGGTCCTCTCCGTGTGGGCGGGGCGCTGCGGGGCTGCGGAGGGCTGCGGGGGCGTGGGCTGCTGGGGGGCTGCGGGGCTCTGCGGGATCTCGGGGCGTCCCGAAGCCTCGGGGCGTCCCGAGCCTGCGGGCTGCTCCGAGGCCGTGGGCTGCTCCGGGCCCGCCGGGCGGGATGCCTCGGTGGCGCGCAGTCGGGGGCCGACCACCTGGCCGCCCGCGCCCTGCGGAAGCTGCATGGACTTGGTCTCCAGGAAGGCCTCCAGCCCCGCCGTACCGCACTCGCGCCCGATCCCGGACTGCTTGAAGCCGCCGAACGGCGCGGCCGGGTTGAACTGGCCGCCGTTCACGTCGACCAGGCCGGAGCGGAAGCGGCGGGCCACCCGCTCGGCGCGGGCGTCGTCACCGGACCAGACCGCCCCGTGCAGCCCGTACCGGGTGCCGTTGACGATCCGGACGGCCTCGTCCTCGTCGTCGTACGGGATGACGGAGAGCACGGGTCCGAAGATCTCCTCCTGGGCGAGGGTGCTGAGCGGGTCGACATCGGCGAAGATCGTCGGCCGGACGTAGTAGCCGGTGTCCAGCCCGGCGGGCCGCTCGGGGCCGCCCCGGACCAGGCGGGCGCCGCCCTCGGCCAGGCCGCGCCGGATGTAGCCGGTGACGCGGGCGTGCGCGGCGGCGGACACCAGCGGCCCGAGGTCGGTCGCCGGGTCGCGCGGATCGCCGGTCACATAGCCGTCCATGGCCCGGTCGGCGAGGTGTACGGCCTCCTCCTGTCGGTCGCGCGGCACCAGCAGCCGGCTCCACTGGAGGCAGGTCTGGCCGGTGTTGAAGAGCATCTGGTCGACGGTGGCGGCCACCGAGGAGGCCAGGTCCGCGTCGGCCAGGACGAGGGAGGCGTTCTTCCCGCCGAGTTCGAGGTGGACCCGCTTGATCCGGTCGGCGCCGAGCGCGGTGACCTCCCGGCCCGCCCGGGTGGAGCCGGTCAGCGAGACGACGTCGACCAGCGGGTGGGTGACCAGCGCGGTGCCGACCGTACTGCCGGTCCCGACCACCATGTTGAAGACACCGGGCGGCAGATCCGCCTCGGCGATCGCCTCGACGAGGAGCCGGGCGTGCAACGGGGTGATCTCGCTCGGCTTGTGCACGACGGTGCAGCCGGCCGCGAGCGCCGGGAGGATCTTCTGCACGGTCAGCAGCAGCGGGGTGTTCCACGGCGTGATGCAGGCGGCCACGCCCGCCGCCTCGCGCACGACGAGCGAGTGGCCCACCCGCTCCTCGAAGGCGTAGGCGGCCGCCGTCTCCACACAGTGCGCGGCCATCCCGAGGGAGAGCCCGACATGGGTGCGGCGGGCCATCCCTGCGGGCGACCCGACCTCGGCGGTGATGGTGTCGGCGAAACGGTCGGCGCGGGCCTCCATGGCCTCGACGACCCGGCGCAGCAGGGCGATGCGCTCGCGCAGCGGGGTGGCAGACCAGCGTACGAAGGCATCGGCGGCGGCACGGGCCGCGAGGTCGGCGTCCCGGGCGGTACCGGCCGGGACGGTGGCCAGGACGCGTTCGGTGGCGGGGTCGGTCACGGCGAGGCGGCCCTCGGCCTCGGAGGCGACCCAGGAGCCGCCGATCCACTGGTCGGTGTACCGGGGCGGCAACGGGGCCGGGGCGGCCCCGGCTCGTCCGGTCTCCTGGGGCAGGGTCGGCTCGGTCAGCATGGTCACGGTGGAGTCCTCACTCGGTCACGGAATTCACGGGCTCGCTGAACAGCTGGGTCGGGCACACGACCGCCGGACCGGCCGTGCGGACACCGGGCTGCCGGTCACGCGGTGGCGGTCGTCGGTCGCGCGTTCACGGGGACGCTGTGCGGGTCGGGCGATCGCGGTCGCCGGTCACACACGGGGGGCGCTGTGCCGGTCACGCGGTCGCGGGTCACACACGGGGAGGTGCGCCGGTCGCACGCTCACAGGAACGTGCGCCGGTCACGCGGTCGCCGGGCCCGCGATACGGGTCAGGGCCGCCGGGGCCCTGGAGTCGGGCCTGGCCGGGCGTACGGAGGAGGGCGTGAGCACCCCCGTACGGGCGTTCGCGCTCCACGCGGGCACCCCGGCCCGGCGCCCCGCCGGCCGCAGCGCCCGGACCGTCGCGGCGGGGCCGCCCGAGGGAGCAACCGTGCGGGCGGCGGACGGGATCAGCGTGCGCAGGAGCTGCTGGGTCTCCCGGCCGGGCGACAGGGCCAGCTCGTCGCCCATCCGCCGGGCGCAGAGCTCGTACCACCGCCGTACGCAGGCCAGTTCGCCCCGCCGCCCGTGGGCGGCCATCAGCGCGCGGTAGGTCTCCTCGTGGTGGCGGTCGATCTCCAGGACGCGGCGGCAGACCTCGATCAGCTCCACGGAGTCCTCGCGCTCCTCGGCGTCGGCGCGCAGCACCCCCAGCCCGCGCAGGGCGAGCGCCCGGAGGTATTCGCGCTGCTCGACCACCCAGTCGGCGCTCTCGCCCCGCAGGAAGTCGCCGCCGTACAGGTCGGCCGCCGCCCGCAGCCGGGACCTGGCCAGCGGGGCGTCACCGGCGGCGGCGGCCCGGAGTCCGCTGTGCACGTACTCCTGGAAGAGGTCGACGTCGGACCAGAGGCCGGAGACGTGCAGGACGTAGCCGAAGTCCCGGTAGACCAGGGTGATCCCGGAGTCGCCGGGGCCGTCGGGGTGGGCGTCCAGCACCCGGCGCAGGGCATGGGCGGCGACCTTGAGGGAGCTGCCCGCGGAGCTGTCGGCGCCGGGCCACAGGGAGGCGTAGAGCCGGTCGCGGGTGAGCATCTGGCCGCGGTGGACCACCAGGTACTGGAAGAGGCCGCGGGCCTTGCCCGCCCGCCAGCGCCGTACCGGGGCCCCGTTGACGGTCAGTTCGAACTCGCCCAGGAAGCGGACGCGTACCGCCGGTCCCGCCGTCTCCGTCGCTGCGGTGCTCATCGCGTCCCCCCGGTCGTCGTCTGGCTGCCGCTCTGCGCTGCCGCTCCGCGCTGTCTCTCCGCGCTGCCGCCCTGCGCTGTCTCTCTGCCTGCGCCGAGTGTGCGCGGGCGGTCTACAACGCCCCTACAACGGCGGCAACGGCCTTGTGTAGAGCGGTGATAGGGCGGTTTCCGAGACTGATGAGCACGACCACCCGAACCGCCGAATCCGAAAAGAGGTCTGTTTCATGACCAGCACCGACACCCGGCTTCAGAAGGTCGTCATCCTGGGGGGCGGCACGGCCGGCTGGATGACCGCCGCGTACCTCGGAAAGGCGCTTCAGGGAACGGTCGACATCACCGTCCTGGAGGCGCCCTCGATCCCGCGCATCGGGGTCGGCGAGGCCACCGTGCCCAATCTCCAGCGGTCCTTCTTCGACTACCTCGGCATCGCCGAGGACGAGTGGATGCGGGAGTGCAACGCGAGCTTCAAGATGGCCGTGCGGTTCGTGAACTGGCGGACCGGCGGGCAGGGCGAGGCCACCGCCCGTGAGCTGCCGGACGGCGGTCCGGACCACTTCTACCACCCGTTCGGGCTGCTCCCCGACTACGACCAGACGCCGCTGTCCCACTACTGGTACAAGCGCAAGTTCGAGGGCCGCACCACCGAACCGTTCGACTACGCCTGCTTCCGCGAGCCGCCGGTGATGGACGCGATGAAGGCGCCACGCTGGCTCGACGGCCGTCCGGCCACCCGGTACGCCTGGCACTTCGACGCCCAGCTGGTGGCCGACTTCCTGCGCCGGTTCGCCACCGAGAAGCAGGGCGTGAACCATGTGCAGGACGAGATGGTGCGGGTGGAGCAGGACTCCCGCGGCTATGTCACGACCCTGCACACCAAGGGCGGCCTGGCACTGGACGCCGACCTCTTCGTGGACTGCTCGGGCTTCCGCGGTCTGCTCATCAACGAGGCGATGCGGGAACCGTTCCTCGACATGAGCGACCACCTGCTGTGCGACAGCGCGGTGGCGACGGCCGTCCCGCACGACGACGAGGCGCACGGGGTGGAGCCGTACACCTCGTCGATCGCCATGTCGTCCGGCTGGGCGTGGAAGATCCCGATGCTGGGGCGCTTCGGCACCGGCTACGTGTACTCCAGCAAGTTCACCGACCAGGACACCGCCACCGCCGAGTTCGCGAACATGTGGGGCCTGGACCCGGCGGAGACGAAGTTCAACCACATCCGCTTCCGGGTCGGCCGCAACCGCCGCACATGGGTGAAGAACGTCGTCAGCATCGGGCTGTCCTCCTGCTTCCTGGAGCCGCTGGAGTCGACCGGTATCTACTTCATCACCGCGACGATCTACCAGTTGGCCAAGCACTTCCCGGACAAGACCTTCAACCAGGGACTGGTCGACAGCTTCAACCACGAGATCGAGTTGATGTTCGACGACACCCGCGACTTCATCCAGGCGCACTTCTACTACGCGCCGCGCAACGACACCCCGTTCTGGCAGGCCCAGAAGGAGCTGGTGCTCCCCGACAACATCAAGAAGAAGATCTCCGCCTACAAGGCCGGTCTGCCGATCAACTCGCCGATCACCGACGAGTCGACGTACTACGGCAACTTCGAGGCGGAGTTCCGCAACTTCTGGACCAACGGGAGCTACTACTGCATCTTCGCGGGGCTCGGCCTGGAGCCGGACACCCCGCTGCCCACCCTCGCCCACCGCCCCGACTCGGTGGCCGGGGCGGAGCCCCTGTTCGACACCGTCAAGCGCCAGCAGCAGAACCTGCTGGAAACGCTCCCCAGCGCCTACGACTACCTGCGTCAACTGCACGGCGCGTAGGTCCTGTCGCCCCCGGCGCCGCCGCCCGGCCCCGCCGGGACGACAGGTGCAAGGCCATCCGCCACCGCGGCCCGGCAGCACGGCTCTCCCGGCCGGCTGCCGGGCCGCGGCCGTTTCCCGCCACGACAGGAGTCAGACATGCCTCACCCCTCAGCACCCCGCGCCCTGCCGCCGGACGCGCCGGCCACCGACCCCACGGCGGACATCCGCCCCTTCATGGCCTCCTTCCCCACCGGGGTCTCCATCGTCACGACCCTGGACGCCGACTCCGTACCGCACGGCCTGACCTGCAGCTCCGTCACGAGTGTCGCCCTGCGGCCGCCGACCGTGCTGGTGTGCATACGGGCGGCGAGCCCGACCCTGGCCGTCATCCTCGACCAGGGGTCCTTCGCCCTGAACCTGCTGCACGAACGGGCGCGTACCGCGTCCGACCTGTTCGCCTCCGGCTCCCCCGACCGCTTCGAGCGCGTCGAGTGGCGGCTGCCGCTGGGGGCGGGCGGCCCGCATCTGACGGCGGACGCGCACGCGGTGGCGGACTGCGCCGTGGTCAGGACGGTCGGCTTCGGGGACCACACGGCCGTCTTCGCCGAGGTGCGGCGGGTGACGGTACGGGAGGACCCGCGGCCGCTGCTGTACGGGCTGCGCCGGTACGCCCTGTGGTCCGACGCGGCCTCGGTCGCACCGCCCGCGAAAGCCCCGGCCGCCGCGGTCGCACCGCCCGCCAAGGGCCCGGCGGCCTCGGTCGCGCTGCCCGCCAAGGCCCCGGCGGCCGCTCCCGCCCTGCAGCCGGGCGCGCACGAGGGAGGCGCTCGTGTCGTCCGTTGACGCGCTGCCGGCGCTGCTGATCGCCGTCCCCGTGGTGATCGTCGCCTGCCAGGCGGGCGCCGCCGTGTTCCGTCGCCTCGGCCAGCCTCCGGTGGTGGGCGAGATCGCCACCGGAATCCTGTTGGGGCCCTCGCTCCTGGGCTGGCTCTGGCCACAGGCGCAGCACGCCCTGTTCCCGCCGTCCGTCCTCCCGTACACCTCGGTGCTCGGCCAGCTCGGGCTGCTGGCCTTCATGTTCCTGGTCGGTCTTGAGCTGGACCTGAAGAACCTGCGGGGTCACTCCCGGGTCGCGGTGGCGGTGAGCCAGGCCGGGATGCTGCTGCCGCTCGCCCTGGGCTCGCTCCTCGCCCTCGCGATGTACGGGGGGCTGGCCCCCGACGGGGTGGGGCGGTTGCCGTTCGTCCTGTTCATCGCCGTGGCCATGAGCATCACGGCGTTCCCCGTGCTGGCCCGGATACTCATCGACCGGGATCTGTACGGGACGCCGCTCGGCGCCCTCGCCATGGCCTGCGCGGCCGTGGACGACGTCATCGCGTGGTGCCTGCTGGCCGTGGTGGTGGCGCTGGCCTCGGCCGGTTCCCCGATGGAGGCGGTGGTGACGGCGGGGCTCGCGGTGGCCTTCACCGCGTTCCTGCTGTACGCGGTGCGGCCGCTGCTGGCCCGCGCGGCGGCCCGGGCCGGGCGGGTCGGGGACGCAGCGGTGCTGGTGGCGATCTTCAGCGGGCTGAGCCTCTCCGCCCTCGCCACCGACCTGATCGGGGTGCACGCCCTGTTCGGGGCCTTCCTGTTCGGGGTGGTGACCCCGCGCGGTGTGCCGCGCATCGAGGTCTCGGCGGCACGGCTGCGCGCCTTCACGGTCCCCGTCCTGCTGCCGCTGTTCTTCGTCCATACGGGGCTGCGGACGGACATCGGGGGCCTCACGGCCTCGCCCGGACTGTGGCTGTGGGCGGCCGCCGTCCTCGCCATCGCCTTCCTCGGCAAGTGGGGCGGCGCGGCAGGCGCGGCACGCCTGTGCCGTATGCCCTGGCGGAGTGCGCTGTCGGTGGGTGCCCTGATGAACTGCCGGGGGCTGACCGAGCTGGTGGTGCTCAATGTGGGGCTCGAACTCGGCGTCATCGGGACGGAGTTGTTCACCATCATGGTGCTCATGGCGCTGGTGACGACGGCCGTCACCAGCCCGGCGCTCACCCTGCTGCGCGGCAGGAAGGCGCCTGCGCCGGACACCGCACCTCCACAGCCCGAGAGCGCTGTCCTCTCCCGGCCATGAGAACGCGCGATCCTCCCGGGTAAGCCCGCAAGACCTGTCATACCTGGGAGCTACCCCCCACAACCCCTCCCCAGCGGGACGTCAACTACCCCGCCTCCTCAATAACTTCCGTACCGGAGATACGCACAGCCCCACCGGTACGGAAGGACTCCCACCCCATGGCGGACCGCCCGCGCAGACGCCGTCTGCGTCGCACCCTGCTCGCCGCCCTCGTCACCTTCGCCGTGGCCGTCCCCGTGTCGGGGGCGGCCCGGCCCGCCGCCGTGCCCGCCCCCGCGCCGACCGCCCTCGGGCCGCTGCGGGACGCGGGCGCGGCGGCGCTGGAGGAGCGGTACGCGGTGGGCCGGGCCGATATCCGGGCCGCCGAACGGGCGGCGGCGCGGCACGGGGACCTCAGGCGGGCGGCCGCCTTGCGGGCGATGGCCGCGCCGGGGCGGCAGTTCCTCTCGTTCGACGGGCGGGACGGCGGCCGGAGCGTGGAGGTCGTCGGGGAGCTGTCGGGGGCCCGGCGCGTCGCGGTGCTGGTGCCGGGGGCCGGCGTCGGGCTCGACGCGTACGGGCGGTTGCGGCGCGGGGCCGTGGACCTGCAACGGGAGTTGGGGGAGGGCGGGGCCGTCGTGGTCTGGCTCGGGTACCGCTCCCCCGCCACCGTGAGCCCGGCCTCGGTGACCGATGCGCGGGCCGTCGAGGCCGCGCCGGGGCTGCGGGCGCTGGTGGACCGGCTGAGCGCCACGCTGCCGGAGGCCAGGATCACGCTGCTCTGCCACTCCTACGGCTCCGTGATCTGCGCCCGGGCCGCTTCCGGGACGGCCGCCGACGCCCTTGTCCTCTACGGCAGTCCGGGGACCGGCTACGAGGACGTGGACGCACTGCGGACCGGGGCGCGGGTGTGGGCCGGGCGGGGCGGGGACGACTGGATCGCCCGGGTGCCCCATGTGCGGGTGCGGGTGCCGTTCGTCGCGAGCCTGGGCTTCGGGACCGATCCGGTGGCGGACCGGTTCGGGGCGGAGGTGTTCGACGCGGGCGACGGGGGCCACAGCGACTATCTGCGGCCCGGGTCGCGCTCCTTGACGAACCTCGGGCGGATCGCCTCCGGCCGCGCCCCGGTGACGGCCGGTGACTCCGGAGGAAGCGGCACCCCCGAGACCCGCCGCGCCCCCGTGGAGGCCCGTGCCTCCGGAGGAAGCGACACCCCCGAGACCCGCCACGCCCCCGTGGGGGCCCGTCGTGGCTGACGTACGCGGGTCGGCTCGCGGTCTCGTCGCGCGCGTCGAGGCCGCGACCCCGCCCGGCCGGGACCGGGCCGTCGACGGACTGCGGGCCCTGGCCATCCTCGGCGTGGTGGGCGGCCACTGGCTGGTGACCGCGCTGGTCGCCGACAGCGGCACCGTACGCGGGGCGAGCCCGCTGACCTATCTGCCGGAACTCACCCCGGCCTCCTGGGTGTTCCAGACCCTCGCGGTCTTCTTCCTGGTGGGCGGGCAGGTGGCGGCCCGGAGCTGGACCTCGGCCCGCAGGGCGGGGATACCGTACGGGACATGGGTCGGCGGCCGGCTGGCGCGGCTGTTCCGGCCGGTGGCGGCCGTGCTCGTCGTGTGGACGCTCGCGGCGGGCGCGATGCTCGCCTCCGGGGTCGGTGAGGCCACGGTGCTCACCCTGGCCAAGCTGGTCTGGTCGCCGCTCTGGTTCCTGCTGGTCTTCGCCGTACTGACCGCGCTGACCCCGCTCGCGGCCCGGCTCCACCCGCTGTGGCCGCTCGCCGTGGTGTTCCACGTCGACCTCGTACGGTTCGGCCTCGGCGGTCCGCGGGAGCTCGGGTGGGTCAATGTGCTCGCGGGGTGGCTGGTGCCGTACTGCCTGGGGGCGCTGGTCGCCCGGGGCGGGCTGCGGGAGCCGCGGAACCGGTGGGCGCTGCTGGCGGGCGGGGGTGCGGCGGCCCTCGCGCTGGTGGTGTGGGCCGGGTATCCGGCCGCCATGGTCGGCGTACCGGGCGGGCGGATGTCCAACCTGGACCCGCCGAGCCTCGCCGCCGTCGCCTTCGGCCTGGCCCAGTGCGGGGCGGCCCTGCTGCTGCTCGGCCCCCTGCGCCGGGCGCTGCGCAGACCCGCCGCGTGGGCGGTGGTGGCGCTGGTGAACGTGTCGGCGATGACGGTCTTCCTCTGGCACCAGACGGCGATGATCGTCGTGACGATGAGCGCGCTGCTCCTCGCGGGCGGCCCGCTCCCGGGACTGCACTCCGCGCCCGACGGCCCGGGATGGGTGCTCGCCCGGCTGCTCTGGCTGCCGGTGTTCGCCCTGGCCCTGCTGGTGTGCCGGTCCGCGTTCCAGGGCTACGAACAGGGCGGACGGAGGGAGAGCGGCCGCTCCCTCCTCGTACGGGAGTCCTCCCCCGAGCGGAAGCGGGAGGCGCGTCGTGCCTAGTCTGAGCGCGGGTGGGACCGAGGGGGCGGCCGGGGACGTGGGGGCAGTGGGGGCAGTGGGGGACGTAGGGACAGTGGGGGATACGGGGCACGTGAAGGTTTCGGGGGTCGCGCGGCTGCGGGACGCGGTGCGGCGGCTGCCCCGCCTCCTGTACGAGGACCTGTGGGCGGCGCCCGCCGACCGGGTGCCGCGCATGGGAGAGCCGGGCGCCCCGGTGTGGCGGCCGGCGCTGTTGGTGCTGCTGGTGATCGTGGCGGTCGTCGCCGCGGTGGTCCGTAGCGCGGAACTCGTCCCTCACGGAAGCCATGTCTACCTGTTCGCGGTAGTGGCCGCCGGGGCGCAGTCCACGGCGCTGGTGGCCGGGATGATCCGGCCCGTGGGGGCGTGGTGGGCGATGACCGCGCTGTCGGTCGGGACGGTGCTGGTCACCGCGTACAACGCGCCCACGAGGGTTCCGTACCCGTGGATCCCCGCCTCCTTCCCCCTGACTCCGGAGATGCTGTACGCGCCCCCCTTCGCCGGGTTGGCACTCCAGGGCGGCGCCTTGTTCCTGCTGGCTCTGCGGGTCCGGCTCCGCCGGGCGGTGGCCGCCCTGGTGCTCTCCATGGCACTGGCCGTGGCCCTGGCCCTGCACACACCACCGCTGCCCCATGCGGGCCTTGTCGCCTCCGCGCTCGTGTTCGGCACCGCACTGATCCTCGGCACGGCCCTCCGCACCGTGCGCCTCGCCCGCGACGACCTCGTCGTCCAGACCGAGCTGACCGCCGACGAGCGGGCCCGGCGCACCCTGCTGGAGGAGCGCCAGCGGATCGCCCGCGAGCTGCACGACGTGGTGGCCCACCACATGTCGGTGATCTCCATCCAGGCGCAGGTCGCCCCGCACCTGGTGAAGGACCCCTCCGACGAGCTGAAGGAGAACCTCACCGGCATCCGCGAGAACGCCCTGGAGGCACTCGCCGAACTCCGCAGGGTCCTGGGCGTCCTGCGCTCGGAGGAGGCCCCCGCACGGAACGCGCGGCACACCCCGCAGCCGACCCTCGACCGGCTCGGCGACCTCGTCGCCACCGTGCGCACCGCCGGTCTGGCCACCACCCTCACCAGCACCGGCGAACCGCGCCCCCTCCCGCCGGGCGTGGAGCTGTCGGCGTACCGCATCGTGCAGGAGGCGCTGAGCAACGTGATGCGGCACGCGCCCGGGGCGAGCGCCCGGGTGGAGATCGGCCACCGGGCCACCGGGCTGACCGTCCGCGTCACCAACACCCCGCCGGACCGCCCGGCCGCCCCCTCCCCCGGGCCCGGCCACGGCCTGCTCGGGATGCGCGAACGCACCACGATGCTCGGCGGCGACCTGGCCACCGGGCCCACACCGGACGGCGGTTGGGAAGTCACCGCCGTCCTGCCCACCACGGCCACCGGCACCGACACGACCACGACCACGACCACGACCGAGGACGCCCCATGACCCCGCCCATCCGCGCAGTGATCGCCGACGACCAGATGATGGTCCGGCAGGGCTTCACGGTCCTGCTGAACGCCGAGCCGGACATCGAGGTCGTCGGGCAGGCCGTCAACGGGCTCGACGCGATCGCCAAGGTCGGTGAACTCGCCCCGGACGTCGTCCTGATGGACATCCGGATGCCGGAGCTGGGCGGCATCGAGGCGACCCGCCGGATCACCGCACGCGAGAACCCGGGGGTGAAGGTGCTGGTCCTGACCACCTTCGACCTCGACGAGTACGTGTACGAGGCGCTGCGCGCGGGCGCCTCCGGCTTTCTGCTGAAGGACGCCTCCGCCGCCGAACTCGCCCATGCGGTACGGGTGGTGGCGGCGGGCGACGCACTGCTCTCCCCCAGCATCACCAAGCGGCTGATCGTGGAGTTCTCCCGGACGGCGGGCGCCCCGCGCGCCCCGCTGAAGGAGCGGATCGGGGATCTGACGGAGCGGGAGACGGAGGTGCTGTCCCTGATCGCGGGCGGCCTGTCGAATGCGGAGATCGCCGGGCGGCTGGTCCTCGCGGAGCAGACGGTGAAGACCCATGTGGGCCGCATCCTGGTCAAGTTGGGCGTACGGGACCGGACGCAGGCGGCGGTGTTCGCGTACGAGTCGGGGCTGGTGCGCCCGGCCGGCCTCTGACCGCCCCCGGCCTCGAAGCCTTCGGGGATCACACTCCGGGGAGCAGGTGCCGGTAGCTGTCCGGGTTCTCCGCGAGGTACTCGGCGAAGCTCTTGGCCGGGTGCCCGGTCAGGGTGGGCACCGCGTCGGAGACGGCCGCGAGTTCACCGGCCGCGATCGCCTCGTACGAGGTGACCCAGCCGGCCACCTCCCACTCCTCGGCCCCGTACCCGGCCCGGGAGGCGTAGGCCTCCTCGACGGTCTCGGGGACGTAGCGGACGGAGCGTCCGGTGACCCGGCTCAGCTCCTCGGCGGCCTCGGCCAGGGTGAACGCCTCGGGGCCCGTGAGGTCGTAGCCCCGGCCGTCGTGGGCCGTGGACTCGTCCAGCAGGACGGCGGCCGCCGCGTCCGCGATGTCCTCGTGGGCGACGGCGGCGACCCGGCCGTCCCCGCCCGGACCGCGCAGCACCCCGTCCGCGCCGGTCATCGCGGGGAGCCCCGCCTGGTACCAGTTGTCCCGCAGGAAGGTGTGGCGCACGTCGGACGTGCGGATGTGGGCCTCGGTGTGCCAGTGGTCGCGGGCGAAGGTGAACGTGGCGTCGGGCGCCGCGCCCTGGAAGGACACGTACACGATCCGCTCCACGCCCACCGCCACGGCCGCGTCGACCGCCGTGATGTGCTCGCGCACCCGGTAGAGGCTCTCGTGGGCGGAGACCAGGAACAGGGTGTGCGCCCCGTCCAGGGCCCGGCGCATCGCCTCCGCGTCGCCGTAGGGGGCGGCGGGGGCGCGGTCCGCGCCGGGCAGGTCGGGGAGGCGGGCCGGGTCGCGGCCGAGGAGGCGTACGGGGACTCCGGTACGGGCGAGCCGCTCGGCGACCCGGCCGCCGACCGCTCCGCTCGCTCCGGTCACCGCGGTGAGGGGGCCGGTCACTGGGGTTCGTCTTCCTCTCGTCGTGCTCCGTCGGCCGCGTGGGTTCCGGAGGCTACGGGGCTCCGGAGGCTCCCGGGGCCGTGGGCCAGGGCCGCACCTCCACGACCGCTTCCACCGGGAGCGGTCCGTACAGGTGCGGGAACTCCTCGCCACCGGGCTTCATCGCCTCGTACCGGACGGGGGCGGTGAGGCGGGCGGGGTCGACGACCAGGACCACCAGGTCCCGGCCGCCGACCCCGTCCCCGCCTCCGTCGCCGTACAGCATCCTTGCCACACCCGGGAGTTGGTGGGGCTGGGAGAGGTGGATGAAGCCCTCCTCCTGGAGGGTGCGGCCGCGGGTGGACATCTCGTACGTCCCTGACCCGCGGGCCGCCTCCCACAGAGGTGCTTCGGCGAGGTGCAGCAGCAGTTCGGTCATCGAACCACGCTAGCGGGCGCTGCTAGTAGGTGCGGCGCCGTGCCCTGCGCGTGGCCACGAGGACCGCTCCACCGGCGGCCACCAGCGCTGCCGCGATGGACCCGATGATCCATTCACCGCCCTGCGAACCGGTGTCGGGCAACTGCCCCGGGTCGGACGGCGACGGGGTCGGCTTCCAGGTCGGCTTGTCGGTGGGGCCCGGGGTGGGCTCGGTGGGGGTGGGGGTCGGGTCGGTGGGGGTGGGAGTGGGGTCGGTGGGCGTCGGCGTGGGGTCCGTCGGCGTGGGAGTGGGGTCCGTCGGAGTCGGCGTCGGGTCCGTGGGCGTCGGCGTGGGGTCGGTGGGGGTCGGCGTCGGATCCGTCGGGGTGGGCGTCGGGTCGGTGGGGGTCGGCGTCGGATCCGTCGGGGTGGGCGTCGGATCCGTCGGCGTCGGCGTGGGGTCCGTCGGAGTCGGCGTGGGATCCGTGGGCGTCGGCGTCGGATCCGTCGGCGTGGGAGTGGGGTCCGTCGGAGTCGGCGTCGGATCCGTCGGCGTCGGCGTCGGATCCGTCGGCGTCGGCGTCGGATCCGTCGGCGTCGGCGTCGGCGTGGGATCCGTCGGCGTCGGCGTCGGCGTCGGGTCCGGGCCGCAGGTCGGGAGGTCGCCGTCGAACGGGTACGAGTGGATCTCCTGCCCGCCCGCCGCGCCCGGCGAGGTGTGGGTCAGCGAACCAGCCGTGTAGAAGCGGCCGTTGGTTCCGCTCATGCTGAGCGTGGTCGTACTCGTGGGCTGCCCGACCAGCACGCTGCCCTGGAACTGGGCCGGGCCGGTCAGCGTCAGATCCGTCGCGTCCGGGAAGTTCCACAGCAGATGCTCACGGAGCCCCGGGTTGGGGAGGGTGCCCATGAACGTGGCGACCGTGCGGGCGCTCCCGTAGACGTTGACCAGGACGGTCGCCCCGTCGGGGATGCCGTTGAAGGCGAACCCCACGTTGCCGCCGCCCGACGTGGCCAGGTCCTCGTCCACGTCGAAGATCTGGATCGCCGAGGTGCCGTCCCCGGTGAAGGTGATGGTGTCGCCGACCGTCTCCACGGTGCCGGTCGCCGCGCGGCGCTCGTCGCCGTCGTACGCGTAGCACTGGCTGGCCTCGGTGAGCTGCGGGCGCAGGCCGGTGAACGGGGCGGTGGCCTCCGGGTCGGGGCGCGGGGCGTCCAGCGGGCTGACCGTGCCGGTCAGGGTCCCCGCGTAGGCGACCCGGCCGGAGTTCGACCCCTCCTCGGCGAGCAGGCGCTCATCGTCGGCGATGGTGATGTTCCCGCCCACGGTCAGATAGTCGGAGCCGTCCGGCGGCGGAACCCGCGAACCGACGCCCGCGACACCGACGTTGTAGATCTGCGAGGCCTCGGGCCGCTTGTCCATGTCGAACACGCCGAGGGTGACGATCTTCCCCTCGGCCTCGGCGGCGGCCTCCCGGACCAGGAAGTCCCCGCCGACGTAGATGTTGATGTTCTCGTCGTAACCGGCGATCGGCCCGTTGTTGGGTTCGTTCCATACGGACGGGCATTCGCTGCCGAGGCAGGGGCCGAGTCCGCCCGGCAACGGATCGGCGGCAGCGGCCGGGGCCAGCATGCCCACCATCGCCGCGGCCGTGGCCACTGTCACTGCTGCCCGGATTGTGTTGCCGCGCCTGCGCGCCTGTTGTTCCATGCCGCGCAATATGCATCTTTAATGCTAGTCATTTGCTATGACACGCCGGATTTGCCCGCACACGTAGACCTATAGGAGGTTTTCAGAGGGCCAGGAGCTTCTCCTCCAGCCGGGGATCGAGGCCGACGGTGGGCCGGTCCGGCCGCTGGGGCGCGGTGCCGCCGCGCTCGCACAGCCAGGCCCAGGTGTCGGCGACGGTCTCGCCGACCGGGCGGCAGCGGAGTCCCGCGGCCTCGGCCTTGGCGTGGCCGCCCGCGTACATGGCGTCGTACAGCTCGCCCCGGGGCAGCCAGACCGGCAGCCCGGTCCAGGGTTCGACCCCGGTGGCCAGCAGGGTGTCCGGGTCCGTCCAGCGCAGCTCGGCGCCGGAGCCCGTGACCCGTACACAGGCGTCGAGCAGTTCGCCCAGGGTGGCGTGGCCGGGGCGGCTGACCGTGTTGTACGCGCCGTGCAGCCCGGCCGCCGCCGCGTCCAGGAGCCAGCTCGCCAGGTCGCGGGCGTCGATGTACTGGATCCCCGAGGTGCGCGGGCCGGGGGCGATCACCGGGCCGCCGCGCGCGATCCGCGACAGCCACCAGGGCAGTCGGCCGATGTTCTCCCCGGGGCCGATGATCAGCCCGGCCCGCGCCAGCAGCACCCGGTCGCCGAAGGCGTCGAGGGCGGCCAGCTCACCACCGCGCTTGGCCCGGTCGTACGGCACGTCACCGGCCCCGCCACCCTCGCCGCTCTCGCCGCTCTCGTCAGGGGAGGCGCCGGTCACCAGCGGCCCGTCCTCGTCCAGCCCTGCGGGGGCCGGGTAGGCGTAGACCGAGCGGCTGGAGACGTACGTGTAGTGGCCCGCGCGGCCCGCCAGGAGCCGGGCGCTGTCCCGTACGGCGGTGGGCACCCCGCTCCAGGTGTCGACGACCAGGTCCCAGCCGCCCGGGTGGTCCGCCAGTGCAGCGAGCCCCTTCCTCCCGCCCGTGCGGTCGCCCGTCAGCACGCGCACTCCCGGCGGCGGCGCATGGCGGCCCCGGTGGAAGACGGTGACCTGCCAGTCGCGTTGCAGCGCGGCCTCGGTGACGGCCCGTCCGACGAACTCCGTACCGCCCAGCATCAGTAGCCTCATACGGCGAGCCTGCCCGGCCGGGCGGTGCCGGGGAACACCCGCACGCTGTCAGCAGAACGGGGAACTCCGGGGGCTAACGGGGAACCCCTGGGGCTCAGGGGCTCACGGAGTACGGGCGAGCGGGCTGCGGTGGCGCAGCAGCCACTCGTAGTAGCCGCTGGAGCGCCGGGCCGCCTCCCGGTAGGCCGCCTCCAGCTCCGCGTACGCCACCGAGGTGTCCGTCCCCGGCCGGGCGACCAGGAGCAGCCGGACGGCGAGCGGATCGCCCCGCAGCGGGCGGATCGCCATGTCGTCGCGCGGGCCGGAGGTGGGCTGGCAGGGTGCGACGGCCTCGCCGAGCACGACGAGGGAGGCGGCGGTGAGGTAGTCGCCGTGCAGGACCGGCGGGTCGATCCCGGCGGCACCGAGCACCCGGCGCACCCCGTCCCACTCGCCGTCCACCGTCGGATCGACCATCCACCGGTCCCCGGCCAGCTCCGCGAGCTCCACCACACGGCGGCGGGCGGCCGGGTGGTCCCGGGAGAGGGAGATGAACTGCGGTTCGCGGTCCAGGAGTACGCGCTGGGCCAGGCCGTCCGGGAGGGCCAGCGGGCTGCCCTCCACCTCGTGCACGAAGGCGACGTCCAGCCGGCCCGCCTCGACCGAGCGCAGGAGGGCGTGGGCCGAGACGTCGACCCGCAGGGAGATCTCCGTACCGGGCAGGGCACCCCTGAGTCTTCGCAGCCAGCTCCCGACGACCCGGCTGGCAGTGGAGCCGATCCGCAGCCGGGGCCCCCGGGACCGGGTGGCGTCGGCCTCCGCCAGGGCGTGGGTGACCAGGGCGCTCATCCCGTCGACGAGCGGCCGGGCCCGGCTGAGGACGGCCCGGCCCAGGGGGGTCGGGCGGCAGCCGGTGCGTTCGCGGCGGAACAGCTCGGCGCCGAGCGAGTTCTCGATCCGCCGCAGCTGGGTGGTCAGGGAGGGCTGGCTCACGCCGAGCCGGCGGGCCGCCTGGTGCAGACTGCCCGCGTCGGCGATGGCGCACAGCGCCCTGAGGTGCCTCACCTCAAGCTCCATGGTTCGGAGCGTACGACCGCTCCCGCCCCGGCACCAGCGGCCTCAACCCGACCAAAGGACGTTAATTCAGGGGGTGTTGGGCGGCCCTTCAGTAGGGATACCCGCAAGGGGATAGGGCGGTGCTATCCCCGGTTGGCATCATCCCCGGCGGGTGTCCGCGCCCCCACACTCTCCCCGTACCGCCCCGCGCCCCGTCCGTTCAGCGGACAACCCCCACGGCGCGGGTTCACCGGACCGTAGGAGAAATCCCCCATGAGACACCTCAGGACCGCCATCGCCGGTCTCGGCCTCGTCGCCGCGCTCGGCACGGCGCCCGCGGTCTCCGCCGCTCCTGCCCCCGCCGTCTCCACCCCCGCCACCATCGCCGCGTACAACGGTTCGGGCGAGAACGCCGCCGCGAACCGGGCCTTCTTCGACGCGGTGATGAAGTCCGTCGCCGAGAAGCGGGCCGCCAACCCGGGCACCCAGGCCGTCACGGTCACCTACAGCGCGGCCGCCGCCCCGAGCTTCCGCACCCAGATAGCCAACAGCACCCGGATCTGGAACAGCTCGGTCTCCAACGTGCGGCTCCAGGAAGGCTCGAACGCCGACTTCACGTATCGCGAGGGCAACGACCCGCGCGGTTCGTACGCCTCCACCAACGGGCACGGCCGGGGCTTCATCTTCCTGGACTACCGGCAGAATCAGATCTACAACTCCACCCGCGTCACCACGCACGAGACCGGGCACGTGCTCGGTCTGCCGGACACCTACTCCGGCCCGTGCAGCCAGCTGATGTCCGGCGGCGGCCCCGGCCCGTCCTGCACCAACGCCCAGCCGGACGCCAACGAGCGGGCCCGGGTGAACTACCTCTGGCGGAACGGCTTCGCGGCCGCCCTGGCCGGCACCGCGTCCTGACCCCGGGCGCATGAGCGGAGGGCCGTCCCGGACGCGGAACGGCCCTCCGTGCCGCGGGAGGCCGCTGCCGTACGAGGGCGGGTCAGACGTCCAGTTCGACTCTCGTACGCCGATGGGTCAGGCGCCCAGTTCGGCGCGGACCAGCGTCAGCAGCTCCTCCTCCGTCAGGCCCAACTCCCGGGCATCCGCGACCACTTCGCGGACCCGCTCCAGCAGTTGCGCACGGCGCGGGGAGGCGGCCTCGGTGACCACCGCGCCCCGGCCCCGGCGCAGTTCGATCAGGCCCTCCTCGCGCAGCCGCTGGTAGCCGCGCAGGACCGTGTGGACGTTCACCCCGAGGGATTCGGCGAGCACCCGGGCGGCGGGGAGCCGCTCGCCCGGGGTCACCGCGCCGTCGGCGACCGCGCGGCGCACCGAGGCCGCGATCTGGTCCCCGAGTGGCACGGTGGAGGCGGGGTCGACCCGGAAGAGCATGGTCAGCGCCCCGCCCGGTGCCGGTCGACGAGGGTGTTGAGCAGGGCGGCACCGGTCGCGGAGTCCTCGACGGTGACGGTGAACTCGCGTCCGCCCGTCCGCCGGGCCACGATGGCCTCGCCCGAGCGGACGATGAAGCCGGCGCCGCCCGGGCGGATGCGGTAGCCCCAGCCGCCGAACTCCGCGAGGGCGTTGACCGGCCGGCTGTCCGCCGCCTCGATGCGCTCCAGCGGGACCCGGAACCGGGGCCACGGCAGCAGGCCGGATACGGTGAGGCCACGCCGGTCCACGGTGACGTGGACGCGGCTGAAGGTGAGCGCCAGCAGGCCGAGGAGCAACGCGGGAGCACCGGCGTACCAGGTGGCGTCGTAGCCGACCCACGCGCCGAGGGCCACGAGCACCAGGGCGGTCAGCGGCAGCCACCAGGCGCCGGTGGTGCGCGCCCAGCCGGCCACCTCACCGTCGGAGAGCACGATCCGCTCGCGGTCCTCGGGGTTCCTCCCGGCGGCGGGGTCCTCCGGCGCGGGGACGAGCCGGGCCAGCAGCAGCCCGGCCCCTCCGGCAAGGACGGCCGCCCCGAGGGCCACGGCGAGGTGCCACATCGGGAAGTCTCCCGCCGCCCCTCCCTCCGGGGCGTCCAGGTTGACGACCAGGGCGGCGCCCAGCACATACAGGAGGAAGGTGGCGACGGCCCAGCCGCCACCGATCAGCCATCGGTGAGCCCGCCCGTAGAACCTCCCGCTCACCACCATGAGGACCCACATGGCACCGAGCATGAGCAGCATCGGGGCGGTGACGAGGAGGTAGGTGTTCCGGTCGGCGTAGCCGTCCGCCTTCCCGGAGATGTCGAAGTGGCTGGCCAGGCGGTCGGGCAGGCGGTCCTTGAGAGCGATGAAGAGGATCAGTTCGACGAGGAAGGCGAGGACGAAAGGCAGGGCGGCGAGGGCTGCGCGGCCAAGGTTCTTACGTGTCAGGCGTGTCAGGCGTGTCATGAAAACCTCCGTTGTTCGCATAGTAGTAGAACAACTAGAGGTGGAGCAATGACGTTGCGACGACGGGGTGCATCACTCGTACGCGGGAACGGCTCTGCCCCGTACCGGAGTTGCGGTACGGGGCAGAGGCAGGCGGGTGGGACGGGCGGCCCGGGGAGCGCCGGGGCTCAGGCCGGTTCGAGGGGGAAGGCCCCCCGGTGGCCGGTGCCCGCGCCCCGGGCCGGGCGCACCTCGAACTCCCGGCAGCTCCAGATCTCCTGGACGCATCCCGTACGCCGGTCCCACAGGTCCAGCACGGCGCCCTCGCCCTCCGTGTCCCGGTAGGCGTCCTTGGCGCCGCGGAAGCAGGCGAGGCCGCCGGAGAGGCCGCGGCCGGGGGCCGGGAAGTAGTCGGAGAAGGCGCAGGCGATGCAGATCCCGAGCCGGATGCCGTCCGGGAGGATGCGCTGGATCGCCGTCAGCGCGGCGGCGAAGTCGCTCTCGGCCCTGGCCGATTCGTAGACCGCGCCGTCGAGGTGGAGGGCGAGGTGGAGGTCCGGGTCGGCCCGGCGCAGGGAGAGCAGGCAGCCGAGGGTGGCCGTGCGCGGGGTGCCCGCGACGAGGACGGGCAGCGGGAGGTCCCACTCCAGTACGCAGTCGGTGAGCGCGCCGTCGGCCAGGGCGAACGCCCCGCTCTCCGGGGGCGTGCCCGGGACCGGTGCGAGGCCGTCGAAGCTCTCGCCCTCGAAGTCGACCCCTCTGATCCGGATCCGGAGCCGCTGTCCGTCCGTGGTGAGAACGACGGCGTCGGAACCGTTGCGGTCCCGGTACCAGCCGGCCCACGACTCATCTGTCATGAGCAGGGACTGTAGCCCCTGCCCGGCGCGGCCCCGGTGCCGCCCTCCTCCTTCGCCGAGGCGTCAATCCGTCTGCGGTTCACGCCACATGGGCCACATCGGCGGGCCGTCCGGCAGCTCGACCGTGCGACCCGTGAAGCGGAAGCCGAGCCGTTCGTAGAGCGTACGGCTGCGGGCGCTGCTGGCCTCCAGGTAGGCGGGTTCGCCGTCGCGGTCGCAGCGCTCCAGCTCCGCCCGGACGAGCTCCGCCCCGATGCCCTCGCCCTGGCGGTGCGGGAGGACCCCGATCATGAGCAGGTAGGCGTGGGCGCGGTCGTGCGGGTGCACCTTCCCGGTCAGCCTCCCCACCAGTTCGCACCGCTCGTTGTCGGGGTCGGCGGTCTGCCGCATCAGGGCGGGCGTGGGGTCCTCCTCCTCGGGCACTCCGGCGGGCACCGGCAGCCACAGGGCCACCGCCGCGCCGTCCTCCGCCACATCGATACGGCCTTCGGCGAGGGCGACGTCGGCGAAGACGCCGAGGAACTTGCCGTGCACGGCCCGCCGGTGCGCCTCGTCGGGGAAGATCCAGTTGCTGACCGGGTCATGGTGGAAGGCCTCCTCCATGACCGATACGACCAGCTCCCTGTCGTCCTGTCCCGCCCGCTGTATCCGCATGCCCATGACCGGCTTCCGCCCCTTTGCCCGCTGCGCTCGACTCTCGGCTCTCAATCAACCCTCGGAATAATAGAGTTGGGAGGCGGGAGCCGGCCGGGAGCCGGTCGGGCCGGTCAGCTGGTCCGGCGGGTGACGAACTCGGCCAGGGCCAGCAGGTCCCCGGCGGCGCCGGGGTCCGGGACCGCCCGGGAGAGATGGTGGACCGCCCGGGCCATCCGGTCGGCGGCGGCGACCTGGGCCCAGTCCCGGCCACCGGCCCGGTCCACGGCGTCGGCCGCGCGGTCCACCTCGGCGGAGGTGGCCATGGGGCCCCGGTAGAGCGCGGCGAGCTCCTCGGCGGCCGGGGTGCCGGAGGTCAGGGCCGCCACCACGGGCAGCGACTTCTTGTGGGCGGCCAGGTCCGCCCCGACGGGCTTGCCGGTACGGGCGGGGTCGCCCCAGATGCCGATCAGGTCGTCGATGAGCTGGAAGGAGAGGCCCGCCTCCCGGCCGAAGCCGTCCATGGCACGGACCGCCCGGTCCTCCGCCCCGGCGTAGAGGGCGCCGAGCGCACAGGCGCAGCCGAGCAGGGCGCCGGTCTTGGCGGTCGCCATGGTGAGGCATTCGTCGAGGGTGACCTCGTCCGGGCCGCGCTCCTCGAAGGCGCAGTCGGCCTGCTGGCCCGCGCAGAGCTCGATGACGCAGGAGGAGAGGCGGGCGGCGGCCCGCTGTGCGGCCGGGTGGTCGTCCTCGGCCAGCAGCCGCTGGGCGAGGGCCAGCATGGCGTCGCCGGTGATGATCGCGTCCGGGACACCGAAGACGGCCCAGGCGGTGGGCCGGTGTCTGCGGGTGGTGTCCTCGTCGATGACATCGTCGTGGAGCAGGGTGAAGTTGTGCGCGAGCTCGACGGCGACGGCGGCGCGCACGGCGCGCTCCGGGTCACCGCCCAGCGCCCGGGCGGCGGCCAGCACGAGCGCGGGCCGGATGGCCTTGCCCGCCTGTCCGGCGGCGGGGGTTCCGTCGGCGTTCTCCCAGCCGAAGTGGTACATCGCGATCCGGCGTATGCCACCGGGCAGCGATTCCACGGCCGTTCGCAGATGCGGGTCGACGATGGCGCGGGTGCGCTCCAGCAGCGCGGCGGCCTCGTGCCCTTCCGTCGCTGCGTCCGTACTGGTCATGGTCACGGTCACTCCCTGGGGCGGTGCGATGGGGCGGGGCCCCGGAGGCCCGGCCGGTGTCGGCCGACCGGGCCCCCGGGGGTGACACGGGGTCAGCGCCAGCGGCTCACCTCCACGTTCTCCAGTACGCCAAGGGCGTCCGGTACCAGGATGGCGGCGGAGTAGTACGCAGTCACCAGGTAGGAGATGATCGCCTGCTCGTCGATGCCCATGAAGCGGACGGAGAGGCTCGGCTCGATCTCGTCCGGGATGCCGGTCTGCTGGAGGCCGATGACGCCCTGTTCGGCCTCACCAGTCCTCATGCAGATGATGGAGGTGGTGCGGGCCTCGGTGACCGGGATCTTGTTGGACGGGAAGATCGGCACCCCGCGCCAGGCAGGCACGTGGTGGCCGCCGATGTCCACGCTCTCCGGGGACAGTCCGCGCCGGTTGCACTCGCGGCCGAAGGCGGCGATGGCGCGCGGGTGGGCGAGGAAGAGCTTCGATCCGCGCCGCCGCGAGAGCAGTTCGTCCATGTCGTCGGGGCTGGGCACCCCGTCGTGCGGCTGGAGCCGCTGCCCGTAGTCGCAGTTGTTGAGCAGGCCGAACTCGCGGTTGTTGATCAGCTCGTGCTCCTGGCGCTCGCGCAGCGCCTCGACCGTGAGCCGCAACTGCTGCTCGGTCTGGTTCATCGGCTGGTTGTAGAGGTCGGCGACCCTGCTGTGCACCTTGAGCACCGTCTGGGCGACGCTCAGCTCGTACTCGCGGGGTGCGGCGTCGTAGTCGACGAAGGTGTGCGGGACCACGGCCTCGCCCACATGGCCGGCGGAGAGGTCGATCTCCGCCTCGCCGTACTTGTTGGTCCGCTGGTGCGGGATCGTGAGCAGACCGGCGAGATGGGCGCGGAGGGAGTCGGCCCGCTCCGCGAGGTTGAACACGTCCGCGCGGCTGAGCGTCAGCAGCGTGCACGCGGTGACGGCGCGGGCGGTGTACTCCCAGACGGCGTCACCGTCGACCAGGCTCTGGTCGCCGAAGTAGGCCCCGTCGGCGAGGACTCCGAGCTCCGTCTCGTCCCCGTAGAGCCCGGAGACGATCTTCTCGACCTTGCCGTGAGCCAGCAGGAAGACCCGGTCCGCCGCGTCCCCCGTCGTGGCGAGCACCTCCCCCGCGGCCACGTCCCGCTGCTCGCACCTGCGGGCGAGCTCGGCGAGGACCTCCTCGTCCTCGAAATTGCGCAGAGCGGGCAGTTCTCCCAGCTCGGCGGGGATCACGGCCACCCGGTCCCCGGTCTGGACGAACGTCACCCGGCCGTCACCGACCGAATAGCTGAGCCGACGGTTCACCCGGTACGTACCGCCCTGTACCTGCACCCACGGCAGCATCTTCAGCAGCCACCGCGAGGTGATCTCCTGCATCTGCGGCGCGGATTTGGTGGTCGTCGCGAGGTTCCGCGCAGCTGCCGTCCCCAGACTCTGCTGCGGCGGCGCCTGCGTGTCGCGAACCTCTTCACCAACGGACATCTGACGTCCTTTCGATCTTGGGCTGACCTGCTGGAGAAGCCTTTCAGCGGAGGACGCGGCCCGCCATTACACAAAAGAGTGTGACTAATCGGCCTTCGGTCGGGGCAGGTTGCCCCCGTCGCCCTGCGGCCCCCATAACTTGCATCACAGATGCCACTTATCTAGGATCAAGCCATGCGGCTGACCAGATTCACCGATGTGGCGCTCCGCGTGCTCATGCGGCTGGCAGTCGCCGAGGGCACGGACCCGCCGACCACACGCGAGGTGGCGGACACCATGCGGGTGCCCTACACCCACGCGGCCAAGGTCGTCGCCCGCCTCCAGCACCTCGGGTTGCTCGACGCCCGGCGCGGCCGGGGCGGCGGACTCACCCTCACCACGGCCGGGCACTCCGCCTCGATCGGCGCCCTCGTGCGGGAGCTGGAGGAGACGGACGACGTCGTGGAGTGCGAAGGCGCCACCCCCTGCCCGCTGCGCTCCGCCTGCCGGCTGCGCGGCGCCCTGCGCCAGGCCCAGGACGCCTTCTACGCCTCGCTCGACCCGATCACCGTCACCGATCTCGTCGCCGCCCCGACCGGCCCGCTGCTGCTGGGCATCGGCAGCGGCCCGCCACAGGACTGACCCCGGCCCCGCCACCCACCCACAGACCTCCCGCCCACACCCACGGGCGGGTTCCGCCCGCCCGAAAATACGCACATCACATACCAATTAAAGGAGCCCGTCCACATGCTCTCCGACCGGTCCACCGCCACCGTCCGTGCCACCCTCCCCGCCGTCGGCGCGGCCATCGGGGACATCGCCGACCTCTTCTACAAGAAGCTCTTCGCGGCCCACCCCGAGCTGCTGCGCGATCTCTTCAACCGGGGCAACCAGGCCTCCGGCGACCAGCGCAAAGCCCTGGCCGGGTCCATCGCGGCGTTCGCCACCGCGCTGGTCGAGCACCCGGAGACGCGGCCCGACGTGATGCTGAACCGGATCGCGCACAAGCACGCGTCGCTCGGAGTGACCCCGGAGCAGTACGAGGTGGTCCACACCCACCTCTTCGCCGCGATCGCCGACGTACTGGGCGACGCGGTCACCCCTGAGGTCGCCGCGGCCTGGGACGAGGTCTACTGGCTGATGGCGAACGCCCTCATCGCCATCGAGGCGCGGCTCTACGCCCAGCAGGGCGTGGTGGCGGGCGATGTGTGGCGGGAGTGGGAGGTCGCCGCCCGGATCGAGGAGACCGAGGACGTGGCGACCTTCCACCTGCGCCCGGCGGACAACGGCGACGCCGCCGCCTTCCGGCCCGGCCAGTACGTCTCCGTACAGGTCGAACTGGCCGACGGGGCCCGGCAGATACGTCAGTACAGCCTCTCCTGCTCCCCCGGCTCCCGGCTGCGCTCCATCACCGTGAAGCGGGTGCGCGGGGAGTCCGCCCCGGACGGCGAGGTCTCCCGCCACCTGCACGAGCACACCCGCGCGGGCGACCGGCTGCGCCTCTCCGTCCCCTACGGGGACCTGGTCCTCGACCACCTGGACGCACCGCTGCTGCTCGCCTCGGCGGGGATCGGCTGCACGCCCATGCTGTCGATGCTGGAGCACCTGGCCGAGCAGGGCCACGACCGCCCGGTCACCGTGGTGCACGGCGACCGCTCCCCCGCCGACCACGCCCTGCGCACCCACCACGTCCGGCTGACGGAGAAGCTCCCGGCCGCCGAGCCGCACTTCTGGTACGAGTCCCCGGAATCCGGCCACCCGGCCCACCGCACCGGCCTCGTCGACCTGAACGGCATCACCGTGCTCCCCGGCACCCACGCCTATCTCTGCGGCCCGCTCCCCTTCATGCGCACGGTCCGCACCCACCTGCTGGACGCGGGGGTCCGCCCGGCCGACATCCACTACGAGGTGTTCGGCCCGGACCTCTGGCTGGCGAGCGCCTGAGAGAGGGCGCCCGGACCGGGGCGGGCCACAATAGGCACGTGAACCGCCCCGAGACCCTCCTGCGCCCCCGGGTGCCGTCCCCGCTCCAGGAGCTCCGGGACGACCGATTCGCCCGGCACGGGATCACGCTCCTCCTCAAGCGGGACGACCTGATCCACCCCGACCTGCCGGGCAACAAGTGGCGCAAACTCCACCTCAACCTGGAGGCCGCCGCCGGGCGGGCCGTGCTGACCTTCGGCGGGGCCTACTCCAACCATCTGCGGGCCACCGCGGCGGCCGGGCGGCTGCTGGGGTTCCCCACCATCGGTGTCGTACGCGGTGACGAGCTGGCCCACCGGCCGCTGAACCCGTCCCTGGCCCGCTGCGCCGCCGACGGGATGCGGCTGCGCTTCGTGGACCGGACGACCTACCGGGCGAAGGCCTCACCCGAGGTCCTGGAGGGGCTGCTGAGCCTGTTCGGGGACGTGGAGGTGATCCCGGAGGGCGGCAGCAACGCGCTGGCCGCACAGGGCTGCGCAGCGCTGGGGCGCGAGTTGCGCGGGCAGACCGATGTGGCAGCCGTGGCCTGCGGGACCGGCGGCACCCTGGCCGGGCTCGCGGCCGGGCTGGACGGCGAGCTGGACGGCGGGCAGCGCGCCCTGGGCGTCCCGGTGCTGCGCGGCGGCTTCCTCGGGGAGGCCGTGGCCGCGCTCCAGGACGAGGCGTTCGGCGGACCGGCCGGGAACTGGTCCCTGGACGAGCGCTTCACCTTCGGCGGCTACGCCCGTACGACTGGGGAACTGGACGCCTTCGCCGCGGACTTCGAGGACCGGCACGGGCTGCCGGTGGAGCGGGTCTACGTCGCCAAGCTGCTGTTCGCGCTGACGGCGCTGGCCGAGGAGGGGGCGTTCGCGCCGGGGAGCCGGGTGTGCGCGGTGATCACCGGCACGCCCGATACGCCGGGTCCTCAGGAGTCGTCCGTCTCCCGGTAGGCCGCCGCCTCCTCCAGGTCCAGCCGGCGCAGCAGCGTACGCATCATCTCGTCGTCGATCCGCCGCTCGTCCCGGAGCCGGACGAAGACCTCCCGCTCGGCCTCGATCATCTCTCGGGAGAGCCGGCGGTAGGTGTCGTCCGCCGACTCGCCCGTGACCGGGTCGGCCGCCCCCAGCCGCTCCCACACGGCGTTGCGGCGGCGCTCCAGCACCTGGCGCAGCCGGTCGGCCAGCGGGGGCGGGAGGCGGTTGTGCGGCTCGGCGAGCAACGCCTCCAGGCGGGCCTCGGCGGCTGCGGACGCCTCGCTCTGGGCCTGCGCCTCGATGAGCGTCTCCCTCTGCGGATCGCGCCCCGGCACCTTCAGTACGCGGACGAGTACGGGCAGGGTCAGCCCCTGGATCACCAGCGTCGCAATGACCGTGGTGAAGGTCAGGAACAGCACCAGGTTGCGGGCCGGGAACGGCTCGCCGTCATGGGTGACCAGCGGGATGGAGAAGGCGACGGCGAGCGAGACGACACCGCGCATGCCCGCCCAGCCCACGATCAGGGGCGCGGTCCGGTCGGTCCCCGGTTCCCGCTCCCGTACGCGCTTCGAGAGCCGTCGGGGCAGATAGGTGGCCGGATAGACCCAGACGAAGCGGACCACGACGACGGCGACGAACACGAGGGCCGCGTAGCCCAGGGCCGCCGCCCAGCCGCCCGCTTCGAGGCCCTTCAGTACGAAGGGCAGTTGCAGACCGATCAGGGCGAAGACCGTGGACTCCAGGATGAAGGCGACCATCTTCCAGACCGCCGCCTCCTGGAGACGGGTGGCGAAGTCGACCTGCCAGGAGCGGTGCCCCAGGTAGAGGGCGACGACGACCACGGCGAGGACTCCGGAGGCGTGGACCCGTTCGGCCGCCGCGTACGCCACGAACGGGATCAGGAGAGAGAGCGTGTTCTGGAGGAGCGCTTCTTTCAGGTGCGTGCGCAGCCAGTGCAGCGGCACCATCAGCAGGAGGCCGACGCCGACCCCGCCGACCGCGGCCAGCAGGAATTCCGCGATCCCGGCGGCCCAGGTCATCCCCTCCCCCACCGCCGCGGCGAGCGCTACCCGGAAGGCGGTGATCGCGGTGGCGTCGTTCACCAGGGACTCACCCTGAAGGATGGTCGTGACCCGGGCGGGCAGCCCCACCCGGCGGGCGATCGCGGCGGCCGTCACCGCGTCCGGCGGGCCGATGACCGCCCCCAGGACGAGCGCGGCGGTGAGCGGCAGCTCCGGGATCGCGAGGTACGCCAGCCACCCCACCGCCACCGTCGCGAAGAGCGTGTACCCCACGGAGAGCAGTGCGACCGGCCGGATATTGGCCCGCAGGTCCAGGTAGGAGCTGTCCAGGGCCGCCGTGTGGAGCAGCGGGGGCAGCAGCAGCGGGAGGACGACGTGTGCGTCCAGGTGGTACGTGGGAACGCCCGGCACCAGGCCCGCGACGAGGCCGACGGCGACCAGGACGAGCGGGGCCGGGACCGGGGTGCGCCGGGCGGCCCCGGCGACCGCCGCACTGGCCGCGACCAGCGCCACCAGCGGCAGCGCGTCCATCTCACCGTCCTCGGATCCGTCGTAATCTGCCCATCATGAGCGAGTGCGCGCACGTAGCGGATCTGCCACGCCCCGAGCCCGAACCGCTCGGGGAGACCTGCCCCGAGTGCCTGGCCGCGGGCACCCACCCCGTCCAGTTGCGGCTCTGCCTGACCTGCGGGCACGTCGGCTGCTGCGATTCCTCACCGCTGCGGCACGCCACCGGGCACTTCCGGGAGACCGGCCACCCGGTGATGCGGAGCTTCGAGCCGGGAGAGAAGTGGCGCTGGTGCTTCGAGGACGGTTCGATCGTCTGACGTCTGGGTACGTCAATCCGGCGCCGGTTCTTCGTAATTGGACGCCGCAACCCCCTAGCCACTGTGTGTGCTCATGTGTTTACCATGAGTGACGGCCGGGGGATGGGGTGCGGGCGACACTGCATCATGGATCAGATAGCGTCGCCGAGCTGAGAACCGTCGACCGACCGCATGGCTCCGGGCCACCCTTCCCGGAACCTCGAAAGAGTTTGTGCCACCTTGGAGGTGAGGGTGTCCCAGATCGCAGGCGAGCCCGGGAATCAGGACTTCGTAGAAGTCCGGCTGCCCGCTGCGGGTGCCTACCTGTCGGTGCTGCGAACGGCCACGGCCGGTCTCGCAGCGCGTTTGGACTTCACTCTCGACGAGATCGAGGATCTTCGCATCGCGGTCGACGAGGCCTGCGCGATCCTGCTTCAGCAGGCCGTGCCCGGCTCCGTCCTCAGCTGCGTGTTCCGGCTCATCGACGACTCTCTCGAAGTGACGGTGTCGGCCCCCACGACGGACGGCCGCGCACCCGAGCGTGACACCTTCGCCTGGACGGTGCTCTCCGCACTGGCCGGCAAGGTCGACTCGACGGTCGCCGACGACCGTACGGTCAGCATCAGCCTCTACAAACAGCGCGGCGCGGGCCCCGGGCCGGCGTGAGCGACGGGAACGGGGACGGTCCTGTGCGGGACGAGACGATCCGACCCGGGGTGGTGCGCCCAGCAGGCATCCCGGAGCAACAGGCCCGGCCGCATCCGGTGGACGGATCGGACGGGTCGCAGAGCCTCAACGTCGCGGTGGAGCAGTCGCAGGCAGAGCGGGCGGGCCAGATGAGCGAGCACGGGCACCACGATCCACATGACCGCAGCGGGGCACGGGCCCTGTTCATCGAGTTGCGGGAGCTCCCCGACGGCTCCGCGGAGAAGGCGGAGCTGCGCAACCGGCTGGTGCGGATGCATCTGCCGCTGGTCGAGCACCTGGCCCGGCGCTTCCGCAACCGCGGGGAGCCGCTGGACGACCTGACCCAGGTCGCCACGATCGGCCTGATCAAGTCGGTGGACCGGTTCGACCCGGACCGGGGCGTGGAGTTCTCGACGTACGCGACCCCCACGGTCGTCGGCGAGATCAAGCGCCACTTCCGGGACAAGGGGTGGGCGGTGCGGGTGCCGCGCCGCCTCCAGGAGCTGCGGCTCTCGCTGACCACGGCCACCGCCGAGCTCTCCCAGCAGCACGGCCGCTCACCGACCGTGCACGAGCTGGCCGAGCGGCTCGGCATCTCCGAGGAGGAGGTGCTGGAGGGCCTGGAGTCGGCCAACGCGTACAGCACGCTCTCGCTGGACGTGCCGGACACCGACGACGAGTCCCCGGCGGTCGCGGACACGCTGGGCTCGGAGGACGAGGCGCTGGAGGGCGTGGAGTACCGGGAGTCGCTCAAGCCGCTCCTGGAGGACCTGCCACCGCGCGAGAAGCGGATCCTGCTGCTGCGGTTCTTCGGGAACATGACCCAGTCGCAGATCGCCCAGGAGGTCGGCATCTCGCAGATGCACGTCTCCCGGCTGCTGGCCCGCACCCTGGCCCAACTGCGCGAGCGCCTGCTCGTCGAGGAGTAGACCGGTCGTTGCCGGAGGCGCCCTCGGGGCTCAGGCCCCGGGGTTCGTCCCGGCGCCCCGGCGCAGGCCCAGGGTCCGGGTGGTCTCCGGGTTCAGGACGAGCGCGAGCCCGGTCACGGCGACCGCGGCGACCACGATCCCGGCGGGGATCAGCGCGCCCTGGGAGCGCAGCAGCGTCCAGGCCACGGGCAGCGCCATGATCTGGGTGATCAGCGCCGGGCCACGGCTCCAGCCGCGCAGCAGCAGCAGGCCCCGGGCGGCGGCGAGCGGGATCGCGCCCAGCGCGATCAGCGTGATGCCGACCGTCTCCGCCTGCTGGGAGCTTTCGAGGCGCCCGAGCACCCCCATGACCAGCAGGTAGAGCCCGCTGATCGCGAGCGCGGCGCCTTCGAGGCCGTTGATCCCGGCGAGGATCGTGATCCTTCGCGGGCGCTCCGTCGCGGCGGGCGAGGGGGTGGAGGAGGTCGCTTCAGTGCTCACGCCCTTCAGGTTGGCATCCCGGGGGCCCGGAAGTGAAGCCGGGGTGCGCGGGCGCGGCGCATGTCACGTACGGACACCGGTCACTCAGCACATACGGACACCCGTCACTCAGCACGCATGGACACCGGTGACTCAGCGTGACGGTCCGGGAGCCCGGTGAACCGCGGCTTCGGAGCCGAACCGCCCGGTAGGTACTCTGGCGGGCATGCGCGCACTCCTCGTGGTCAACCCGGCAGCTACCACCACCAGTGCGCGTACCCGTGACGTACTCATCCACGCCCTGGCCAGCGAGATGAAGCTGGAGGCGGTGACCACCGAGTACCGGGGTCACGCGCGGGACCTGGGGCGGCGGGCGGCCGACAGCGACGACATCGATCTGGTGGTCGCCCTCGGCGGTGACGGCACGGTGAACGAGGTCGTGAACGGGCTGCTGCACCGGGGCCCGGACGTGGACGGCGTCCCGAAGCTCGCCGTGGTCCCCGGCGGCTCCACCAATGTCTTCGCGCGCGCCCTGGGGCTGCCCAACGACGCGGTGGAGGCGACCGGCGCCATCCTGGACGCCCTGGAGAACCGGAGCGAGCGCACGGTCGGTCTGGGGCTCGCCGCCGGCACCCCGGGCACCGAGGACGAGTCCGTACCGGAACGCTGGTTCACTTTCTGTGCCGGTCTCGGGTTCGACGCCGGAGTGGTCGGCCGGGTCGAACAGAAACGCGAGGGCGGCAAGCGTTCGACGCATGCGCTGTACGTACGACAGGTGATGCGGCAGTTCCTCGACGAGGCCCACCGCCGGCACGGCCAGATCACGCTCGACGTGCCCGGCCAGGAGCCCGTCACCGACCTCGCGCTCTCCATAATCTGCAACACCGCCCCCTGGACCTACCTGGGGAATCGTCCGGTGTACGCCTCTCCCAAGGCCTCCTTCGACACCGCTCTGGACGTCCTCGGACTGAAGCGTCTGTCCACCACGGCGGTGGCCCGGTACGGCACCCAGCTGCTCACTTCGAGCCCCGCCAGAGGGCCGCGCGGGAAGCACGCCGTTTCACGCCACGACCTCACGGACTTCACCTTGCATTCAAAGGTTCCACTGCCCTTCCAGATGGACGGCGACCACCTGGGACTGCGTACGAGCGTGACGTTCACAGGCGTACGCCGTGCACTGCGTGTGATTGTGTGAGTGGAAGGGCCGAAAGTCCTTTAACTCGAACGTTTGGCCTGGCCCCCACCCCTTAGAAGTGCGGCTGTGACCTAGTCGACACCGAGGAATCAAAAAAAACTTTCCAGAAGGGGTTGTATCCGCCGCCGAGGTTTGCGAATCTCTACATGGCGATCGGGACGGCCCGCAACACCGGCCTCCACTGAGAGCCAGAACCCCTCCTCACCATCACAGACCACACCCAGTGCTTCTGGGAGTCGGCCCGTCACCTGTGGGGGGATTCGTGAAAGCGTTCACATTCACAAGCAACAAGCGTGTAATACCAAGGAGAGGTAGCAGCCATGGACTGGCGTCACAACGCCGTTTGTCGTGAGGAAGACCCCGAGCTGTTCTTCCCCATCGGCAACACCGGTCCTGCGCTGCTGCAGATCGAGGAAGCCAAGGCCGTCTGCCGTCGCTGCCCCGTCATGGAGCAGTGCCTGCAGTGGGCGCTCGAGTCCGGCCAGGACTCCGGCGTCTGGGGTGGCCTCAGCGAGGACGAGCGCCGCGCGATGAAGCGCCGTGCCGCTCGCAACCGGGCGCGTAACGCAAGCGCCTGACCGACGCCCCCCACGAACACGCCTCAGCCCGGCGGCGCGTACAGAGCGTACGCACAGCCCCGCCTTCGAGTCGCAGCGCGCAGTACCCCGGAGCGCATCGCAACGTGAGCATCACGGAGCGGGCCCGGACCGTCACCACGGTCCGGGCCCGCTCTGTTGTACGCGTTCCTACTTGCTCGTACGTGCCCCTACCTTGCTTGTACGCGCTCCTACTTGTCGCCGCGTACCGGCAGGTCCAGCACCACCTGGGTGCCGCGCTCCGGCGCCGGGACCATGCCGAACGTGCCGCCCAACTCCCCCTCCACCAGCGTCCGTACGATCTGGAGCCCGAGATTGCCGGCCCGCTGCGGGTCGAATCCCTCGGGCAGACCGCGCCCGTCGTCGGTGACGGTGATCAGCAGCCGGCCCTCGGCCGGTGAGCCGCCGCGCACGGCGGAGACCTCCACCGTGCCCTGATCCGCCACCGCGAACGCATGTTCCAGGGCGTTCTGGAGGACTTCGGTCAGCACCATGGAGAGCGGGGTGGCGACCTCCGCGTCCAGGATGCCGAAGCGCCCGGTGCGCCGACAGGTCACCTTGCCGGGCGAGATCTCGGAGACCATCGCGATGACCCGGTCGGCGATCTCGTCGAACTCGACGCGCTCGTCGAGATTCTGCGAAAGCGTCTCGTGGACGATCGCGATCGAACCGACGCGCCGGACCGCCTCGTTGAGCGCCTCGCGCCCCTGTTCGGAATCCATCCGGCGGGCCTGGAGCCGCAACAGGGCGGCCACCGTCTGGAGGTTGTTCTTCACCCGGTGGTGGATCTCCCGGATGGTCGCGTCCTTGGTGATCAACTCGCGCTCGCGGCGACGGAGTTCGGTGACGTCCCGGAGCAGGACGAGCGAGCCGATGCGGACGCCCTTGGGCTTGAGCGGGATGGCCCGGAGCTGGATCACCCCGCCCGCGCACTCCACCTCGAACTCGCGCGGCGCGTATCCGCTGGCCACCTTGACCAGGGCCTCGTCCACCGGACCCCGGGAGGGAGCCAGTTCGGCGGTGGTGGTGCCGAGGTGGTGGCCGACCAGGTCGGAGGCGAGGCCGAGGCGGTGGTAGGCGGAGAGGCCGTTGGGGCTGGCGTACTGCACGACCCCGTCCGCGTCCAGCCGGATCAGGCCGTCGCCGACGCGCGGGGAGGCGTCCATGTCGACCTGCTGGCCGGGGAAGGGGAAGGCCCCGGCGGCGATCATCTGGGCCAGGTCGGAGGCGGACTGAAGGTAGGTGAGCTCCAGCCGGGAGGGGGTGCGCACGGTGAGCAGGTTGGTGTTGCGGGCGATCACCCCGAGGACCCGGCCCTCACGGCGTACGGGGATGGACTCGACCCGTACGGGAACCTCCTCGCGCCACTCCGGGTCGCCCTCGCGCACGATCCGGCCCTCGTCCAGGGCCGCGTCCAGCAGCGGACGGCGGCCGCGCGGCACCAGGTGGCCGACCATGTCGTCCTGGTAGGAGGTGGGGCCGGTGTTGGGCCGCATCTGGGCGACGGAGACGTACCGCGTGCCGTCGCGGGTGGGGACCCAGAGCACGAGGTCGGCGAAGGAGAGGTCGGAGAGCAGCTGCCACTCCGAGACCAGCAGATGGAGCCACTCGAGGTCGGTGTCGCTCAGAGCGGTGTGCTGGCGGACGAGGTCGTTCATGGAGGGCACGTGTGGAGCGTACCTGTGGTTACCGCACGCGTTCGAACCGATCGGCCCGGCGGGCCGTGCCGAAGGGGAGGGCGGCGGTGGCAGGGCGTCGATGGCGGGCCCGGCGGGCGGGGCGGCGGGCCCGGCGGGCGGGGCGGCGGGCCCGGCGGGCGGGGCGACGGGCCCGGCGGGCGGGGCCCAGTGGCTGGATGCGGATGGACGGGGTGGCGGGCGCTCAGGGGCCCGGACGCGGATGGACGGGGTGGGGCGCTCAGGGGCGGATGTCGATGGACAGGGCGCGGTCCACGGCCGGAGAATGTCGTGCACATGGATGGACACGGGCAATTGGTCTAGTCCACAATGAGTTCACCAAGACCTCCGTTCTCCCCGCACAGGAGAACGGACCGAGGCACCCGGCGCTCTCTGCCCTGACTGCGCCGGTGCCTCCTGTGGCCGGAGGCACCGCACACCGCCGGCCAGGTAGCTCCGGGCTGCGGTGCCGGATGGGCTGAGGGTCCCATCCCGGCGCCGCGGCCCGCGGGTGTTTCCGGGGCCGTACGGTACGGGGATCGGCCGCCGTCAGCGGGTCTCCGTCACCTTGGCCAGGGCGCGGGGTGCGTCCGGGTCCTGGCCGCGCGCGATGGTGACCTCGTACGCGAGCATCTGGAGCGGCAGGATCTCCAGGATCGGCTGCAACTCCTCCGGCACCCCCGACGTCGGCAGCGCGAAGCCCGCCGAGGCCGCCTCCACCTGCGCCTTCGGGCCGACCACGAACAGGTCGGCGCCGCGGCCCCGCAGCCGGTCCAGCACCGGCTGGAGGGCCTCGCCGCCCCGGCCGTCGGTGACCACGGCGATCACCGGGGAGATGTTGTCGACCATGGCCAGCGGGCCGTGCAGGAGGTCGGCGCCCGAGTAGGAGAGCGCGGGGATGTAGCTCGTCTCCATGAGCTTGAGGGCCGCCTCCTTGGCCGTGGGGTAGCCGTAGCCGCGCGAGGTGATCACCATGCGCTCGGCGAAGCGGTATCGGGAGGCCAGCGCCTTGACCTCGGCCCGGCGGCCCAGGATCGCGCCTGCCAGGTCGGGCAGGGACGCGGCCGCTTCCGTTCCGTCGGCGCCTGCCAGTCCCTCCACGAAGAGGTAGAGGGAGAGCAGGGAGGCCGTGTACGTCTTCGTCGCCGGGAGCGCCTTCTCCGGGCCCGCCAGGATGTCGATGTGGAACTCGGATACGGCGGCGAGCGCGGAGTCCGGGTTGTTGGTGACCGCCAAGGTGACCGCACCGGCCTCCCGGGCCGCCCGCGTGGAGGCCACCAGGTCCGGTGAGCCGCCCGACTGGCTGACGGTGATGACCAGGACGTCCCGCAGATCGGGCTTGGCCCCGTACGCCGTCGTGGTGGACATGGAGGCCAGGCCGCAGGGCAGACCGAGCCGGATCTCCAGCAGGTACTTCGCGTAGAGCGCCGCGTTGTCGGAGGTGCCGCGCGCGGTGAGCAGGACGAAGCGGGGCTTCCTGGCGGCGATCTCGGTGGCCACCTCGCGGATGCGGGGCGCGCCCCGGTCGAGGATGCGCCGCAGCATCGCGGGCTGTTCGGCCATCTCGCCGGACATGATGCGGCCGGGCACATCGCCCTGGTCGTCCGGGCCGGGCGGAGGGGTGGCTGACATGGGGGGTGCCTCCCGAAGCGGTGTCGTACCGGACAAGTCGACCAGGGGAAGCCGGGGTCCGCCACCGGGGCCGGGCGGATGGCTCCACCGGGGCCGGGCGGATGGACCGAACCCTGAGCTGTTCACCGCACAGCTGCCCGATTCTGCTAGATTGGGCCCTTGATTGGTCTATACCACACGGCTCCCCTCACCAGATCGGCAGGCACAGCGTGGAAGTTGTCATCGTCCCGGACGCCACGGCAGGCGGCGAACTGATCGCAGAGGCCATCGCCTCCCTGCTCAGCCGCAAGCCCGACGCCCTGCTCGGCGTTGCCACCGGCTCTACCCCGCTGCCCATCTACCGCGCGCTGGCGGCCAAGGTCGCCTCCGGGGCCGTCGACGCCTCGCGTGCCCGTATCTGCCAGCTGGACGAGTACGTCGGGCTGCCCGCGGGCCACCCGGAGTCGTACCGCTCCGTGGTCCTGCGCGAGGTGATCGAACCGCTCGGGCTCTCCGAGGCGTCCTTCATCGGGCCCGACGGCTCCGCCGAGGACGTCCAGGCCGCGTGTGAGGCGTACGACCGGGCGCTGGCGGAGGCCGGCGGGGTCGACCTCCAGCTGCTGGGCATCGGCACGGACGGGCACATCGGCTTCAACGAGCCGTGCTCCTCGCTCGCCTCGCGCACCCGGATCAAGACGCTGACCGAGCAGACCCGGGTGGACAACGCGCGCTTCTTCGACGACGACATCGAGCAGGTGCCGCACCATGTGATCACCCAGGGGATCGGGACCATCCTGGACGCCCGTCACCCGATCCTGCTGGCCACCGGTGAGGGCAAGGCGGAGGCCGTCGCCCAGACCGTGGAGGGGCCGGTCGCCTCGATCGTGCCGGCCTCGGCGCTCCAGCTGCACCCGCACGCGACGGTGGTGGTGGACGAGGCGGCGGCGTCGAAGCTGAAGCTGGCGGACTACTTCCGCGCCACGTACGCGGCGAAGCCGGCTTGGCAGGGGCTGTAGTCCGTACGGCTGTACGCGCGGGAAGGGCCAGGACACCGTGAGGCGTCCTGGCCCTTCCCGTTGTGCCGCCCGTCCGGCGAGAGGCTTCGTCCTCAATCGCCGGACGGGCTTGAATGTGCCCGGGCCCGGGCTATGCCTTCGTGCCCGTCACCGCCTCCACCGCTGCCTCGCCGCAGACGCGGGAGGCGCCGTGGGTGGCCACGTGGAGGGCGCCCCGGGGGGTGGCCTCCGGGAGGCCCATCTCGACCACGATCGTGTCCGGGCGGGCGGCCACCAGGGCGTCCACCGCCTCGCCCATCCAGGCGTGGCGGTGTTCGTCGCGGACGACGGCGACGATGCGCCGCTCCCCCGCCGCGGCGAGGACATCGGCGGCCGGGTCGGCGGTCTCACTGGTGCACCTGGCCGTGGTGGTCCCGGGAAGGGCGGTGCTCAGCCCGGCGGCGATGCCCCAGGGGGTCTCGTCGCCGACCGCGATGTTCGCCTCCGTGGCGAACTCCACCACGTGCCCCGGCTCGGTCAGCCGGTCGCCGGAGCCGGTGACCCGGACCGCGCGGCGGGCGGCCACCAGGCCGATGTCGGAGCTGACTCCGGTGCCGGGCGCGGTCCCCTCCTGCACTTCCGCGCCCGGCTCCGGGACATCCCCCCGGGCCCTCTGCGTCCAGGACGCGAGGGCTCGTACACGGGCGGCCGCGTCCGCGAGCCGCTCCTCGGCCAGATCCCCGCTGCGCACCGCGGCGACGAGGGCGTCGCGCAGGCGCAGCACCGTCTCCTCGTCGGCCAGCCCGCCGCCGACGCAGATGGCGTCGGCGCCCGCGGCGATCGCGAGGACCGATCCGCGCTCGATGCCGTAGGTCTTGGAGATGGCGTCCATCTCCATGCCGTCGGTGACGATCAGGCCGTCGTAGCCCAGCTCCTGCCGGAGCAGACCGGTGAGGATCTGCGGGCTCAGGGTGGCCGGGCGGTCCGGGTCGAGTGCGGGAAGCAGGATATGCGCGCTCATCACCGATTTGGAACCCGCCGCGATCGCCGCCCGGAAAGGCAGCAGCTCACGGGCGTGCAGGGTGTCGAGGTCCACATCGATACGGGGCGTCGCGAGGTGCGAGTCGACCGCGGTGTCGCCGTGGCCGGGGAAGTGCTTGGTGCAGGCGGCGACGCCTGCGGCCTGGAGCCCTTCCACGTACGCGGCGGTGTGGCGGGCCACCAGCGCGGTGTCGGCGCCGAAGGAACGTACGCCGATGACCGGGTTGCCCGGGTTGGAGTTGACGTCGGCGGACGGCGCCCAGTTCAGGTTGACGCCGCACTCGGCGAGCCGGCGGCCCAGCTCCTGGGCGACGGCCCGGGTGAGGCCGACGTCGTCGACGGAGCCGAGGGCGTAGTTGCCCGGGAACGAGGATCCGTGCCCGACCTCCAGGCGGGTCACATCGCCGCCCTCCTCGTCGATGGCGACGAGGACGTCGTCCCGCTCGGAGCGCAGCCGGGCGGTGAGGGCGGCGAGCTGCTCCGGCGATTCGATGTTGCGGCCGAACAGTCCGACGGACGAGAGCCCTTCACCGACGCGGCGCAGCAGCCAGTCCGGTGCGGTGGTTCCGGTGAATCCCGGCTGGAGCACGGCGAGCGCGTCGCGCGTCAGCGTGTCCGTGGTGGAGACGAGGGTGGTCATCAGCCCGCACTATCCCTTCACAGCGCCGGAGGTGAGCCCAGCGGCCATCTTCTTCTGAATGATCATGAAGAAGATGACGACGGGCAGCGCGATCATGGTCGAGGCCGCCATGAGTGCGCCGTAGTCCGTTCCGCGCTCGGTGGTGAACGACATCAGCCACACGTTGAGCGTGTACTTGGAGTTGTCGTTGATCAGGATGTACGCGAAGAGGTACTCGTTCCACGCGTTCACCAGGGCGAAGATCGACGCGGCGGCGAGCCCGGGGGCCAGCAGCGGGAAGATCACCCGGCGGAAGGCCTGGAAGCGGGTGCAGCCGTCCACCATCGCGGACTCCTCCAGCTCCACCGGGATGTTCACGACGAAGCCGCGGATCATGATGGTGGCGAAGGGCAGCGTGGAGACCAGGTAGACGACGATCAGGCCCCAGTACTCGTCGACCCCGCCCATGGCGTTGAGCTGCGCGTAGATCGGGATGAGCATCGCCGTCGGCGGCAGCATCTGGACCAGGATCATGACCAGGAGCAGGGACTTGCGGCCGAAGAACTTGAACCGGCCGATCGCCAGGGCGGCGAGCGTGGCGATGATCATTCCGCCGATCACCGCGGTGCCGGCGACGATCAGGCTCGACTGGATGGCGGTGACGAAGTTCTGCTGCTCGGTGGCC
Source organism: Streptomyces sp. NPDC059452 (assembly GCF_042750035.1). Classification (NCBI taxonomy): domain Bacteria; kingdom Bacillati; phylum Actinomycetota; class Actinomycetes; order Kitasatosporales; family Streptomycetaceae; genus Streptomyces; species Streptomyces sp. NPDC059452. Next base: position 245,188 of record NZ_JBHYVE010000011.1, read on the forward strand.
CGGACGAAGTTGTCGAAGGTGATCGACGAGGGCCACAGGGTCTGGTCGTAGCTGCGGATCTCGTGGTTGGGCCGCAGGGCGCTGATGACCAGCCAGTAGACCGGGAAGATCATGACCGCGGCGATGCCGAGGCCGATGATGTCGAGGTGGAGCCGGCTCTTCTTGCGGTCGGGGCGCAGCGCCTGGGTCTCGGTCGTGCTGCTCATTCGACCTCTCCTGTCTTCATGAGCTGGCGCAGGTAGTACACGGCCACGCCGGACAGCAGCAGCACCGTGATCAGGGCGATCGCGGCACCCTGACTGAAGGAGGTGGACTCGAACGCCTTGGAGTAGGAGTAGAGGCCGAGGGTCTTGTACTCCGGCTCGGGCTTGTTGCCGCGCAGCAGCCAGATCTGACCGAAGACGTTGAAGTCCCAGATCACCGAGAGGGTGGTGACCATCACGAAGACCGGCTTGATCACCGGCCAGGTGACGAACCTGTAGATGCCGTAGCCGCTGGCGCCGTCGAGCGCCGCGGCCTCCTCCAGTTCCTGGGGAACCTGGGTGAGGGCCGCGTACAGGGTGACGACGACGAACGGGATGGCGCCCCAGACGACCAGCAGGGTGATGATGCCGAAGCCCTGGACGGGGTTGACGTACCAGTTGTGCCCGAGCCAGTCGTCACCGACGACCTTGGCGATCAGGGTGTTCAGCAGGCCGTAGTCGGAGTCGGCCATGAAGCGGAAGATGGAGGCGGCGACCATCAGCGGCATCGACCAGGCGGCGATCAGCGCGACGGTCAGGACGAGCCGGACCCAGGTGGTGAGCCTGCGCATGAGCAGGGCGACGAGCAGCCCGATGCCCATGGTCAGCACCACACAGACGGCCATGAAGGCGACCGTACGGAAGGTGACCCACCAGAACTCGGAGTCCCCGAGGATGTTGCTGAACTGTTCGAAGCCGACCCAGGGGGCGGGGTCTCCGGTCCACAGCTCGCGTCGGCCCATGTCCTGGAAGGACATGATGACCGTCTTGCTCAGCGGGTAGAGATAGACGGCGGCGATCGCCACGATCGCCGGGAGGATCAGGAAGTAGGGGAGGAGCTCGCCCTTCTTTCTCTTCCTCTTCTGTACCCGGGGGGCGCCGCCTTCGGGCGAACCCCCGGCCGACTGCTGGTCGGGTGGTACAGGGACCGGCGGCCCGACGGCCTTGGTATCAGCGGCAGACACGTGGCTGACCTTCCATCGCGGGTCCGGGGCGAGCCCCGGAATTCACGGCGTTCACTTGCGAGAAGGGGGCGGGGGGCCCGCCCAAAAGCCCGGGCCCCCCCAGGGGCCCGGGAGGTGGGGGCTGGTTTTTTTTTAGATCGTTTTTGTTTTTGTGGGGCGGGTTGGTGTGTGTGTTATAAAAAAAA
>NZ_JBHYVE010000011.1:246589-249175 GCF_042750035.1 Streptomyces sp. NPDC059452
AATCTTAAAAAAACAAACACCCACCCCGCGGGGCCCGGGCCCCCCCCCGTGAACACCCGGCCCCCCTGTCCCTCGCGGGGGGGGGGCCCCCCCAACACCCCCCCCCCCCCCGCCTGGCGACCGGAAGGTCAGGACTTCTTGTTGATCAGAGCGTTGATCTTGTCGTCGGCCTTCTTGGTGGCGTCGGCGACGGACGAGCCCTTGACGATCTCCAGGAGCATGTTCTGGAGGATCTCTTCCTTCTCGATCGAGGCCCAGCCCGGGGCGATCGGCGTGAACCAGGCGTCCGGCACCGCGTTGGCGACGGCGGCGGTCTCCGGCTTGGCCTTCAGCGGCTCAAGCTGCTTCTCGTTGTTGGGGAGGGTGTTCTTCGAGACCAGCACCTCCATGGACTTCGCGCTGGTGAAGAGGGAGATCCACTCCTCGCCGAGGTCCTGGACCTTGGACTTGGAGATCGTCGCGAGGTCCGAGCCGCCGATGAAGGACGGGAGGGCCTTGCCCTCGGGGCCGGGCATACCGGCGATCGCGATCGACTTCTCGAGCTTCGGGTTGCCGTTCTCGCCGCCCCAGACGCTGCCGGCCTCCCAGCCCTGGCCGTAGATCACGGCGGCCTTCTCGTTGGCCATGACGTTGGCGTGGTCCTGCTCGTCCTTCAGGACGTCGGCCTTGTTGTACTTCTTGACCAGGTTGATGAAGTGCTCAAGGCCCTTGTGCGCCTCCGGGGTGGAGAGCGCGGACTTCCACTCCTTGGCACCCTCGTCGTACTCGGCTATCTGGCCACCGTAGGCGGCGACGTAGGACATCGCGGCGTACCAGTAGCGGCCCGGGAGGTAGAGCGAGGAGGCGCGCTTGTCCTTCTTGCCCAGCTCGGCGCCGACCTTGTCCATCGCGGCGAGGAACTCGGCCTCGGTCTCGGGGAGGGTCTCGCTGCCGGTGCCGGCCTTCAGCATGTCCTTGTTGTAGACGGCGACACGGGCACCGGCGTAGTAAGGAACGCAGTACAGCTTGCCCTCGAAGGAACAGGTGTCCTTGAGGCCCTTGATCCAGGTGTCCGAGTTCTCGTACTTCTTGGGGTCGATTTCCCCAAGCGCACCATTCAGGATGTACTGCATGGTCTCGGTGTTGCCGAGTTCGACAACATCGGGGAATTTGTCACCCGCGAGGGAGGTGTCGAGCTTCTTGACCTTGTCAGCCCACTGCTGGTACTGAACCTTGACCTTGACGCCCGGGTACTTCTTGTTGAACTCGGCGTTGACGTCCTTGACCAGCTCGGGCCAGGTCGACCGGGCCTCGCCCATGAGCCAGACGGTCAGGTCTTCCTTGCGGTCCTTCGGGTCCTTCGACGACCCCTTGTCGTCGGTACCACACGCCGCAATCGAAACCAACATGCCCGCGACACCGATAGCCGCGATGAGCTTGCGCTTCACGTCAAACCCTCCTCAGGGATGCTGCAACCCCACCCACCGCGAAGACATTCGACGAGTTCTGCTGGGGCTGGACCTGGTCTTTAATGGTTTAGACCAGTACCGGGAGCTTGGCCTAGACCTTTAGGGGTGTCAAGGGTGTATAAGAAGTGCACTCGCGTCCGTTATAGGACCGACACCTAAGGGAGGGCGACGACCCGTGACCGGACCGTGCCACCATGTGAGCCGCGACAGACGGAGGAGCCGGTGACGGCAGCAACGCAAGCGTCGGGAAGGCGGGCCATGGGTGCCGACGGGGGCAGTTCGGGGAGCGAGACCGGCAACGGTGCGCGCACCGCGCGCGTACCGAAGTACTACCGGCTCAAGCGGCATCTCCTCGACATGACCGACACCATGCCGCCAGGTACCCCGGTGCCGCCCGAACGCACCTTGGCGGCCGAGTTCGACACCTCGCGCACCACCGTGCGCCAGGCGCTCCAGGAGCTGGTCGTGGAGGGCCGGCTCGAACGCATCCAGGGCAAGGGAACCTTCGTAGCCAAACCGAAGGTGTCCCAGGCGCTCCAGCTGACCTCGTACACCGAGGACATGCGCGCCCAGGGTCTTGAGCCGACGTCCCAGCTGCTGGACATCGGCTATGTGACGGCGGACGACACGCTCGCCGGTCTGCTGGACATCTCGACGGGCGGCCGGGTGCTGCGCATCGAGCGGCTGCGGCTGGCCAGCGGGGAGCCGATGGCGATCGAGACCACCCATCTTTCGGCCAAACGCTTCCCCGCGCTGCGCCGTTCGCTGGTGAAGTACACCTCGCTCTACACCGCGCTCGCCGAGGTGTACGACGTCCGCCTCGCCGAGGCCGAGGAGACCATCGAGACCTCGCTCGCCACCCCGCGCGAGGCCGGTCTGCTGGGGACGGACGTGGGGCTGCCGATGCTGATGCTCTCCCGCCATTCCATCGATGGCCAGGGCGAACCCGTGGAGTGGGTGCGATCCGTGTACCGGGGCGACCGGTACAAGTTCGTGGCCCGCCTGAAGCGGCCGGCGGACTGAGGGACGCAGGAACGCCGACGGCCGGGGGGGCGGGGGGGGGGCCCCCCGCCCCCCCCCCGGGGTGGGGGGGGGCCCCCCCCCGGGGGCCCGGCGGGCCGGGGGCCCGGGCCGGCCC
>NZ_JBHYVE010000012.1:0-55775 GCF_042750035.1 Streptomyces sp. NPDC059452
ACCTCCCCCCCGACCGGCCCCCCCCCCCCCCGGCTCCGCCGGCCCCCCCCTCCCTCTGACCCCCCCCTAAAAACCCTCAAAACGCGGGGCCTGCCCCCCCCCCCCCCGGGGGCCCCACGGCCCTTTCCACTGCCCCCTGCACATCAATACATCTGACGGAAACTGCCGCTTCCTGCTGCCGCTCAGACTTCCCCTCAAGGAATCCCCAGGACCCTATTATCAAAGGCATGAAGATACTCCTGAGCGGGACCGCTTCGGATTCACACACCTGGAATCTCGTGTACCTCGGGCTCTTCCTGGAGGAGCTGGGGCACGAGGTCACCGGCCTGGGTCCCTGTGTGACCCCGGAGCTGCTGGTGGCCGCCTGCCGTCGGCACTCCCCCGATCTGGTGGTGCTCAGCAGTGTCAACGGCCACGGCTACCGCGACGGCCTCGCCGCCGTCCAGGGGCTGCGCGCGGAGACCGCGACGGCCGGACTGCCCGTGGTGATCGGCGGCAAGCTCGGCGTCGACGGCTGCCGCCAGGAGGCCGATGTCACCGCACTCCAGGAGGCCGGCTGCGACGCGGTCTTCGGCGACGGCGACCTCGACGCCCTGCGTGACTTCCTGGCCGCCCGCGACCGCGACCGGGTGGCGACATGAGCGCCGCCCCGCCGCCCTTCGGCTCCTTCGTCGCGGCGGGCGCCGCCGTCGGCCGCCTCGTCGTCCAGCCCCGCATGGGGTTCAGCGACCCCGGCGCGATGCGGGACGGCCTGGCCCGGACCAAGGCCGCGACCGCCACCACCGTCGGCACCCTGACCATCGACAGCTACACCCGGGTCGGCGATCTGACGGCGGCCCGGGCCGCCGTCGCCGAGGGCGCCCGGCTCAACGGCTACCCGATCGCCACCCACCCGAGGGCCGTCACCAGCTCCCTGCTCGACTCGGTGCTGGACGCCGGCTTCCCCGTACAGGTGCGCCACGGCTCCTCCCGGCCGGAAGCGATCATCCGCGCCCTCACGGCGGCGGGCCTCGACGCCACCGAGGGCGGCCCCGTCTCCTACTGCCTGCCCTACGGACGCACCCCGCTGCGGGAGTCCGTCGCGTCCTGGGCGCGCGGGTGCGAGCTGCTCGCCGGGAGCGCCCGCCCCGGTGGCGTACCGCATCTGGAGAGTTTCGGCGGCTGCCTGCTCGGCCAGCTCTGCCCGCCGGGGCTGCTCGTCGCCATGAGCGTCCTGGAGTGCGTGTTCTTCGCCCGGTACGGCCTGCGCAGCGTCTCCCTGAGCTACGCCCAGCAGACCGACCGGGAGCAGGACGAGGAGGCGGTACGCGCGTTGCGGCGGCTGGCCGGGGAGTTCCTGCCGGCGGGCGTCGACCACCATGTCGTGCTCTACACCTACATGGGTGTCTACCCCCGCACCGAGCAGGGGGCGACCCGGCTGCTGGAGTCGTCCGCCCGGCTCGCGGTGCGGGCCGGGGCCCGGCGGCTGCTCGTCAAGACGACGGCCGAGGCCCTGCGCATCCCCACCGTCGAGGAGAACATCCGGGCGCTGGAGACGGCGGCCGCGGCCGCCGCACTCGCCGGGAGCCCGCCGTCCCCAGGAACGGGGCTGGGCGGAGGACCGGGGGCGGACGCCGACAGCGAGGTGTACCAGGAGGCCCGGACGCTGGTGGAGACCGTCCTCGGCCTCCACTCCGATCCGTCCCGCGCACTGCTCACGGCGTTCGAACGCGGCCTGCTGGACGTCCCGTTCTGCCTCCACCCCGACAACGCGGGCCGCTCCCGCAGCTTCATCGACCCCGCGGGCCGACTCCGGTGGTCCCGTACCGGGTCGATGCCGATCCGTCCGGACGCGGGGGCCGATGCCACCACGCTCACCGCGTCCGGCCTGCTCACCGCCCTCAACCACGTAGCCGACCGCTACGACCGGGCGGCGGCGCCCCAGCCCGTCGGCTGACCCCGATGCCACCACCACCGCCAACTTCCCCCGTACCCCGGACACTTCGGGGCGCACCGAACAGGAGACCTGCCATGGACCAGACCCCGCGAACCGGCGGACCGGCCACCCCGCCCCCGCTCGGCGAACACCTCCGCTCGCCCCAGCTGCGCGCCGCCATGCTCGTCCAGCAGGAGGCCCTCCACGCGGCCCGGGACTATCTGCGCGGCCAGGGCTTCGTGGAGCTGCTGCCGCCGCTCGTCGGCCCGGTCACCGACCCCGGCGGCCGGGGCGCCAAGGCCCTGGACGTCGACTACTACGGCCACTCCTACAAGCTGATGACCAGCGCGATCCTCTACAAGCAGGCGTCGCTGCGCGGCTTCCCCAAGCTCTTCTACATCGCCCCCAACGTCCGGGTCGAGCCCGAGGAGACCGCCACCACCGGCCGCCATCTGGTCGAGTTCCACCAGATCGACGTGGAGATCGCGGAGGCGAGCCGCGAGGACGCGCAGGAGATCGCCGCCGGTCTCCTGACCCACGTCACCGAGCAGGTGTTCACGGCGATCCCCGGTGTACTGGCCGAACTCGGCCGCGAGGAGGCCGGCTTCGCCGACGTACGCAGCGGGAAGTACGACGTGTGCACGCACCATGAGGCGGTCTCCCGGCTGCTGGCCTCCGGCCACCCGCAGAACCCCGACGGCGAGATCGACTGGGCCGGTGAGCGCCTGCTCTCCCTGGAGAGCGACCGGCCGTTCTTCATCAACGACTACCCCAAGGGCTCCCGCGGCTTCTACGACCGGGAGGACCCCGAAAACCCCGGCGTCCTGCGCAACTTCGACCTGATCGCCCCGCACGGCTACGGCGAGATCGTCTCCGGCAGCGAGCGCGAGTCCGACTACGCAACCATCGTCACGCGGATGCGGGAGAGCGGGGAGAACCCCGCGAAGTACGCCTGGTACCTCAAGGAGGCCCGCGAGGGCATCCCCGCCAGCGCCGGTTTCGGCATGGGCCTCCAGCGCCTCGTCCGCTTCCTCACCGGCCTGGACGCCGTATGGCAGGTCAGCGCCTACCCGAAGCTCCCCGGGGTGATGGCCCCGTGAGCGCCCTCGCCGCACCGGGCTTCCCCGAGGCCCGGATCCGCGCCCGCGCCCGCAACGGGACCGCCGAGGTCTTCCCCGCCCCTGACGCGTACGGGACGGAGCTCTTCGGCCCGGAGGCGTACGGTACGGGCTCGGGATCCGGTCACTACCCCGGTCCCGATTACGGCTCCAGCCCCGGCCACGGCTCGGGCTCCAGCTCCAACCACGACCACAGCTCCGGCTCCGGCTCCGGCTCCGGCTCCGGCGACAGCCTCGACCGGGCCCGGATCGTTCCGCCGGTCTTCACCCCCGAGCGGCTCGAAAAGCTCATCGACCTCGCCCGCGAGCCGGAGTTCACGGACGTCGACCTCACCACCCGGGTCGGCGGCTTCGCCTCGCGGCTCCCGCTGTATCTCTCCGCCTTCGGCTCCACCCGGGCGGGCAGCGGCGACCTGGCCGTCCACGCCACCCGGCAGGCCGCCCGGCTCGGCATCCCCATGGTCATCGGGGAGAACATGATCCCCGTCCACGGCTACCGCCGGGCCGGTGACGCCGGGCGCTCCGCGCTTCTCGGCCGGATCGAGGCCTACCTCGACGCCGTGCCCGACGGAGTCGGTGGGATCGTCGTCCAGCAGTCCACCGAGGACGCCGACTCCGAGGTCTGGAACCTCCTCTACAGCGACCCCTCCCTGCGCCCGCTCCTGGAGACCGGCCGCCTCGCCTTCGAGCTGAAGACGGGTCAGGGCGCCAAGCCCGGGCTGGGCGGCATGACCGTCGTCGGCGGCGCCGAGGCGGAACAGCTCGCCCGGCGTTTCACCGTACGGAAGGTCTTCGACGGGCCGGGAGAACGCCAACTGCGCTGTGCCACCCCCGGCACCTTCACGGACGAGATCCTCCGCCAGCAACTGCGCTTCATGCGGAACAACTTCCCCCGGGCCGGTACCTGGGTGAAGTTCCATCCCGGCCGTGACATCGCGGACGCCGCGCGGACCGCCTGGGCCGCCGGGGCCGAGGCGGTGACCGTGGACGGGGCGGAGGGCGGCACCGGCTACGCCCCCCGGGTCTTCCTGGACCAGGTCGGCCTGCCGCTCGCCGAATGCCTGCGCCGCATCGGCCGCCCCGGCGGCTGCCTCCTCGCCAGCGGCGGTATGTGGGAGGGCGGCCGGGCCCTGCGCGCCCTCGCCCTCGGCGCCGGAGCCGTCGGTCTGGGCCGCGCCGCCCTGATCGCCGTGGACGAGGACCCCGAGCACGGCCTGGAGCGCCTCGTCGATGCCCTCGCCCTCGAACTGCGGCTGCTCATCAGCGCGCTGGGCAAGTACGAAGCCCTCGCGCTCGGCCCCGAGGACCTCTGGTGGCCGGACGCACCGGCTCAGCGGCCCGCGCCCGATCCGCTGGGAGCGGTGCGGTGAGCGTCGGCCGCAGGGGGCGCCAGGAGGATCGCGGGGGCCGTGGGGAGCACGGGGATCGTAGGGCGACCGCCGGGCGTCGTGGGGGTCGTGGGGGTCGTGGGGGTCGTGCGCCGGGTGCCGGCCGCCGTGGAGGTCGTGCGGGAGCCGCCGCCCGCCGAGGAAACCGTACGGTGAGCGCCGCCCGGCGCCCTCCCGGAGTACGTGCCCCGGCCGCCCGCCACCGACACCTCGCGAACTGCACCGTCCACGCCCGCTTCTCCCTCTCCGACATCCCCCGGATCAGTGTGGCCGCCGCCCCCGACGAGGGCTCCGCGGCCATGGCCCGGGCCGCCGCCGTACGGGCCCTCGCCGAGGCCGGGCGCGGCTACCTCGGTGGCCGCGTCGAAGTGCGCACGCACGGCGGGACCGCCCGCTGCCGCTCCGTGCGCCGGGCCGCCGACCGTGCGGTGGCCCTCGCCGTCGCGGCGAGCCTGCGCGGCGACGCGACCGGCGTACGGATCCGGGTCCGCACGCATCCACTCGCCTGACCCGGCTCCGCCTGCCCGCAGGCCCGCGCCGACCCGCCGTACCTCGCCCGGCCCGGCCCGGCCCGCAGCCCCGGATACCCGCAGACCCTCCGTACGCCACCGTCCCTCACCTCACCTCACCTCACCGCACCTCATCGCACCCCGCCCTGTCCCGCCCTCGACCGACTCCGCAGAAGGCCGACCCCATGGAACCGAGCTCCACCCCCAGCACACCGGCCGACGCCGGTCCCGGCGTCGACTGGCCCCGTATCAACAGCCTCGTCGTGGGCCAGGCCGCCGTACAGGCAGGCAGCTTCGCCCTGCTCATCGCCATGAGCTGGACCGCCATCCAGCTCGGCGGGCACGGCGCCGTCACCTTCGTCATCCTCGCCTCCACCCTCCCGCGCGCCCTGATGCTCCTGTTCGGCGGTGCGCTCACCGACGCCCTGGGCCCCCGGGTCCTGCTGCTACGCGCGACCTCCACCCGGGTCGCCGTCCTGGCGGCCGGGGCCCTGGTCACCGCGACCACGGACGCGCTGTGGCCGCTGATCGCCATCGCCGTCGTCGAGGGGTCGCTCCTCGGGCTCACCGGACCCGCGTCCGGCGTCCTGCTGACCCGGCTCGCCCCCGACGAACACCTCGGCCGTGCCAACTCCCTCTTCTCCATGGTGCTGCGCCTGGCTCCCATCGCGGGAACACCGCTCGGGGCGTGGCTCGTCACCGTCGGCGGTCTGCCCGCCGTCATGGTCCTGGCCGCCGTCGGCTGTGCCGTCTGGCTGGGTTGCGCCGCCCATGTCACCCACCGGATGGCACGCCCCGAGCGCCGCGCGTCCGGGCCCTCCGTACTGCGCCGGTCCGGCGACGGCTTCCGGCTGCTGGCCGCCCATCCCCGGCTGCTGTGGATGTTCGTGGCCTGCTTCTGCCTGGACCTGGCGTTCGCGTGGCCGGCCGAGGTCGCCCTGCCGCTCCAGGCCTCCGGCAAGGGCTGGGGCGTGGGCGCGGTGGCCCTGGTGCTCGCCGCCTTCAGCGTGGGGGCGCTGGCGTCCGCCGCGATCGGCGCGGCCCTGGCCCACCGCATCCCGGTCTTCCTCAAGCTGGTGGTGACCGGCACGGGACTGGCCGCCGGTATGGCCGCGATGGCGCTCATGCCCTCGCCCGGCACGCTCGCCGGAGTGGCCTGTGCCGTCGGCGTCTTCTCCGGCCTCAACGGGCCCGCGCTGGTGACGGCCTATCAGCAGGCCGTCCCCGAGGGCCGGATGGGTGCGGCGATGTCCATCCTCAGCCTGGCCACCATCGGCGCGGCCCCGCTGTCCCTCGCCCTGTTCAGCGCCGTCTCCCTGTACCTCGGCGTGACGGGGACCTGGCTGCTCTGCGCGGCGATCGCCTTCCTCTCCCCTCTCGCGGCGGCCATGGCGCTGCGGACCCCGGCAGGGAAGACGGCTGAACCCCGGGCGGAGGCCCGCCCCGTACCCGACACGACCACCACTCCTGTGTGAGGCCGACATGACCCCTGCGAGGCAGACATGACCCCACCCCTGGCGTCCCGCTCCCGGCCCGAATCCCCGGCGTGCGGCATCCGCCCCGACTCCCCGGCGGGCGGCATCCGCCCCGGCTCTGCGGCGGGCGGCATCCTGCTCCCCGATCCCCTCCCGCCCCTGACCTCGGCCCTGCCCCGGCAGCCCCGGCCCAGCCCGGCGCACCCGCACCTGTGGCTCGTCGCCACCGCCACCCACCAGGAGACCGTCACCCGCTACGCGCCCCTCGTCCTCGACCCGGCCGAACTCGCCCGCGCCGAGGAGTTCCGCCGCCCCGGCGACCGGGCCACCTACATGTGCGCCCACGTGGGGCTGCGCCGCCTGCTCGCCGCCCACCTCGGCATCGCCCCCCGCGCCGTTTCGGTGGCCCGGGCGCCCTGCCCCTGCTGCGGGGAGCCGCACGGCCGCCCGGTGCTTCCGGACGGGCGGCTGCACTTCTCGCTCTCGCACTGCGAGGGGCTGAGCCTGATCGCGGTCGCCGCCACCCCGGTCGGCGTGGACGTCGAGCCGGTGCCCCCACCGCAGACCGTCGCGGAGGCCGCCGATGTCCTCCACCCGCTGGAGTCGGCCGAACTCGCCGCGCTTCCCCCCGATGCGGGGGCCGCCGCCTTCGCCCGCGTATGGACCAGGAAGGAGGCCTACCTGAAGGGCACCGGCGTCGGCCTGGGCGCGGACCCGTCCGCCGAGTACGTCGGCTCCGGCCCGGTACCGTCCGCCCCCGCCGGCTGGCTCCTGACCGACGTGGCGGTCCCGGCCGGCCACCGCGCGGCCGTGGCGGTGCGGTGGTGAGGGGGTAAGGAGGTAAGGGGGAGATGGTGAGGTGTCTTCTCCGTATCCTTCGTCGGGGCCGTCCGGCTCCCCGGGCACGATCCCGACGAAGGAAAGGAACACACGCTCATGCCTCTTCGCGTCCTTGTCGTCGGCGGCGGGCTGATGGGAGCGGCCGCCGCCTGGCGGCTCTCGGCGCGCGGCCACCGGGTCACCGTGCTGGAACGTTTCGGTCCGGGGCACGACCGCGGCAGCTCGCACGGCTCCTCCCGGATCTTCCGGCTGGCGTACGCGGAGCCCTCGTACACGGAGCTGGCGCTCCGGGCGCTGCCCCTGTGGCGACGGCTGGAGGAGGAGAGCGGGCAGCCGGTCCTGACGCTCACCGGGGCCGTCGACCACGGGCTGCCCCGGGCGGTGGACAGGCTGGCCGACGTGCTCGCCGCGGCGGGCCGGTCCGCGCGGCGGCTCTCGCCCGGGGAGGTCGCCGACCGGTGGCCGGGGCTCCGGGCCGACACGGCCGCGCTGTACCACCCGGACGCAGGCCGGGTGCACGCCGACGACGCCGTGGCCGCGCTGCTGAAGGCGGCCGGACAGCGGGGCGCCGAGGTGCGGCACGGGGTGCGCGTGAAGGAAGTCCGGCGTACCGGGGGCGGGGTCACCGTGGTGACGGACGCCGACGAGGCGCTGACGGCGGACGCGGTGGTGGTCGCCGTGGGCGGCTGGGCGCCCGGTCTTCTGCCGGGCCTGGTGAGTGGCCTGCCGCCGATGCGGGTCACCCAGGAGCAGCCGGTGCACTTCCCGGTGCCGGACGCGGTGGAGTGGCCGTCGTTCATCCACCACCCGGGGGCCGGGTTCGGTCTGCCGGGCGGCGTGTACGGGCTGGGGAGCGTGGACGGCGTCAAGATCGGTCTGCACGGCGTCGGGCCGGTCGTGGACCCCGACCACCGCGACCGTACGCCGGACCCGGCGGCCGTCGATCGCCTCCGTGCCTACGCCGCGGAGTGGCTGCCCGGCATCGCCGGGACCGAGCCGGTGCCCCTCACCTGCCTCTACACCACAACGCCCGACGAGGACTTCGTCATCGACCGGCAGGGGCCGGTCACCGTGCTGGCGGGCTTCTCCGGGCACGGGTTCAAGTTCGGACCGGCCATCGGCGACCTGGCCGCCGACCTGGTCGAGGGGCGGCCGGGCACCGCCGCCCGGTTCGCCCTCGGTCGCCCGGCACCCGCGCGCTGAGCCGACCGGCAGGATCGACGGCGGCGCGCGACCCGAGGCAGGTCGCGCGCCGTGCCAGAGTTGCCGCTGTGCCGAAAGCGGCCGACCGGAGACCGGCTAGTCGCCCCGTGTGTCCCGCTCCGGCGGCAGACCCGCCTCCTCGCGGTCCTCCTCCAGGCGCTCGTCGAGCTTCTTCTCGTCCGGGCGCCGGGGCATTCCGCGGCTGTGGCCGGTGTCCGGGTCGCCCTCGACCTCTTCGTTGGACTTGTGGTGGTGGTGAGCCATCGGTCACTCCTTGTTCGTGGGGTTCGCGGCGTTCAAGTCGTTCGCAGCGTTCGTGTCGTTCGTGTCGTTCGTGTCGTTCGTGTCGTTCCTGCGGATCGTGCAGTGCAGGGAGTCGTCCTCCACGTCGGCGACGATCGTGTCGCCGGGTCCGGCCTCGCCGCCGAGGAGGAGGGAGGCGACGCGGTTGTCGAGTTCCGTCTGGATCGTGCGGCGCAACGGACGGGCGCCGAAGGCCGGTTGGTACCCGTGGGCCACGAGGAGCTTCTTCGCCGCTTCGGTGACGTCCAGCGTCAGGCCCTGTGCGTGGACGCGGTGCTTGCTGCGGTCCAGCAGGTGGTCGACGATCTCGGACAGGTCGTCCTCGGTGAGGCTGTGGAAGACGATGATGTCGTCGATGCGGTTGAGGAACTCGGGTAGGAACCGGCCCCGCAGATCCTCCATCAGCTCGTCCTTGAGCTCGGCGGCGTCACCCTCGTGGGCGAGGATGCGGTGGGCGCCGATGTTGGACGTCATGACGACGACGCAGTGGCGGAAGTCGACCGTACGGCCCTGTCCGTCCGTGAGGCGGCCGTCGTCGAGGATCTGGAGCAGCGTGTTGAAGACATCGGGGTGCGCCTTCTCCACCTCGTCGAAGAGCACCACGCTGTAGGGGCGGCGCCGCACCTTCTCCGTCAGCTGACCGGCCTCTTCGTAGCCGACGTAACCGGGCGGCGCGCCGACGAGCCGGGCGACCGTGTGCTTCTCCTGGAACTCGCTCATGTCGAACCGGATCATCCGGTCGTCGTCGCCGAACAGCAGCTCGGCCAGGGTCTTGGCCAGCTCGGTCTTGCCCACTCCGGTGGGCCCGAGGAAGAGGAACGAGCCGACGGGCCGGTCCGGGTCGCCCATGCCCGCGCGGTTGCGGCGTACGGCTTCGGAGACCGCGGTGACGGCCTCGTCCTGGCCGACGATCCGCGCGTGCATCTCCTCCTCCAGCCTGAGGAGCTTCTCCTTCTCGCCCGCGGTGAGCTGGGCGACCGGGATTCCCGTACGGCGGGAGACGATGTCGGCGATGTCGGAGGCCGTCACGGAGACGACGCCCTCCCGGCGCTCCTCGATGCCCGCGAGTTCGCCCTCGACCTCGGCGATCTGCTCCTTGAGCTCCTTGGCCCGCTCGAACTCCTCGGCGGCCACTGCCTGGTCCTTCTCCCGGCGCAGCTTCGCCAGGCGGTCCTCCCGGCTGACGACCTCGGTGGAGCGGTTCGCACTGCGCAGCCGTACGCGGGCACCGGCCTGGTCCATCAGGTCGATGGCCTTGTCGGGCAGGAAGCGGTCGGAGATGTAGCGGTCGGACAGCTCGGCCGCCGCCGTCAGCGCCCCGTCGGCGAACCGGACCTGGTGGTGGGCCTCGTACGCGTCCCGCAGCCCTTCGAGGATCTGTACGGTCTCCTCGACGGTGGGCTCCGGGATCAGGACGGGCTGGAAGCGGCGCTCCAGGGCGGCGTCCTTCTCGATGTGCTTGCGGTACTCGTCGATCGTGGTCGCGCCGACCACATGGAGCTCGCCGCGTGCGAGGGCGGGCTTGAGCATGTTGCCCGCGTCCATCGAACCCTCGCCCGTCGCACCCGCTCCGACGACCGTGTGGAGTTCGTCGATGAAGAGGATGATCTCGCCGTCGGACTCCTGGACGTCCTCGATGACCTTCTTGAGCCGCTCCTCGAACTGGCCGCGGTACTGGGCTCCGGCCACCATGCCGGACAGGTCCAGCGAGACGACCCGCTTGTCCTTCAGTGTGTCGGGCACCTCGCCCGCGACGATGCGCTGGGCAAGCCCCTCCACGATGGCGGTCTTGCCGACGCCGGGCTCACCGATGAGCACCGGGTTGTTCTTGGAGCGCCGCGACAGGATCTCGATGGTCTGCTCGATCTCCTCGGCCCGGCCGACCACGGGGTCGAGCCTGCCCGCCCTGGCCTCCTCGGTCAGGTCCCGGCCGAACTCGTCCAGGGTCGTGGACGGCTGCTTCACGGCTGCGGGGGCGGCGCCCTGTCCGCGTACCGCCCGGTCCGTCATGCCGCGCAGCTCGGGGACGTCCAGGTCCTGGGCGCGCAGGAACCGGGAGGCGCCGGAATCGGCATCGGCGAGGAGGGCACCGAGAATGTGCTCGGGCCCGATGTACGAGACCTCGGCCGCCTGCGACCTGGCATGGGCGAGGGCGAGGGTCCGTTTGGCCGCCGGGGTGAGGCCGGGCTCGGAGGACGGCTCCGCGGACTCCCGGGGCAGCACCTTCGCGATCCGCTCCCCCAGCTTCACGGGGTCGACCCCGGCCTGGGCGAGCAGTCTGCGGGTGGGCTCGACCTGGGTGGCGGCCCACAGGAGGTGCTCCGTATCGAGGTCGGGCGTACCGTCCTCGACCGCCCTGCCTGCGGCGGCGTCCAGAAGTTCACGCGAGGATTCCGTGAGGAGCCGGCCGATGGGCACGCGCTGCACGGCCGGTGGCGACGATGCCGGCGACATACCGAAGAAACGATTCAGCAGATCACTGAACGGATCGGGCGGACCGGAGGCAGAACCGAAAGCCATCGACATGCCAGCTCCTGATGAGCGAACGGAGGATCCCACCCACTCAAACCCGACGCTCCACACTCCGCAAACGGTACGGCCGACGGGGAGAGCCTGTACGTACGTGAGCCGTGGTAGCGCGGCCGCACCCTCCTCATGGCCGACCACCGCGACGGCAGCACAGTCCTGGGCGAGCACGCGCATGTTCCCTTACGGGTCACCCGAATGCCGCATTCCCCCAGGCGGAAGAGATCGTTGTGCGGGGTGCGACAAACGCAGGAAACGAGGAGCAGATGCACGAAGGAAGCATTCCGCTTGAGGACTTTCTCGACACCATGAACCGGTTGCAGGCCGACTTCGAACGACGCCTTGGAGGCATCGAGCGCAAGACGCCGCCCGCACCCCTGGCACACGCGCACACGCAGGAACGTTCCAGCGCATCGACGTGGGCGCCGGAGGACGGCTACCGCCCGCTCGGGATCGAGGCCATCTGGACCGCCGCACGCACATCGCCGGGTGAATGTTCAGACGGTCCGCGGGAACACCCCTCCGCCCACCGCTGGGGCGCTCCCGCCGACTAGCCACCTTGAGAAGAAACGTTCCCCTGACCCCACGCCCGCAGCAGGCCGGAGGCCACAGGTCAGTGGTCGTCCCAGTGCCCGTCGTGCTCGGAGTGCCGGTGGCCGTCATGGACATAGTCCACGTGGTCGCCGTGCGGGACGGCGACATGACCGCAGTCCTGGCCGTGCTGGTGGTCGTGGCCCTCGTGGACCGCGTGGCCGGACTTCGTGCATTCGTCCACATGGTCGCCGTGCACGCGGTGCAGATGGTCGTCGTGGACGTAGTCGACGTGGCCCTCGTGCGGGATCGCTACATGCCCGCACCCCGGAGCGTGCCGATGGGCGTGGCCGGAATGGGGGCGGTGCTCCGTAGTGGCGGACATCTGCGCGGCTCCTCTTCGACTGGGGCATGGCCGTCCCGGCCGGAGGCCGGGCACGCACACCTCGCGACTCATGGGTAATTTTATATCTTTTTGTCCAGTAATTCCGAGGGGAGCCGTGCGACCGGGTGAAGCACTGGCTCCCCAGGGTGCGCGGGAATCGGTCCACCCGAGGGCGAAGACGGTCGCCGGGGGTCACCGAGAATCACCGGGTGCGCCGTTCGTCTCTCGTGATCACGGCAACTCCCGTATCCAGATGCCGCGCCCGGGCCGATGCCCGCATGTCCATACGCTCGAATGCCCGCAGACGGTCAGCCCCCCGGTGCGTAGTGCTGCGGCAGCCCGCGCCGCCCCTCCGGCGGGAGGTTCCGGGCGGGCGTCTCCACCGGGCCCGTCGTCGGTCGGCCCCGCTCGCGGTCCCAGCCCGCACGGGCGCGCGGGTGGAAGCGGTGCCGCTCGGGAACGCACCGCCAGGCGTGGTGGACCGCCCACCCCAGCACCCGGAGCAGCCGTTCGTCGTGGGGCGTCCAGCGGAGCCCGAGGCGTTCGCGGACGGCCTGCGGATACATCCCCACCGTGAGCCACCGCATCAGCCGGACCATCGGGACGCGGACGACGGCCCACAGCGGCGACGGCAGCAGCCGCAGGAGGGGTGGCCGGGCGATACGGCGCATGTTCAGGACGTCCCGGGTCGGCCGGTTGTCCTCCAGGACGTCGGTGCACATGTGGTCCCAGTACCGCTGGAACTCCTCCCAGCTGTGGGGGACGGGTTTCATGGAGAGGCCGTACAGCGCGTACCAGCGGACGTGCTCGTCGAAGAGTGTGTGCCGCTGGGCTTCGGTGAGGCCGCCGCCGAAGCGCTCGGCCACCTGCACGGTCAGCATGAAGAACGTGGCGTGCGCCCAGTAGAACGTGTCCGGGGCGAGCGCGTGATAGGGGCGGCCCCGCTCGTCGACCCCGCTGATCGAGGCGTGGTAGCCGCGCACTTCGCGGGCCGTACGGGCGGCGAGCGGGCCGTCGTACACGACTCCGCCGATCGGGTACAGCGAGCGGAAGAGGCGTTCCCACCGCTCCTCGAAGAAGCGCGAGTGCTCGGCGACGCCCGCGCCCAGTCCGGGGTGCATGTTCTGCATCGACCCGGCCCAGGGGGCGAGGAGGAGGCCCCTCCAGTCGCCGAACCAGCGCCAGGTGAGGGAGTCGGGGCCGAGGGGTTCGACGGTTCCCGGGTCGGCCGGGGACGGTCCGTGGGCTGACGCTGTCACGTGTACCTCCGGTGAGGGATTCCGCTGCGAGGCCGCCGGGAGCAATCTGATGACACCCGTCCTCAAGTTAGGATGTGGGGACGGCTGTCGTCAATCGGGCCGACAGGAAAATGAACCCAATGGGGAACGGGGGCACCGGAGTTGGCGGAACGGAGCTGGGGCGGCACCAAGCTCGCCGATCGTCGCGCGGCCCGTCGGCAGGTCCTGCTGGACACCGCCGAGCGCCTGGCCGGCGAGGAGGGGTGCGCCGCTGTGACGGTCCGGTCCGTCTGCCGCCGAGCGCGCCTGACCGACCGCTATTTCTACGAGAGTTTCGCCGGGCGCGACGACCTGCTCCTCGCCGCCTTCGAGCGGGTCGCCGACGAGGCCAGGAGGGCCCTGGAGGAGGCCGTGGCGCTCAGCGACCCGCAGCTGGAGGTCCGGGCCCGGGCCGCTGTCTCCGCCTTCGTCGCCTTGGTCCTGGACGCGCCGCACAAGGGCCGCCTGCTGCTCCTGGAGCCCTTCGCCGACCCGGTTCTCGGGGCCCACAGCCACCGGGTCATGCCGGTGTTCACCGATCTCGTCGGCGGTCAGCTCTCCGGTACGGGGGACGGCATCGACCGCCGTATGGCCGCGCACGCCCTGGTCGGCAGCCTGGCGAACCTCTTCGCGGGGTGGCTGCGCGGCACCCTCGACGTACCCCGCGAACGGCTGGAGGCGCACTGCGTGGAGCTGGTGCTCGCGGCGACGTCACCCCGGGACCAGGCGATGCCACCCCGGGAGTAGACGACGTCACCCCGGGACCAGGCGATGCCACCCCGGGAGTGGACGACGTCACCTCGGGAGCAGACGTCACCCCAGGGGTGGCGGACCGCAGGTGACGGCCCAGCGGGTCGGGTCAGCCCACCAGCTCCGG
Organism: Streptomyces sp. NPDC059452; assembly: GCF_042750035.1. Taxonomy (NCBI): domain Bacteria; kingdom Bacillati; phylum Actinomycetota; class Actinomycetes; order Kitasatosporales; family Streptomycetaceae; genus Streptomyces; species Streptomyces sp. NPDC059452. The sequence goes on from NZ_JBHYVE010000012.1 coordinate 14,348, forward strand.
CGCCCGCAGCATCGCGGACGGGATGCCCCACGCGTCGACGAGGCCGCCCGCGAGTGGCCGGACCTTGCGACAGAGGTCGTTCACCTCACGGGTGATCGCCTTGGAACGCTGGACGGTCAGGCGGCCGTGCTCCATGAACCACGCCCGGTCCGCCTCGATCGTCGACAGGGCGAAGAGGTCGCACAGCAGGCCCAGCGCGACTTTGTTGCCGCCCTCGGGCAGCGTACGCGTCTTCTCGACGAACGCCTCCAGCACCAGCCGCTCCACGTGGGCGTGGGCGACGGCGATGACGTGGTCCTGCACCTCGGAGAAGACGGCACCCGCATCGCGCTTCCGGTCGATCCCGCTCTTGAGCCTGCGGGCCACCCCGGCGAGCATGTGCTCCTCGCGGTAGCGGACCATGGCGAGCTGGTACTCCGAGTCGAGCAGGCCCGCTTCCTGGTCCCACTCGTCGCCGCCGGGCAGCAGATCCCGTACCCGTTCGAGCAGTTTGTGGGCCGACGTCTTCTCGATGACCGTCTCGACGGCGAGGTTGGTGACGTAGCGGACCATGCCGAGCTGGTCCAGGTCCTCGAACTCGCTCGCGTAGTCGGTGAGCAGGCCCTTGGCGACGAGCTGGAGCAGGACGTGGTTGTCGCCCTCGAAGGTGGTGAAGATGTCGCTGTCGGCCTTGAGGGCGGCGAACCGGTTGACGGCGAGATAGCCGGCGCCGCCGCACGCCTCGCGGCACTCCTGGATCGTCCGGGTGGCGTGCCAGGTGCCGAGCGCCTTGGTTCCGGCGGCCCGGGCCTCCAGCCTGCGCCGTCCCTGCGGGTCGTCCTCGGCGCCGGAGAAGACGTCGTGCAGCTGCGTACGTACGACGTCCTGGGCGAAGTGCAGCGCGTACGTACGGGCGATGAGCGGCAGCAGACGGCGCTGATGCAGTCCGTAGTCCAGGAGCAGTTGCTCCTCCCCCTGGGCGCTCGCCGCGAACTGGCGGCGCCGCAGGGCGTACTTGGTGGCGACGGCGAGGGCGACCTTGGCCGTGCTCACCCCGGCGCCACCAACGCTGACCCGGCCCTGGACCAGGGTGCCGAGCATGGTGAAGAAGCGGCGGTCGGGGTTGTCGATCGTGCTCTTGTAGACGCCTTCCGGGGTGACGTCGGCGAACCGGTTGAGCAGCGCCTCACGGGGGACCCGCACGCCGTCGAAGTGGATGCGCCCGTTGTCCACGCCGTTGAGGCCCATCTTGCGGCCGTCGTCCTCGATCCGGACGCCGGGCGCCGGCTCACCGCCGACCCGGATCGGCACGACGAACGCGTGCACGCCCTCGGACTCCCCGCCCACCTCCAACTGGGCGAAGACGACCGCCAGTTCGCCATGACGGGCCGCGTTGCCGATGTAGTCCTTGCGCGCCTGGTCGCCCTCGGTGGTGATGACGAACTCCCGCGCGGCGACGTCGTACCGCGCGACGGTGCCGAGCGCCTGCACATTCGAGCCGTGCCCGGTCTCGGTCATCGCGAAGCAGCCCATCAGCTCCCCGGTGATCAGGCGGGGCAGATAGGCGTCGTGGTGGCGTTCGGTGCCCAGGTGGAGGATCGCGCCACCGAAGAGCCCGAACTGCACGCCCACCTTGACCAGCACCGACAGATCACCGAAGGCGAGGGTCTCGAACGCGGCGATGGAGGCCCCGACATCACCGCCCCCGCCGTACCGCGTCGGGAAGCCCATGCCGGTCTGCCCCGTCGCCGCCATCTCGACCACGAGGTCGCGCACCCGCTCGCGGTACGCGCCGATGCCGAGCTCGTCGGCCTCGTCGAGGACGGAGGCGTACGTCACCAGGTTGGCGCGGACCAGGTCACGGACCTCGGCGTACTCGCCGTCCAGCAGCTCGGTCAGGGCCCGGACGTCGAGCTCCGGCTGCACGTATCCGTCGGGGGCGGTGGCTGTTCTGTCGGTGGTCATACCTTTTCGCTACCCCGTCCGGGAACGATCACGCGGTATCTCACGCCGCGCCGTCGGGTACCTCACGCGGACGGCGGCCGAATCGGCCCGGCCCGGACCGGCTCGGCCCAGCTCGGACCGGATGGCGGTCCCGGCCCGGAGCCGCCATCCGGTCCGGGCGCGGTAATCAAGGGGCCGCGCTCACCGCCGTCCTCACCAGCGCCCGTACCTGGCTCACGATGTCCGAGCGGTTGCGCTCGAAGTCCGGGTCGGTGACACCGCCCGTCGCCGGGTTCGCGTTCTCCGTGCCGAACTGCAGGACAGGCGTGTGCAGATGACCGCCCGGCAGCTCCGGCAGCCTCAGCCGGTCGCGGAGCAGGGTGGCCCGGTAGGCGATCTCGTTGGAGAGGTAGTCGCCGCCTCCCCCGGCCCGTGCGGTCGATCCGGGGGTGGGGCCGTCCGGCCTGGTCACCGGCTGGGTGGCGCCTGCGGGGATCTCGGTGACCTCGGTGTTGTCGTACACCGGGAAGCGGCCCGTGTCCGCTTCGGTGAGCCGGTGGTACGGGAGGGTGGTGGAGGTCCACTGCGGCTGCGATGCGGGGTCGGTGACGGGCACCACCCCCGTACGGGACAGGTTCTCGTTGTCGGGGAAGCCGCCGCGCCAGGCGCCGTTGGTGCGCTCCACGTCGAAACGGCCCGGGCGGCCCTGGCTGATGGTGGTGAAGGCGTCCAGGTGCGGCAGCTGCCGGGCGAGGGCCCGTTCGACGGCACCCTCGGCGAAGTCCGACCAGCGCACCGGGAAGACGACGGCCTCTATTCGGGCAAGCCCCTTGGCGGTCCGCACCAGGGTGCCGTCCAGGGCGAGCGCGCTCGCGCCCGAGGGGTTGCCGATCCGGACGTCCCGGTCCAGCGTGAACGGGTCGAAGCCGGTGACCAGGACCCGCTTCACCTGACGGCCCGGGTAGCGGATGTCCTCCTGGCCGCGCGAGGAGGTCTCCAGGGCGGTGTGCAGGGCCTTGCGCCGCCGGTCGTCCAGCCCGAACCGGGGCGTCCACTCCCGCAGTTCACGGCTGAGTGCGAGGCGGGCCCAGTACAGCGGGCGGTCATCGCCCCGGCTCAGGTCGCCCGTGGCGGGCCCCCTGCCCTGGGCGCGGTCCACGGCCCGCCGCCACAGCGCCGAGGCGTGGCGGGTCACCACCCGCTCCGTCTGCGCGTAACTGCGGGAGCCCTCCAGGGCGTGGGCGAAGCGTGGGGCGAGGGCGTCGAACCCACTGCGCCTCAGGATCTCCTGCGGGACGGCCCGGTCGAGGCGCTGCTCCTCGACGGTGGGCTGCGCGATGCTGCTGCGGCCGGTGTCGGCGGGGGACGCGGTGGCGGGCAGGGTGGAGCCCGCGAGGACGAGGACGAGCGTCACACCGCCCAGGCCGAGCCGGGTGAGTGCGGGGAACTGGTGCGTCACGTAAGCCCTTTCGAGGGATTCGGCGGATCCGGCGGATTCGGCGGAACGGTCGGTCGCAGTATCGCGGTGCCACAGGAGCCGACGCCATGGGGCCTGGACTCCGCCGGTACGCCGGGCGGGGGCGACGCCTCTCCCCCGCCCGGGCGCGCATGACGGCCCTCGTCACGCACCCGCGGCCGCGCGGACGGTGGAGACAGGAGCGGCAGCCCTGCGCAACGACAGGGCGAAGGCGCAGCTCGCGACGGTGAGGACGGCGATCGGCGGAGGGGGCAGCAGGAGGACCGCTGTCGCCAGGACGGCGAGGGAGACCGCCAGGGCGATCCATCCGAAGGCGGTGCGGCGCCGGACGAGTTCAGGGGCGTGGCGGACGGCGGCGAGGATGAGCAGTCCGCAGGTGATGCTGAAGAGCGCCATCGCGATGCTCATGCCGGTGGTGACGTCAAGGACGGTGCGTTCCAGGCCGAGCAGGGCGAACGTGGACTCCCGCATCGCCGTGTCGGCTGCATGCTGCTCCGGTGTCCGGTCGGCCGAGGCCGCCACGGCGGAGAGGGCGAGGTGGCCGACTCCCAGGAGGACGAACCCGTAGGCGCCCGCCTTGAAGGGACGCACGGAGTCCGCCCGGGAGGTGGGGCCGGATATGACCGAGCTGTTCATGGTTGCTCCTTGATGTGGACGGACGGGTGTGTGGCCGGGCCGGGTCAGGAAGGGGGCTGCCAGCCGAGGACTGTGTCCAAGGCCCTCGCCGTGACCGCCCACGGAGTGGCCCTTACGGCAAGGTTCCGCACGGACACGGCAAGGGGGTGGGAGAGCCGGGCGAGTTCACCGATGCGCCGGGAGCGGCGGCTGATACGGGTGGTGCGCGGGTGCCGGGCCTCCGAGTAGGCGGCGAGCGCGGCCGGTACGTCGTCGGCGCCGCCGCCCGCGAGGAGGTGCGCCAGGACGACCGCGTCCTCGATGGCCTGACAACCGCCCTGGCCCAGGTTGGGCGTCATCGCGTGGGCAGCGTCACCGAGGAGGGCCACCCGGCCGGAGTGGAACCGGGGCAGGGGCGAGGCCAGTTCATGGAAGTCGTGGTGGAGTACGGCGACGGGTTCGGGGTTCCGCCGATCCAGCCGGTCCAACAGCGCGGGTATCGGATCGTGCCACGCGCCGAAGCGCCGGGTCAGCTCCGCGTGGTGGTCGGCCGGATCCGCGCCGCGGTAGGCGGGAGCCGCACCCGGGCCGGTGACGGCGCGGTCAGCCGACTTCGTACCCGGGCCGGTGACGGCGGTGGCGTAGATGTAGATCCGGCCGTCGACGAGGGGGACCAAGCCGAACCGCTCCCCCCGGCCCCAGGTCTCGGCCGCCGAGCGGGCAGGCAGGCCGACGCCGGACAGCACCGCCCGCCAACCGGCCTCCCCGGCGTGCCGGAGACCGGGGTGCCGGGGGAAGAGCTGTCCGCGGAGCACGCTGCGCATGCCGTCGGCCGCCACGACGACGTCGGCGCGCAGCTCGCCCGCCGACGTACGGACGACGACCGTGCCCCCGGCGTCCTGCACACCGCTCACCGGCACACCGAGGCGTACGACGCCCGGCGGCAGGGCGGCGGCAAGGGCGTCGATCAGGAAGCCGCGGTGCACGGCAAGCGTGGGGAGCCCGTAGCGGGAGGACGTGCCACCGGCTCCGGTCCGGCTCAGCCAGGCGCCGTCGGGCGTACGCACTCCGACCTGGGCGGGCAGGGCGCCACCCACCCACACCTCCGGGCCCAGGCCGATCGAGTCCAGGGCGCGCAGGGCGTTGGGGGCGAGGACGATACCGGCGCCGATCCCCGTAAGGGCGGGAGCCCGTTCGCAGACGGTCACGCGCCATCCGCGGCGGCTCAGGGCCACTGCGGCGGTCAGCCCCCCGATACCGCCCCCGGCCACGACAGCATGACGAACACCCATAAAGACCGCCTCCTTCGCTCACCCGCACACCACCTCTACACCTGTAGAGGTCAACGCTCCGCACTCTACACCTGTAGAGTGCAGGTGTGTCCCCTCCTGATCGCCGAGACCTGATCGCCGACGCCGCCATCGGCACGGTGGCCTCCGCCGGCCTGCGCGGCCTGACCCATCGCGCGGTCGACACCGCCGCGGGGCTGCCGGCGGGCAGCACGTCGTACTACTTCCGTACGCGGAGCGCTCTGATCAGCGCCTGCTACCTCCGCCTGGCCGAACTCACGGTCGCCGACGTGGACCGGTGGGAAGCGGATCACGGCGACCCGGACCCGGACTCCGCCGCAGAGGCGCTGGCCGCTCTGCTGCACCACTGGCTGACCGAGGGCCGGGACCGTCAGCTCGCCCGCTTCGAGCTCAGCCTGGAGGCGACCCGCCGCCCGGAGCTGCGCGCCGACCTGGAGACCGCCGGCCTCGCCGCGCGTTCCAGGGCCGCCGCCCTGCTGGCCGCGCTCGGCGCGCCCCGTCCGGCAGAGGCGGCGGACCTGCTCGTCGCCTGGACCGACGGCCTGCTGTACGACCGGCTCGCCGGGGCACCGGCTGCGAGCCGCCCGGCGCCCGATGCGGCCGAACTGACCCCGGTCGTCCGGCGGATGCTCGCCGCCGTGCTCGCCATCTGAAACGCGAGGTCCACCGGACGGGCCCGGCGCGCCTACGCCGAACCGGACTTTCGCGAGGGCAGGGATCCGTCCGTGCCAGGCCCCCGGCGAGCCGGGACCCACGGCTTCCGTCGCGGAGCGAGCGCGTTGCGGGTGCGGCGGCGGAAGACCAGGAACCCGGCCGCCGCCGCGCCGCTGAGCCAGAGGCACTGGATCACGAGGCCCCGGACGGCCGACGCGTCGGAGAAGGCCGCGGACATACTGGCCTGCACCGCTCCGTACGTCGGCAGGAAGCGCACGACGGCGCTGTCCGATCCGGAGCTGGAGAGGGGATTCTGCAGGGCGACATCGAGAATGCTGATCATCAGGATGGCGAACATGCCCTCCACCTCCCGGCGGAGCACCGATCCGAAGACCACGCCGAGCGCGCCGTAGGTCAGAGCCGCGCAGAACAGCGCGGCGGCGAGCAGGAGGGGCTGTCGCGGCGGCCAGGAGACCCCGACGGTGACCGTGGCGTACGCGGCGATGGCGCCGCAGACCAGCGTGAGCGCGGAAAGCTTGGCGAGGACGAGGTGATAGCGGGGATAGCCCGCCATCGCGAGGCGGCGGTCGAACGCGCCTCCCGTGAAGGTGGCCGCGAACATCATGAACCCGGCGATCAGGGTGACCGCGTTCAGCGCACCGGTGATCTGGGTGAGGTGGTTGCCGGGCGGGGTCAGGACCTCACCGGTCGCCCGCAGCCGGAACGGGGCCGGCTCGCCGGGAATGGTCACATAGGCAAGGGCGATCCAGACGGGGATGTACACGACCACCAGCAGCATCGCGAACCGGTTGCGGGCGTGCCCGATCAGCGCGTACCGGGACGCCGTGGCGAACAGGGACCAGTGCCGCCTCATACCGTCGCCTCCGTACGCCGTTCCTGACGGTGGAGGCGGCCGTTCGCCAGGCGCCAGAGGACGTCCAGCCGGTCGATGTCGTACGCGAGGTGCGAGACGACCAGCACCGAGCGCCCGGCGTCGCGCAATCTCGCCGCCAGCTCCCAGAAGCGCAGATACGTCTCCCAGTCGAAGCCCTGGTAGGGCTCGTCCAGCAGGAGTACGTCCGGATCGTGCATGAGCGCCAGGGTCAGGTTGAGCTTCTGCCGGGAGCCCCCGCTGAGCAGGCCCGCACGCTGGTCGAGGTACTCGGTGAAGGCCAGGGTCTCCATCACCTCCTCGGCCCGCCGCAGGTCCGCGAGTCCGAACGCCCTTTTGAAGAAGTCGAGATGCTGTCGGACGGTGAAGGAGTCGTCCAGGACCACGGACTGCGGGCAGTAGCCGAACCGGCCGGTGTGGCGCACCGAACCGCGGTCCGGCCGCAGTTCACCGGAGAGGATCTTCAGCAGCGTCGTCTTGCCCGCCCCGTTCTCGCCGACGATCCCGGCGAGGGTGCCGGGCCGTAACCGCAGGTCGACGCCCCGGAGAACGGCGCGCTGCCGGTAGGAGTGGTGTACATCTGTGACGTCCATCGCGTTGCTCCGTCGTGCCAGGTCTTCCCTATGGGCCCGGGTCGGCTCACACCGGCTTCGAGCTCTCCGCCAGTTCGCCCACGGCCTGCTCCCACAGCTCCGGCAGCAGTTCTCCGAGGGGGAGGGCGCGGTCGGCGACGAAGGAGACCTCGGCCCAGTCGCCGAAGAACGACAGCCCCACCGCGAAGAGATGCCCCGGCACGAGCAGGGGCAGCAGAGCGGTTCCCGTCACCTGCGTCTCCCCCAGGCTCCCCTTGTCGGCGAGCGGCATGGAGGTGGCCATGACGTTGGTGACGCGCGGGGAGAGCATCCTTCGCAGGTACCAATCGGTGGGCCTGTCCGGCATGAAGCGGACCAGGTCCGAAATGGCCTGCCGCCAGGTCTCGCCCCGCACCTTGCGGGTCGTCGCCATGACGTGATCCAGTCCTCGCAGGGACGCCTCCTTGTCCCGGGAACCGTCCGGGTGTTCCGGGGCGGTCCGCACCGGCAGCTTCAGCGGCAGGGCGAAGCAGCGGTTCCCCCAGGTCTGTTCGTCGTCGGCTCGTCGTGCGTCGACGGGCAGCACGGCCGTCACCCGGGGAAGCGGGACGCCGGAGCGGGCCGACCAGACCGACAAGGCCCCGGCGAGCGCGGCCAGATGCACGTCGTGGGCCGAGCCGTCGCGCGCGGCGCCGATCCGGCGGAGGGTCTCCACCGGTACACGGCCCCGCCACAGCCGCCGCTCACCGGAGGGGGTGAAGGCGGCGTGCGGACGGAGACCGCGCACGGCGAGCGTGACGGCCACGGACCTCGTCGCCAGCCCGACGGCCACGCCCACGCGCCGGAGCGCCCCGGCCCGGCGGCTCCGGTCCGGCACCGGGCGCGCCGACGGCTCCCCCTCGCCCAGCATGGCCCGGAAGGTCACGGCGGCGGCCGCCCCGTCCTGGCAGGCGTGGCGGAAGCGGTAGCAGACGGCGTACGCGTCGGGTTCGTGGCCGTGGATCAGCCAGACCCCCCAGAAGGCGCCGGGAGCGAACGGGGCGTTGAGCGCGGTGTGCAGGGCGGAGTCCCAGGCGGCGGGTCCGTCGGCGACCACCTCGTGCACCTGCCGGTCGACGGCGAAGTCCGCGTCCGGCTGCCACCGGGGCCTCCGGCCGCCCTCCACCCGGCTCGTGAGCAGGGGCAGCCCGCCGAGGCGGAAGCCCACGTACGCGCGAAGGTCCGTCAGGGTCGGGGGCGGCCCGCTGAGGTACGCGACGCCACCCGCGTCCCAGCGGATGTCGGGCCGACGGCGCTCCAGCTTGAGGAAGGCCCGGTCGACCGCGTGGGTGGGGTGGCCGGGCGACGGAACGGACCGGCGGGCACGGTCAGGGCGGCCGGAGGGGGCAGGGCCGTCGGGCGGAGCGGACAGGGTGGTCTGCTCGGAATCGGACATGAGGTTACGGGCTCCAATGCGGGCCGGGAGCGGTCGCGTTGACGGCAGATAGGGACGGAAGGACGCGAACGGGCAACAGGAGAACGGGCAAACAAGCAAACAGACGAACGGGCTGTGGGGCGAACGGCACGAGGCCACCGGCACTCGGCACCCGGCAGCCCGCCCGCCCCGGCCGACCGCAGCACATCGCTGCCCCGACCGGCCGACCATCAGGATGACCACCGACCGGAACGGACGCGCCCGGCCTCCGCGCCCCACCCCGGCCTCAACAGCCGGATTTCCACCGGCCGCGCGGCGGTCCGGACGCATCCGCCCCCGCACCTCTGCGGCTCCTGGTTCCCGTGCCCTGACGGGGTCCTCCGCACCGCGCACCCGTGGCCGCCGACTGCCTGACGGCCGTGGGGGAACCGGCCCGGAACCCCTGCCGACGGGTTCCCTCGAAAGGAGGACGGGGCGCCGGTCACCGCCGTCCGGAGCTCCGGCTGCCGCACGGGCCCGGGCGGCTTGTCCTGCGGCGGATTCCCCCGGACCGGACGGACGCGCACCGGCCACGGTGTGCCCTACTTCGTTCGGGTGAGCAGGAGGAATCGGCAGCCTCGGACCGTCCGCCTTCTGCCATTGTGTGCCGTGCGCCGGAGATCACCGGGGCCGAAGGGCCCGAGGCCCCCCTTCCGTACGGGGCGTCGGAGAACCGGCGAGCACCAGCCGCACCGGACCGGCCGCACGAGCCGGACCGTGCGCGGTGCGACCGCCGGTGAAGATCCGCCACGCAAGGACGGCCTCCGGGCCTCCCGTTCTCCCTTCTCCCGCACCCGGTCCCGGTGCCGCCGCAACGTCGGCACCCCGCCTCCGCTCTCCCCCTGCCTCTGGAGCCACGCCCGTGCACGTCGCCCTCACCGGCGCCACCGGATTTCTCGGACTGCGCCTGTTACGTCGTCTGCTCGACACACACCGGTCGGTGACGGTCCTGGCCCACGCCGGGTCGGAGAACGCCCTGCACCGCATCGCCCGGTTCTTCGAACTGACGGGCTCCCCACAGGCGTTCACCGCCACGCTCCCCCGTCGGCTGCGCGTGGTGGAGACCGATCTGACACTGCCGCGACTGGGCCTGCCCGGACGGGCGTTCCAGACACTGGCCGACAGCCTCGGCACGATCTGGCACAGTGCGGGCAGCATCAACCTCGAAGGCGACCTCCCCGAGCTGCGCCGCACCAACGTCGAAGGGACCCGGCACGTACTGGAGCTCGCGACCGCGGGCCGCCGGAGGCCCGTGGTCCACCACGTCAGCACCGCGTTCGTGGCGGGCGGGCGGCGCACGGGAGTGGCGTACGAGGACGAGCTGGACGACACCGACGGGTTCGAGAACGCCTACGAGCGGTCCAAGTACGAGGCGGAGCTGCTGGTACACGCGTGGTCCCGGGAACACCGCCGCCCGGCCCTGGTCCTGCGGCCGAGCATCCTGGTCACGGACGTTCCGCCGCACCACGGGCTTCCTTCGCACCCGCTGCTGGTCATCGAGCGGATCCTGCGTGACGCGCGACGCGCCGCCGACCCCCACGGCCCCGACCCCCTCGGCCCTGGTCCGGACGTTCCCGGTCCGGACGGTCGCCCCCGCGTCCGGACGGTGGGGCATCCGCACGCCCGGCTGAACCTGTTGCCGGTGGAGCACGCGGCCGAGGTCATGGTGGCGCTGGCCGGTCTGACGGCCTCGGGCGGGGTCGACACGTACCACGTCGTCCATGACCGCGATGTGCCCGTACCGACGGTCGTGGCCCTCCTCGAACGGCTGGTCCCGGTCTCGATCGACCTGGTCACCGCCAAGCCGGACGACCCGTCCGCGCTGGAAGCGCTGCTGGACTTCTACCCGGGGGTCACGGCCTACCTGGCCCATCGTCGGCGGTTCGACGACACCCGGGTCAGAACCCGGCTCGGTCCGTCGGCGGCCTGCGCCCCGGTGAGCCTCGACTACCTGTGGTCCGGGCTGGCTCCCCCGGCGGACAGGACCCTCGCCCGATCGCCGGACGGCTCCCCGACCGCCCTCCCGACCGCCCCGTGAACCCCGCACGCCCGACCGCCAGCAGACGTCCTCTCCCGTTGGAGCCTCACCGTGTCCGTCCTCGCCGTTCCCGGCTCCCCCGCCCTGCCCCCGCCGGTCTCCTCCCCGGTCTCCTCCACCGTCTGCTCCCCGGTCTCCTCCCCGGTCTTCTCGCCCGAGGGGATCACGGCCCGTGTCCGGCGGATCCGGGAGCCCGTCCACATCGTCAGCGGGCCGGACGGCCGGGAGCTGGGGATCGCGACCGGTGCCGTACCCGGCGGCGGTCCGGTGCTCGGGACGCTGCCGCCGCTGTACCCCGAGTGGCTCGGCGGCCGTACCTTCTGCGAGGCGCACGGGGTCCGCTTCCCCTACGTGGCCGGTGAGATGGCGGGCGGCATCGCGACCACCCGGATGGTCTCGGAGATGGCCCGGGCGGAGATGATCGGCTTCTTCGGTGCGGGCGGTCTGGCCTACCCCGAGGTGGAGCGGGCCGTGCACACGTTGGCGAAGGAGCTGGGAGCCCGCTCGAACTGGGGCGTCAACCTCATCCACTCACCGGCCGAACCGACCCTGGAGTGGCGTGTCGCCGAGCTGCTGCTGCGCTGCGGTGTCCCCCGGATCTCCGCGTCGGCGTTCATGGAGCTCACCCCCGCGGTCGTGCTCTGCTCGGCCCACGGACTGCGCCGGGGCGCCGACGGCTCCGTCGTCCGGCGCACGCGGCTGCTCGCGAAGGTCTCCCGGCCCGAGGTGGCGGAGAGGTTCCTCTCCCCCGCCCCGCCCGCGCTGCTGGCCCCCCTCGTCGCCCGGGGGAAGCTGACCCGCGAGGAGGCGGAGCTGGCGGCCCTGGTGCCGGTGGCCGAGGACATCACCGTGGAGGCGGACAGCGGCGGGCACACCGACAACCGGCCGTTGTCGGTCCTGCTGCCGAGGATCACCGCCCTGCGCGACACACTGTGCGGGCGGTTCGGCTACCACCGGCCGGTCCGGCTCGGCGCGGCCGGCGGTCTCGGCACACCGGACGCGGTGGCCGCCGCCTTCGCCCTCGGCGCGTCCTACGTGGTCGTCGGGTCGGTGAACCAGACGGCCGTCGAGGCGGGGCTGTCCGACGAGGCCAAGGCGATGCTCTGCGACGCGGACGTCTCCGACGTGGCCATGGCCCCGGCGGCCGACATGTTCGAGCTCGGGGTGAAGCTTCAAGTGCTCTCCCGGGGAACGATGTTCGCCCAGCGGGCCGGGCGGCTTCATGCCGCGTACCGGGCCCACGGCTCTCTGGAGGAGATCCCGCCCGCTCTGCGCACCGCGATCGAACGTGACGTGCTCCGCGCGCCGTTCGACGAGACCTGGCGGCGTACGCGCGCGTTCTGGGAACAGCGCGACCCCGCGGAGATCACCCGTGCGGAGGCCGACCCCAAACACCTCATGGCCCTGGTCTTCCGCTGGTACCTGGGCAGTTCCAGCCGGTGGGCGGTCACCGGGGAGGCGTCGCGGCGGGCGGACTACCAGATCTGGTGCGGGCCCGCGATGGGCGCGTTCAACCAATGGGTGGCGGGCACGTTCCTCGCCGATCCGGCGCACCGGACCGTGGTGCAGATCGCGCTCAACCTGCTCGAAGGGGCCGCCGTACTCACGCGCGCCCATCAACTGCGTACCCACGGCGTCCCGTTGCCGCCCGAAGCGTTCACCTACACGCCGTGCGAGCTGGCGTGAGCGGCCCTCGCGCCACCGAGGCGTCAGCGACGACGGCCCCGTCCGAAGGAGAGAACGTGTCCGGCTCCACCCCACGTCAGGTCCCCGTCGCCGTGGTCGGCGTGGGCGCCCTGGTCCCCGGCGCGACGGACGCGGCGGGCTACTGGCGGATCGTGACCGGCGGCCGCGACCTGATCACCGAAGTGCCCGCCTCCCGCTGGCGTGTGGAGGACCACTACGACCCGGATCCGGCCGCCCCCGACAAGACGTACGTCCGGCGCGGGGCCTTCCTTCCCGAGGTGGACTTCGACCCGATGGCCTACGGGGTGCCGCCCGCCAACCTGCCGTCGACGGACACGTCCCAGCTGCTCGCCCTGATGGTCGCCGACCAGGTGCTGACGGACCTGGGCGGCCTGGCGGGGGTGGACCGGAACCGGACCGGAGTCGTCCTCGGCGCGGCCTCCCTCGAACTCCTTCCGCACATGTACGGGCGCGCTCACCGCCCCCAGTGGCTCGCGGGGCTGCGGGAGAGCGGACTCGGCGAGAGCGAGGCGCACGCCGTGTGCGACCGCATCTCGGCCCACTTCGAGCCCTGGCGGGAATCGTCCTTCCCCGGACTGCTGGGCAACGTCGTCGCGGGCCGCATCGCCAACCGGTTCGATCTGCACGGCGTCAACCACACCACCGACGCCGCCTGTGCCAGTTCACTGGCGGCCCTGTCGACGGCGGTCGGTGAACTGTCCCTGGGCCGGGCCGACCTGGTGATCAGCGGTGGCGTGGACACCGGGAACGACATCGGCATGTTCCTGTGCTTCTCCAAGACGCCCGCGCTCTCCCCCAGTGGTGACTGCCGGCCGTTCTCGGCGGCGGCCGACGGAACCATGCTCGGCGAGGCGGTCGTCATGTACGCGCTGAAGCGGTTGTCCGACGCGGAACGTGACGGCGACCGGATCCACGCGGTGGTCCGGGGCATCGGCTCCTCGTCCGACGGCAGGAGTGCGGCGATCTACGCCCCGCTGCCCGACGGCCAGGCACGGGCGCTGCGACGCGCGTACGAGGAGGCCGGTTACGGGCCCGGGACCGTGGAGCTGGTCGAGGCGCACGGCACCGGCACGAAGGCCGGGGACTCCGCCGAACTGGCCTCGCTCCGCACGGTGTTCGGCGCTTCGGACCGTACGGACGGGCAGTGGTGTGCGATCGGCTCGGTCAAGTCGCAGATCGGCCACACCAAGTGTGCGGCGGGCGCGGCGGGGCTGCTCAAAGCGGTCATGGCCCTGCACCACAAGGTGCTGCCCCCGACGGTGAAGGTCGACCGGCCGAACCCGGCCGCCGCCGACCCGGACGGCCCGTTCTACGTCAACACCGAGACCCGCCCCTGGGTGCGGCCCACCGGTCACCCGCGCCGGGCCGCGGTCTCCAGTTTCGGCTTCGGCGGCAGCAACTTCCACGTCACGCTGGAGGAGTACGTACCCTCCGGCACCCCGGGGCGTACGGCCCCGCGCCATCGCTCCGCCCCGAGCGAACTCGTCCTGTTCAGCGGTGAATCCCCCTCGGACCTGGTGCTGCCGCCCGGGGCGGACGACGGCCGTCCACTGGCCGCCACGGCACGGGAGAGCCAGGCCTCCTTCTCACCCGCCGCCCTGATGCGGCTGGCCGTCGTCGCCACCGATGGCGAGGACCTGCGGACGCGGCACGCACAGGCCCTCGCGCTGATCCGCCGAAGCCCCGGCGCACCGTTCTCGACGCCCGCCGGTATCCGGTACGCCTACGGGGAGGCCGCCCCCGGCCGGATCGGCTTCCTCTTCCCGGGGCAGGGGTCCCAGTACGTCGGGATGGGGGCCGGTCTCGCGATGCTGGCCCCGGCCGCCCAGGCCGTGTGGGACCGGCTGGGCACCACCCGCTTCGACGGCCCGCCCCTGCACCGGGTGGTCTTCCCGCCGCCCGCCTTCACCGACGAGGAACGGGCCGCCCGGCGGGCCGTGCTGGATGCCACCGAGTGGGCGCAGCCCGCGTTGGCGGTGCACTCGCTGGCGCTGCTGGAAGTGGTACGGGAGCTGGGGCTGCGGCCGGACTGCGTGGCGGGGCACAGCTTCGGTGAGCTGGTGGCGCTGCACTGCACGGGCGCGCTGGACGCCGGGTCCCTGGTGGGTCTGGCCCGGCACCGCGGTGAGCTGATGCGGGACGCGGCGACCGTCCCGGGGGCGATGCTGGCCGTGGCGGCGGACCGCGCGCATGTGGCGGAGGTGCTGGCCGACGGCGGGTTCGGTGACATCTGGCCCACCAACCACAACTCCCCGCGCCAAGTGGTGCTTTCGGGATCGGTGGAGGCGATCGGGCGGGCCGAGAAGGCGTTCTCGGCCGAGGGCGTCGCCACCCGTCGGCTGGCCACGTCGACCGCCTTCCACAGCCCGCTGGTCGCCCCGGCCGTCGAACCGCTCACCGCGTACCTGCGCACGGTGCCGGTCGCCGGGCCCCGGATCGAGGTCTACGGCAACGCGGACGCGGCGCCCTACCCCACCACGTCCCCCGATGAGGTGCGCCGCCGGATCGCCCGTCATCTCACCTCCCCGGTGCTCTTCCAGGACCAGATCGAGGCGATGTACGCGGCGGGGGTCCGCACGTTCGTCGAGGTCGGCGCGGGCACGGCGCTGACCGGGCTGGTCGGGCAGATCCTCGGCGACCGCCCGTACGCGGCCGTGCCGCTGGACCGGCCGGGTCGGGCCGGGGCCGACACCCTGCACGCCGCGCTCGGCGAACTCGCCGTACGCGGTGTCCCCCTCGATCTCGACCCTCTCTGGGCGCCGTACGCCCCGCCCGGACCCTCAGCGAAGGAGCGCGAGCCCCGAATGACCGTCAAGATCAGCGGAGCCAACTACGGCCAGTCCCCGCCACCCCGCGCCGCGCCCGCCGAGCCCCCGGCCGCACCGGAACGCGAGCCGGAGCTCCGCCCCCACCCCGTCCCCGTACACGCCTACGCGTCCGACACCCCGGCGGTCCCCATGCCCGCGTCCCCTTCCTCCCCTGTCCCCACCCCGCAGCCGTCGGCGTACGGGACGGCTCCCGCACCCTGGCAGCCGGAGCCCGGGCCGGATCTCTCGCCGGAGGGGCAGGCCGGTATTCCTTACGGCTCCGGGGCCGACGGCGACTGGTTCGCCGCCGTCGCGAGTGTCCAGCAGCGGACGGCGGAGGCCCACGCGGCCTGCCAGCGCATGCTGACGGACAGCCACATCGCCTTTCTCCGGATGACCGAGACGACCCTGACCGCGATGCTCGGGGCGCCGACCGCCGGTCGGGTCGAGGACGTACCGGCCGCCGCGCCGCTGCCGCTCCCCCGCGCCTCGTCACCGCGGCACGCACCGGCACCTGTGGCCCCCACGGTTCCGGCCACGACCGGTGTCCCGGCAGCCGCCCCTCCCTCCGTGGTACCCCCAGCGGCCGTCGGGGCCGTAGCAACGCAGTCCCCCACACCGGAAGCGGCTCCGGCTCCGACTCCCGTTCCCGTTCCGGCTGCCGCTCCCACTTCGGCTCCGGCTCCGGCTCCGGCTGCCGCTTCCGCCGACGACGCGGTGTCCCTCTCGCCGTCCGAGCTGGAGGAGTTGCTCCTGTCGGTGGTGGCCCGGCTCACCGGCTATCCCACCGCCATGCTCACCCTGGACATGGAGCTGGAGGCGGATCTGGGCGTCGACTCCATCAAGCGCGTCGAGATCCTGTCGGCCGTACGCCGGGAGGCGGGTGACGTGGCGACGGGAGATGTCGGGCAGCTCGGCAAGCTCCGTACGCTGCGTGAGATCGTCGAGGCGCTCACCGGCGGCAGCCCCGCGACTCCGGGTCCGGAGGCCCGCGCCGTGCCCGGGCCCTTCCCGGGCCCCTCAGGTGACCACGAGCAGGCCGGGGCCTCCGCCACCGCCGAGGCCCCCGCCGCCCCGGATGTGTCCGAACCCCCTGCCCCGGGCGCGCGGGCACCGCTGACCAGGCTGGTACCGCGCGTGGTGGAGTCGTCGGCCTCCGGGCTGGCCACGGCGGGGCTGCTGGACGGGCCCGTCGTGGTGACCGGCGAGGGCACGGACGGGTCCGGTGTCGCCGATCTCGTGGCGCGGAGACTGACGGAGCGCGGCGTGGACGCCACGGCCGTGGCGGAGGTGCCGGACGGCGCCCGGGGTGTCGTGCACCTCGGCGCGCTCACCGCGAGCGGGGCGCCGGACGAGGCGCGGGAGGTCCACCGGTCGGCGCTCCGCGCGGCGCGCGCGGTGGCGCCACGGGCGGCCGCAGGCGGCGGGCTGTTCGTCGGCGTCCAGGACACCGGGGGCGACTTCGGGCTCGGCGGCCACGCGCCCGGCCGGGCATGGCTGGGCGGGGTCGCCGGTCTGGCCAGGACCGCGGCGAAGGAGTGGCCCGACGCCTCGGTCCGGGTCATCGACTGCGAGCGGGGCGGCCGGTCCGACGAGGAGGTCGCCGAGGCGATCGTGCGGGAGCTCTTCGAGGGCGGAGCCGACGCGGAGGTCGGCCTCCGCGCGGACGGTACCCGCGCCCTCCTGCGGATGGTGCCCGAGCCGGTGGTGCCCGGTGACACCCGGCGGATCTCCGGCGCCTCGGTGATCGTGGCCACCGGAGGAGCCCGCGGAGTGACCGCCGCCGCCCTGCTCGACCTGGCCAGGACCCACCGCCCCCACATCGTGCTGCTGGGTCGGACGGAGCCGGCCGCCGAACCCGCCGGGCTGGCGTCGGCGGCCGACGAACCCGCGCTCACCCGGCTGCTCGCGGAGCGCTCCGGCCCGGGGGCGGCGGACTCCTCGCCCGCCCGGATCGCGGAACGGGCACGGGAGATCCTGGCCGCGCGCGAGGTGCGGGCGACGCTGGCGGGGCTGGAGGCGGCGGGGTCCCCCGTCCGGTACGTCCAGGTGGACGCCCGCGACGGTGACGCCCTCGCCGCCGCCCTGCGCGATGTACGCGAGACATGGGGGCCGGTCACCGGCCTCGTGCACGGTGCGGGGGTGCTGGCCGACAAGCGGATCGCCGACAAGACCGACGAGCAGGCCGAGCTGGTGATGTCCACCAAGGTGGACGGTCTGCGGGCGCTGCTGGAGGCGACGGCGGACGATCCCCTGGACACGATCTGCCTGTTCTCCTCGGTGGCCGCCGTGTTCGGCAACCCGGGTCAGAGCGATTACGCGATGGCCAACGAGGTCCTTCATCAGGTCGCGTCGGCCGAGCAGGCCCGCCGCCCCGGCTGCCTGGTGCGGTCCCTGGCCTGGGGCCCCTGGCAGGGCGGCATGGTCACCCCGGCCCTGGCCGCCCGCTTCGGCCGGTCGGGGGTGCCGCTCATCCCCCTGGAGCAGGGCGCCGCGGCCTTCACGGCCGAGCTGGACGGTGCCGCCGGGGAGGCCCGCGTCGTCCTGGCGGCCGGGGACGACCCGGCGGCCCTGGCGCCGGGCGGTGAACCGCGCCGCGCGGAGCTGCTGGTCCGCTCGGACACCCTTCCGCAGCTTGCCGACCACGCGCCCGCCGGGGTTCCCGTGCTGCCCGTGGCGCTGGTCCTGAACTGGTTCGCGGGCGCGGCCACGGCCTGGCTGCCCGCCGCCGGTCCGCTCGTCCTGTGCGATCTGCGGGTGTACAAGAAGTACGCCCTGCCGGAGCTGTCCGGCGTGGGCCACCGGCTCACCGTGCTCGGCAGCCGGGGCACGCCCGGTTCACCGTCGGGGCTGGAGGCGGAGCTGCGGGGCGAGGACGGCGTGGCGCACTTCAGGGCCGTACTGGACACGGGGGCCGTACTGGACACGGGGGCCGTACTGGACACCGAGGCCGTACGTGACACCGGGGCCGGGGAGCCCGACGCGGCCGTGTGGGACACCCCGGACGGCCTGAAGCCCCTCGGCCGGGGCGAGCTCTACGACGGGAAGGTCCTCTTCCACGGCCCCCGGTTCCAGACCCTGCGCACGGTGCGCGGTGTCTCGGAGCAGGGAGCCGAGGCGACTGTCGCGGGCCTGCGCGCCCTGGAGTGGCCGGGTGAGCACGGGCCGCTGGACCCGGCCGCCGTGGACGGCGCGCTCCAGCTCTCCCTGCTCTGGGGTGCGGAGGTGCTCGGGGCGGCGACGCTGCCGATGGCCGTCGCCGAGTGCCGGGTGTACCGGCGCGGACCGGTGGACGCCACCGTGCGGTGTGTGGTGCGGGGGCGGAAGGCGCACGACACGGGGGCGCGCTGCGATGCGGCGCTGATCGACGCCGACGGTTCCGTACGGCTGGAACTGATTGGTGTCGAACTCGTCCGCCGCCCCTCCTGACTCCGTCCCCGGCGACCACCCCGCGCCCCTGCCCCGTCCCCGGCCGCCGCCCTGCCGTGAAGTGAGACCCGTATGCGTTTCGAACCGATCGCCGTCGTCGGCCGGGGCTGTGTGCTGCCCGGCGCGCTGGACCCGGACACGTTCTGGGAGAACATCGCCGCCGGGCGCATGAGCCTGTCGGCCGCACCGGCGGACCGGTGGCGGCTGCCGCGCCGCTGGGCCATGGGTTCCGTGGCGGACCACCTCGACCGCACCTGGACCGATGTCGGGGGTTACGTCCACGGGTTCGAGTCCGTCTTCGATCCGGGCGGCTTCCACCTCGCCCCGGAGCGCATCGCGTCTCTCGACCCGCTCTTCCACTGGGTGCTGTACGGGGTGCGGCAGGCGCTCACCGAAGCGGGGCGTACGGGCCCGCTGCCGCGCGGGGGGCTGGTGCTGGGGAACCTGTCGTACCCCACGACCGCCGGGGCGGCCTTCGCCGAACACGTCTGGCTCTCCGCCCAGCGGCCCGCGCTCCGGGACGCCCTGCTGACGGGTGAGCGCCGTACGCGCCCCGACGCCCGCAACCGCTTCTCCTCCGGGCTGCCCGCCCACCTCGCTGCCCGCGCGCTCGGGCTCGGGGCGGGGGCCTGGTCCCTGGACGCCGCCTGCGCCTCCTCGCTGTACGCGATCAAGCTGGCCTGCGACCGGCTGCACGACGGCACGGCCGACCTGATGGTGGCCGGTGCGGTCAGCCGCCCCGACCCCCTCTACCTCCACGTGGGGTTCTGCGCCCTCGCCGCGACGAGCCGCACGGGGCGCAGCCGCCCCTTCCACCGGGACGCGGACGGGCTGGTGCACGGCGAGGGTGCCGGGTTCGTCGCCCTGATGCGGCTGTCCCGGGCCCGTGCCGCCGGGCTGCCCGTGCTCGGTGTGATCCGGGGGGTGGGGCTCTCCAACGACGGGCGTGGCTCCGGCCTGGTCAGCCCGTCGGAGGAGGGCCAGGTCCGGGCCATGCGCCTGGCGTACGGGAGGGCCGGCGTCGCGCCCGAGTCGGTGTCGCTCATCGAGTGCCATGCGACGGGGACGCCGGTCGGGGACACGGTGGAGGCGCGCGGCATGGCCCGGGTCTTCGGGGCGGCCGACGACATGCCCATCGGTTCGGCCAAGTCGAACATCGGGCACCTGCTGGCCCCGGCGGGTGTGGCGGGGCTGCTGAAGGTGGTCGGTGCGATGCGTGCGGGGGTCCGCCCGGCGACGCTCGGCGCCGGGCGGCCGCTGGACGCGCTGGCGGGCACGCCGTTGCGGGTGCTGGCCGAGGCGGAGGAGTGGGCGGGGCCGCGCAGGGCAGCGGTCAGCGCCTTCGGGTTCGGCGGGACCAACGCCCACGTGATCGTCGACGATCCGGAGGACGCTCCCCCCTCCCCCGTACGGCGTGCCGGACCGGCCGCCGCCCCCGCACCGGAACCGGCTCCGGCACCCGCCGCTCCGGACACCACGGGCGCCCGGACTCCGGTGGCGATCGTCGCCATCGGGGCCCGGGTCGGTGAGGGAGCATCGGCCGAGGACTTCCGCCGGGCGGTGCTGGGCGGTGAACGGCGCGGTCCCGTCGCGGAGATCGCCGTGGAGCTGACGGGCCTGTGCTTCCCGCCACTGGCCCTGGAGCGGACCGTACGCCATCAGCTCCTGGTGCTGGAGGCCGCCCGGGAGGCCGCCGGGACGGTGAGCCTGCCGCGCGAGCGGACCATGGTGGTCATCGGTACGGGGGTGGACCCCGAGGTGGCCCGTGCCGGGGCCCGCTGGCGGGTTCCGTACTGGCTGGAGCGGTCGGGGGCGGCCGTCACCGCGCCGTCGGCGGATCTCGCCCGGGAGGCGTTCGCTCCGTCCATGACGGCGGAAGGTGTGGTGGGCAGCCTGCCCAACCTCGCCGCGAACCGCATCAGCACCCAACTGGACCTGGCGGGGCCCGGGTTCACGGTCTCCGCCGAGGAGGCGTCCGGGCTGGTCGCGCTGGAGATCGCGGCCCGGGCCATCAGGGCGGGTGAGGCCGACGCCGCTGTCGTCGGTGCCACGGACCTCTCCTGCGAGGCGGTCCACCGGTCCGCCCTGCGGGAGCTGGGCCGCGAGGAGGAGCCCGGGGACGCGGCCGTCGCCCTGGTCCTCAAGCCTCTGGACGCCGCGCGCAGGGACGGCGACACCGTCGTCGCCCTGCTGGACGAGGAGGCCGACGACGACCCCGACATGGTCATCGGCGACGGCCCCGGCGCGGTTTTCGACCCGTCATCGGCGTTCGGGCGTGCGCATGCCGCGTCCGGGCTGGTCTCTGTCGCGGTCGCGGCGGTCTCGCTCCAGCACCGCGCGGTGCCCCGCCCGGGCGGACCGGCGGACACCGCGGCCGTCGCCCGTACCGCGCGGGCCGTGGTCACTCCGCTGGAAGGGCCCGCCGCGAGCGTACGGCTGCGCGCGGGGGACGCCCGGCCGTGGCTGCGAGGCCCGGCCCCGCGCCTCCACGTCTTCTCCGGGGCCGACCGACAGGAGGTGCTGGCCACCCTGGAAGCCGGTACGGAGTCCTCGGCGGGCCCGGCCCGGCTGGCACTCGTGACCGACGGCGACACCCCATGGGCGGACCGCAGGGAAGCGGCCCGCCGCTGGCTGACGGAGGGCGGGGCCCGCCCGGCCGACGTGCTCTACCGGGACGGGCCGGTCCCCGGGCAGACCGCCTTCGTCTACACGAACGGCTCGGCCACCTACCCGGGGATGGGCCATGAGCTGACGCTCGCCCTGCCGTCCCTGGGCGAGCGGGTCCGTGAGGAGCACCGGGCGATCGGTACGCGGCTGCGGTCCCGGGCGGAGCCCGGAGTGCTCGGCCAGATCTGGGCCGCCGCCGAACTGGCCGTCTTCCACACCGTGTTCAGCCGGAAGGTGCTCGGGCTGCGGCCGGACGCGGCGCTCGGCTACTCCTCGGGCGAGTCGGCGGCGCTGGTCGCGCTGGGAGCCTGGCCGGACGCCTCGGGGCTGTACGAAGCCACCCGGGACAGCGGCCTGTTCACGACCGAACTCACGGGTGAGCTGCGGGCGGTCCGGCGCTACTGGCGGCAGCGGGGCATCCAGGGCGACCGGTGGTCGAGCTATCTGATCGCCGCGCCCCTGAAGGCCGTTCGCGCGGAGCTCGCCGGGGAGCGAGCGGTCCACCTGATGGCGGTGAACGCGCCGGGGGTCTGTGTCATCGGAGGCGAGTCCCGGGCGTGCGCGGCCGTCGCGGCCAGGCTCGGCACCGACCGGGCGATCGAGCTGGACTACGACATGGCCGCCCACGCCCCGGAGTTGGCGGAGGTCCGCGAGGTGTGGCGCACGGCCCATCACCGCCCCACCGTCGACGTGCCCGGGGTGCGCTTCTACAGCGGGGCCACCGGCCGGGCGTACCGGCCGACGGCCGAGCGGGCCGCCGAGGCGCTCACCGCCCAGGGGCTCGGCACGATCGACTTCGCGGCCACGGTCGAACAGGCGTGGGCGGACGGTGTCCGGATCTTCGTGGAGCACGGACCCCGGAAGCTGTGCACCGGCTGGATCAAGCGGGTGCTCGGCGACCGGGAGCATGTCGCCGTCGCGCTCGACACCCCGGGCGACACCGGGCTGCGGCACCTGTGCCTCGCGGTCGCCGAACTCGTGGTCGCCGGAGTGCCGGTGCAGGCCGACACGTTGTTCGCCCGGCTCGCGGAGGCCGCGACGGAGCTCCCGCGCCCCGGCCCGACCGTCACCGTTCCCGTACCCCCGTCTCCGCGCCTACCGCCCCTGGAGCCTGCTGTGACCGTTCTGCCCCGGGCCCCCGAACTGGCCCCGGTCCCGGACCGAAGCCCCGTCCCGACCGCCGTCGCCGTCCCCTCCCGTACCGACGAACCGCGCTCGCGACCACCTGCCGCAGGCGGCACGACAGGGGGCAGGACGGCGGCGGTCGCCCGACAGAGCCTGCGGGTCGCCGCGCTGCACGAGGAGGTCATGGCCGCGCACACCGAGGCCCATCAGCGGTTCCTGCGGCTGTCCGAGCTCACCGTCACAGCACTGACGACCACCGACGGGAGGATCCCTGCGCCCGTCCCCGTGCGGCTGCCCGCCCCCGACGCCGTACGGCTGACCGCCCCCGATCCCGTACGCCCGCCCGCCCCCACCCCACCGCATCAGACCACCGAACCTCCGCCCCACGCGCACTCCGCGCCGGGCCCGCTGCCGCTCCCGCTGCCCGCTCCCCCAGCAGAAGCGGCACCCGTACCGGATCCGAAGCCGGGACCGAAGCCAAAGCTGGATCCGACGCCGACGCCGACGCCGGGACCGGGTCCGAAGCCGGGGCCGACGTTCGACCGCGCCCAACTGGAGTACCTCGCCTCCCACGACATCTCCGCCCTCTTCGGCCCGCTCTTCGCCGAGCAGGACGGATACGCCGTACAGACCCGGATGCCCGAGCCGCCCATGCTGCTCGCCGACCGGGTCACCGGCATCGACGCCGTACCCGGGGCGCTCGCCCTGCCGGGTCCGGTCCGCACCGACGGGAGGATCTGGACGGAGACCGACGTCCTGCCCGACAGCTGGTATCTGGACGCCACGGGGCGGATGCCGGCCGGTCTGCTGATCGAGGCGGGCCAGGCCGATCTGCTGCTGCTCAGCTGGCTCGGCGTCGACCTCCTCAACCGGGGCGAGCGCGCCTACCGGCTGCTCGGCTGCGAGGTGACGTTCCACGGCGGTCCGCCGCAGGCCGGTGACACCCTGTGCTTCGAGATCCATGTGGACGGCCACGCGGAGGCCGACGGCGTCCGGCTGGCCTTCTTCCACTACGACTGTTACGTGGACGGCGAGCTGCGGCTGAGTGTGCGGGACGGCCAGGCCGGGTTCTTCACCCCCGCGGAGCTCGCCGGCAGCGGGGGTGTCCGCTGGGACCCCGCCGAGGACGCACCCGGCGACGGCCTGCCGCTCGACCCGCCGGCCGTGCGCTGCGACCGGACCCGTTTCGGCGCGGACCGGGTGCGCGCCCTGGCACAGGGGCGGCCCTGGGACTGTTTCGGACCCGGCTGGGAGGCGACGGCCGCCCACATCCGTTCGCCCCGGCTGGACGAGGGCCGGTTGCGGCTGGTGGACGAGGTGACCGCGTTCGACCCGGCCGGAGGACCGTGGGGCCGGGGGTATCTGCGCGCCGAGAGCTCGTTGTCCCCGGACGACTGGTTCTTCACCGGCCACTTCAAGAACGACCCCTGCATGCCGGGCACGCTGATGTTGCAGGGCGGTCTCCAGGCGATGGCGTTCTACCTGGCGGCCATGGGCTTCACCGTCGACCGGGACGGCTGGCGCTTCGAACCGGTCGGCGAGCACCCCAACAGGGCGATGTGCCGGGGCCAGGCGACCCCGGAGGCCCGGCGGGTCGTCTACGAGGTGTTCGTACGCGGCGTCTCGGCCGGGCCGGTGCCGACGCTGTACGCCGACGTCCTCGGCTCGGTGGACGGGGCGAAGGCCTTCCTGGGCCGCGACATGGCGCTCCGGCTGGTCCCCGACTGGCCGCTGTCGCAGTGGCGGCACTCGGGCCCGCCCGCCGTGCAGGCCGACGGGGTGCCGGTGCCGCTGCCACGGCTCGGCGGGCTGGCGGGACACCGCGAGGAGAAGGCGGTGGCCCGGGCGGCCGACGGCTTCCCCTTCGGCCGGGCCTCGCTGCTGGCGTGCGCCTGGGGCAGGCCGAGCGAAGCGTTCGGCGCCATGTACGAACCGTTCGACGGCACCCGCAGGGTGGCCCGGCTGCCCGGCCCGCCCTACCACTTCATGAGCCGGATCGTCTCGGTGGAAGGGCCCCAGGCCGGGATGCGGGAGGGCAGCGTCGTCGTCGCCGAGTACGACGTACCGGACCGGGCCTGGTACTTCGAGCAGAACTCCGGGCGCCTCATGCCGTTCGCGGTCCTCATGGAGGTCGCCCTGCAGCCCTGCGGGTGGCTGGCCTCGTACGTGGGCAGCGCGCTGACCAGCGAGACGGACCTGCTGTTCCGCAACCTCGACGGGTCGGGAACGGTCACCGGCGCGATCACTCCGGCGACGCGCACGGTCCGTACCAGGGCGGAACTGACGCGCGTCTCGTACGGCGGGGACACGATCGTCGAGTCGTTCCGGGTGACCTGCACGGCCGACGACCTGCCCGTCTTCGAACTCTCCACGGTCTTCGGCTACTTCCCCCGGTCGGCCTTCGACGACCAGCAGGGCCTGGCGACTTCGGCGGAGGACCGGGCCCGTCTCCACGAGCCCTGCGGCCGTACGGTCGACCTGACCGGCGCGCCCGCCCGGTACTGCGCCGGGGAGCTACGCCTGCCGGGCCCGATGCTGCTGATGCTGGACCGGATCACGGGCTACTGGCCGGACGGCGGAAGCGCGGGGCTCGGCCGGCTGCGGTCGGAGAAGGACGTCCGCCCGGATGCCTGGTTCTTCCGGGCGCACTTCTTCCAGGACCCGGTGCAGCCCGGCTCGCTGGGGATCGAGGCCATGTGCCAGCTGCTCCAGTTCCACCTGCTCGAAAGCGGTGCGGCCGACGGGGTCACCGACCCCCGATTCGACGCGGTGCTGCCCGGGCGCGAGGTGACCTGGACGTACCGCGGCCAGATCACCCCGGCCAGCCGTCTGATCCGGGTGGACATGGACATCGTGGAGACCGGCACGGACACCCGGGGCCCCTATGCCGTGGCGGACGCCTCGCTCTGGGGCGATGACATGTGCATCTACCGGGTGCGGGGGCTGGGGATGCGCGTGGTGCCGGGGACAGCGGCGACGGGAGGGACCTGACGAGCCCGGGCCCGCCGAGGTCAGGCGCAGCCCGGACACAGCCCCCGGTAGGTGATCTCCACCGAGCCGACGGTGAACCCGAACCGCTCGGCCTCGGGCAGGTCGCCGAGGGCGTCGCCGACCGGGTGGACATCGCGGACCGTGCCGCAGCCGGAGCACACCAGATGCTGGTGGGGGCGGCGCGCGTTCGGGTCGTAGCGCTTGGCACGGCCTACGGTGGAGACCTCCAGGACCTCGCCGAGCGCGACGAGCTCCCCCAGCGTGTTGTAGACGGTGGCGCGGGAGATCTCGGGCAGCAGTGTGGCGGCCCGCACATGCACCTCGTCCGCCGTCAGGTGCACATGGTCGCCGTCGAGGACCTCCGCGACGACACGCCGCTGCGAGGTCAATCGCCAGCCACGGCCCCGCAGCCGCTGAAGGAGGTCGCTCATCTCGTCTCACCTGCTCCGGTTCGCGGAGGGACGCGCGGTTCGCGGAAGGAGCCCACGACGCCACACCCCAGTCGCTACACTTTTAGTGCACTTCTTGACTTGGACGAAGTCCATCGTAGGATCGATCCCGGCGACATCCAAGAGACAAGAGACAGGAAGACTCCGGTACGGCAGCAGAGACATGCGACGGGACACCGCCGGTACCACCGCGCGGCGCCGCCCGTCGACCGAGCACCGTCCTCGTCGCATCGCCCCGGGACCGCCCGGTGCGGTGATCCGCGAGGCCCTCGGGCGGCGTACGGCGAGGTCCTGGCTCAGAGCGTGCCCCTTCTGCACGGCCCGAATCCTCCTCCCCCGTTCAGCGCCCCACGACCCGCCGGGTCCGGAAGGATTTCTCATGACCGACAACCACGAGTCGCATGTCTTCGATCCCGTCACCCCGGATTCGCCTGAGACGGCCGTCCCGGAGGTGCCCGAGGCGCAGGCGAGCGGGTGCCCCGTGGCCCACGGCCGCGCGCCGCACCCCACTCAGGGCGGGGGGAACCGCCAGTGGTGGCCGGACCGCCTCAACCTGAAGATCCTCGCCAAGAACCCGGCCGTGGCGAACCCGCTCGGCGAGGACTTCGACTACGCGGCCGCGTTCCAGGCACTCGACCTGCCCGCGGTGAAACGGGACATCGCCGAGGTGCTCACCACCTCGCAGGACTGGTGGCCCGCCGACTTCGGCAACTACGGACCGCTGATGATCCGGATGGCCTGGCACAGCGCCGGCACGTACCGCATCAGCGACGGCCGCGGTGGCGCGGGCGCCGGTCAGCAGCGCTTCGCCCCGCTGAACAGCTGGCCGGACAACGGCAACCTGGACAAGGCCCGCCGTCTGCTCTGGCCGGTCAAGAAGAAGTACGGCCAGGCGCTGTCCTGGGCCGACCTGCTGATCCTCACCGGCAACGTCGCCCTGGAGACCATGGGCTTCAAGACCTTCGGCTTCGCCGGTGGCCGCGAGGACGTCTGGGAGTCGGAGGAGGACGTCTACTGGGGCCCGGAGACCACCTGGCTCGACGACGAGCGCTACACCGGCGACCGTGAGCTGGAGAACCCGCTCGGCGCGGTCCAGATGGGCCTGATCTACGTCAACCCCGAGGGCCCCAACGGCAACCCGGACCCGATCGCGGCCGCCCGCGACATCCGCGAGACCTTCCGCCGGATGGCGATGAACGACGAGGAGACCGTCGCCCTCATCGCCGGTGGCCACACCTTCGGCAAGACGCACGGCGCGGGCCCGGCCGAGAGCGTCGGCGCGGACCCCGAGGGCGCCCCGCTGGAGGAGCAGGGCCTCGGCTGGCGCAGCTCGTACAAGTCGGGCAAGGGCGGGGACGCCATCACCAGCGGTCTGGAGGTGACCTGGACCAGCACGCCGACCCAGTGGGGCAACGAGTTTTTCCACAACCTCTTCGCCTACGAGTACGAGCTGACCAAGTCCCCGGCCGGGGCGCACCAGTGGGTCGCCAAGGACGCGGAGGCGACCATCCCGGACGCGCACGACGCGTCGAAGAAGCACAAGCCGCAGATGCTCACCACCGACCTGTCGCTGCGCTTCGACCCGGCGTACGAGCAGATCTCGCGCCGCTTCCACGAGAACCCGGAGGAGTTCGCGGACGCCTTCGCCCGCGCCTGGTACAAGCTGACGCACCGTGACATGGGCCCGATCCAGCGCTACCTGGGCCCCGAGGTGCCCTCCGAGGTGCTGCTGTGGCAGGACCCGCTGCCCGCGCGCACCGAGGAGCCGCTGGACGCCGCGGAGATCGCCGCGCTCAAGGAGCAGGTGCTCGCCACGGACCTGACGGTGGCGCAGCTGGTCTCGGCCGCCTGGGCCTCGGCCGCGTCCTTCCGGGGCAGCGACAAGCGCGGTGGCGCCAACGGCGCCCGGGTCCGTCTGGAGCCGCAGCGCGGCTGGGAGGCGAACGACCCGGACGAGCTGGCCCAGGTCCTGCGCACCCTGGAAGGTGTCCAGGAGTCCTTCGACGCCAAGGGCGGCAAGAAGGTCTCGCTGGCCGACCTGATCATCCTCGCGGGCAACGCGGCCGTCGAGCAGGCGGCCAAGGACGCCGGCGTCGAGGTACAGGTGCCGTTCACCGGCGGCCGGGTCGACGCCACGCAGGACCAGACGGACATCGAGTCCTTCGCCGCCCTGGAGCCCGCGTACGACGGCTTCCGGAACTACGTCGGCAAGGGCACCCGCCTGCCCGCCGAGTACCTGCTCCTGGACCGGGCCAACCTGCTGACGCTGAGCGCCCCGGAGACCACCGTCCTGGTCGGCGGTCTGCGTGTGCTGGGTGCCAACACGGGCGGCTCGAAGCACGGCGTCCTCACCGACCGCCCGGGCACGCTGACCAACGACTTCTTCGTGAACCTGCTCGACCTGGGCATCACCTGGAAGTCCACGTCGTCGGCCCAGGACGAGTTCGAGGCCCGCGACGCGTCCGGCAAGGTCAAGTGGACGGGCACCCGCGCCGACCTGGTCTTCGGCTCCAACTCCGAACTCCGCGCCCTCGCCGAGGTCTACGCGAGCGACGACGCACGGCAGAAGTTCGTGACGGACTTCGTCGCCGCCTGGACCAAGGTCACGAACCTGGACCGCTTCGACCTGATCTGACCGGCACACTCCGGCTGTGGGGCCGGTGCACACACGCACCGGCCCCACAGCCCGCCGCCTCGCTCACCATGGATCGATGTCCACCGACGAGTACAGGTGTACGTCCTTACGCGGGAAGCGACAGGGCATCCCCGGCGCCTCAGGGGCGCCACGTTCAGGCCAAGCCAGACCGCGCCCCGGTGGGCCCGCCCACGACCGTGAGCAGATCCACGACAAAGATCAGCGTCGACCCCGCCGGGATCAGCGGAGAGGGCGACTGCTTGCCGTAACCGAGACGCGGGGGAACGATGATCTCGCGCCGGCCACCGGCCTTCATCCCCCTCACCCCCCGGTCCCAGCCCTTGATGGCCTTGCCACCGCCCACGGCGAACTTGAACGGCCGGCCCTGCTCCCAGGAGGAGTCGAACTCCCTCCCGGACGCGAACGTGACCCCGACATAGTGCACCTGGACGACCCTGCCCGGCCGCGCCTCGGGCCCATCCCCCACCACGAGGTCCCGGACCGTCAGCTCGGTGGGCGCAGCACCCTCCGGAACCTTGATCACAGGCTTCGCCAGTTCGCTCATCACGGTCCCATCACTCGCCACCGGAACCCCTCGCACGGGCGGGCCGGACACATGGACCTTCCATGCGGCAGGCGATCACCGTACCGGCCGGCCAGACCCGCTGGGTGGCTACGCGGCCTTCGCCCCATGCCGCCAGACGGCATGCTCCAGTCCGCCCCTGTCGTGCCCGAGAAGCGCGGCGGCTTCCTCGTACACTGCGCGCAACTGACCGTACGGGAGATCCGGAACACCGGCTTCCACGGCGAAGGCGCGCAGATGTACGTCAACGGCGACGTGTGAACGGCCGACGAGATTGCCGATGTAGTCGATGCTCTTCGGTCCCACCCCCTTCACCGTGCGCAGAGCGGCGCGATGGGGCTGATGATCGAGCCACGTGCGGAGGTCCTCGCGGGTATCGACCCCGTGGGCAACGAGGAACTCGGTGATGGCGTGGGCCGTCGCGACCTTCCGGGCATGGTTGAACTTCATGGCCACGGCAAGGTCTTCCGTGGCGAGCCGGCTAGTGGTCCACGCGTCGTTCCGGACGGCCGTGGACGCTGACGGGAACGGTGGCGAGGGCAGAGATCCGGTTGACAGACCGCACACCACTGAGGACACGGCCACGGTCATGTCCCCTGCCGGGCTCCCCCGTTGGGGCTATGACGGATCGACCGGATGCGCCTCACAGCCGGTAGGCGAAGCGGAGCGCTCCGCCCTCCTCGCGATAGAGCCCTCGGCCGCGCTCGCTGAACGGGTTCGGCAGCATACGGAGCTGCCGGTGCTCCGCGTCCAGTACCGAGGTGACCACCAGGATCCGCCAGCGGTCACTGCCGCCGTACTTCTGCGCGGCCCGTACCTCGGTTTCGCCGAGCTCGATCTGCCCGCCCGGCCCCTGGGTGGCCTTGACCTCGTACAGCCGCGGACTCCTGCCGGAGCCCACCTCGAAGTCGTAGCCGAGGCTGTCGTCTCCGGCGGGCCCGGGGAAGACGTGGGCCCGGTTGCCGGAGACCCAGCTGGTCTCGTCGGTCGCCCGGTCCTGCTCTCGAAGCCACTGGTACGCGTACCACTCGCCCACGAAGCCGATGGCTGAGCGCTGGGCCGACGACAGCCCGCGCTCCCCGTCGACCCGAGGGCCCGGACGGCCGCCCGAGGGGCCGGCCGCTCTCCGGGGCAGGATCGGCTTCAGCGCGGCCCAGCGCCGTCGGGCACTGCCGCTGAGGGGCGCGCCGGATTCCAGAGCGCGGCGCAGCTCCGTGGCCAGTTCGGTGAAGTCGCCGGATTCGATGTCGAAGTCGCGATCGCCCATGGAGATGATCCGCTTGCGTTGGGCACGCTCGGTGCGGGCCTGCTCCACGGCGTTGCGCACGCGGTCCAGGTCGGCGGGGGTCAGCCCGTGTGCTGCTGGCTCCGAGGAGGCGGCCAGGCCGGTTGGCCACTGCCCCAGGGCCGCGAGCCAGCCGACGACATCGTCGGACGAGAGCTCGCGGAAGTCGAGCGCGCCCGCCTCATCGAGCAGGGCGGTGATCTCCTCCGCGGCGGCCGCCTTCGCGAGCGCCGCGGGCAACGGCCGTTTCATGGCCTTGACCAGGGCGACCAGGTCGGGTGCCGTCTTGGCTATGACCGCGTGGTTGTGGCTGCGCAATCTGTCCGTGGCGGCGAGCCGTTCGCCCTTCGCCGGGGCAGGCGCCCCCAGACGGGCGGTGAGTGCCTGTTCGACAAGGGCCCGCAGCAGGCCGTCGTCGGCCGTGTCGACGGTGAACGCCCACTCTTCGGGGGCCGTAATCCATTTCAGGGAGCGAGTGGCGGGCCAGTCGGCGATGGGCCTGCGGGCCTCGAACTCTGCCCGACGGGCCCAGCGCAGCCGGTCGACGAGTGCGCTGCGGCCCAGATCCACGTATCGGCGTACGGCCTCGTTGTGGGCCTCGGCGTGGCTGATCGGGCGGTACCGGGGAGCAAGCCCGGCCAGGGTGTGGTTGAGGTCCGCGAAGTCGACGTCGGCCAGGGCCCGGAGCCCGTCGATGTCCCGAGCGTTCCGTGCGGCCCCGATGAGTTGCGCGGCGGGCAGTGGAAGGGCTGCCTCGTGCGGTTCGAGGCGGGCGAGGAACTCCCTGGCGTCGGCCGGAGCCGGGTCCGTCAGCTCCCTCGTCAGGTCGGCGCCGAGGGCGTGTACGAGGAAGGGGTGGCAGCGCTCCAGTACACCTGCGAGAGAGCCGTCGAGGCGGTGGGCAGTCCCCCTGACCTGGTCGACGGAGACATCGAGCACCGCCGCGAGCTGTCGCTCGGTCAGTTCTCCGAGGGGTGCGTGGACACGCTCCAGTTCGCGGGCGGCGAGCTTGAGCGGGCCTGTGTACTCCGGTCGGTCCAGGACCTGGCTGACCGCGTAGCCGAGGTGGGCCACGAAGTTCCAGGAGAGGGCTGGATCCGGAGTGAGGATCAGCGGGTGTGAGGGGTCGGGCAGGGGCAGCATGCCTTCCTGCCGTTCCGGTAGCTGCACAGCCGCCCCGTCGAGGGTGATCCTCAGCGTGACGTAGCGGTGTATGCGGATGCGGCGGACGGCGGCGACGAGATCGGTGAACTCCGCGTCGGTCGGGCGGCCGCCCCCGGACGGATGGTCGGCCAGGACGCCGACAGCGAGAGGAAGCCACGGCAGTTCGTCGACGAGCGGCGTTCCGAGCCCTTCGGTGGAGCCGGAGGCTCCGACGACGGTGGTGCCGGCGGGACCGCCGACCTCGACCGACAGGTCGGCGTCGTCCGCGTACCGTATCGCGTCCGGGCAGCGGCGCCGGAGGATGCGGGCCGTGTCAGCCGCCGCGCCCGGCACCACGAGCAGCGGCAGCTTGAGTTCCCTGGCCAGGCGGGCCTTGAGGTTGTCCCGTCCCCCGGTGACGTACAGCCGCACGGAGCCCTCGATGAGCGCGGCGAAGTCGATCGCGATGAGCCGCTGGCCCTGCTCGGCCAGCAGGGCCTTGCCGATGAGCGGCTCGATCGAGTCCGCCCTCGCGGCCAGATTCTGCCAGGCGCGCTCGTTCGCCCGCTGAAGGGCGGGCCGGTCGCCGTCGTCCACAGCGTCCGATGTCACCAGCTCACCCAGGGCGGCGATGAGCCGGGCGCTGTCTCTGGGGTCACCCCAGGTGGGCAACCCGGAGTCGCGCAGCCTCCGCAGGACCTGATCGTCCTCCAGCAGGGGGCGGAGCTGACGCAGAACGGTCGGGGCGAAGGCCGGTTCCTGCTCAAGGGTCGTGGGGGTATGCCATGTTTCGGCGGGCCGGACGAAGCGGACGGCGCCGCCACGGCCCCGCACCGGGATCCAGGGCTGCCCACGGACGAAGGCGGACAGCGGGGTCGGGACGTGCTGCAGATCCTGATTGCCCGTCCGGTCCCGGTTCCAGACGCTGGTGAGGTGGGTGCCGCTCCACCGGGCCAGGCCGTGCAGAACAAGTCGCGCGTAGGCGATCCGGCCCGGTTCGCTCAGCCGCCCGGCGATGTCCTGGCCCGGCAGCCGGAACGCGGGCGTTCCGACATAGGGGGTGTACGGGTGGGCGGCACCGCTCCAGGTGCGGTCGATGAACGGCCGCCACTGATCGGCGAGCTCGTCGGACAGCTTCGCCATGCTGATCAGGTTGCTCGTGGTGAGCGCACCACCGTCGGCTTCCGCCACCGCACCGGGTGACGCGACGGGGAGCAGCCCGTCGGTGACGCCGAGATCGCTGAGGAATTCCTGCCACTCCTCCCTGGTCTCGCCCCGCCTGAGGAAGTCTTCGGGGCGCGCCACGAGCCGCTGGGACATGAGGCGGAGATCGGCCGAGAAGTCCCGCCCCTCGGCGACGACGGAGGCGAGCTCGTCACCGTGGGTTCCGGTCCATCCGGCCCCGAAAGCGGCGTCGGCCGCTTTGATGGTGGGGCCCTCGGCGGAGGGAACGTACAGCCCGAGCGCTCGCAGTTGCAGGGAGTGCGCGGACTGTCTCGACCGGTAGAGGCGGAACACGAAGCGGAGCGCCTGCTCGCGCAGCCGCACCGCGTTGCTCTCGGTGAGGGCGCGCCGGACATGGTCGAGCAGGCCGGTGGCGTCGAAACGCCGGACAAGCCTGAAGCGTTCCAGGAACAGCCGGGCTTCCTGGCGCCGTACGTGGCCTTCCTCCTCCACCCAGTTCAGCCCGGCGTGCAGGTAGAACATGCGCTTCTTCAGGGCATCCGGCACGGCCAGGCCCTCGTCGCCGCCCGTCTCGCCGCGAGCCGGCTGGAAGAAGGCCTCCCGCCGGGCGGCCGGGCGCCGCGAGCCGTCCCTCCCGCCCGAGGCAGGGCTGCCGTTGGCACGGCGGAGCGTGCCGTCGTCCGCCAGCAGCAGCTTCCTGCCCTGCAGGACGCTGCCCTCGTCCTTGAACAGCAGGGCGAGATCGGCGTAGACGCCGTTCCAGTCGTCGACGGGAGCGCCGGGTGCGGGTAGCGGCAGAGTCGCCACCATCAACTCGGTGTGGTCCGCCCGCTGCTGAGCGGAGGGCTCCAGAGGACACTTGAGGGCCTCGCACAACCTCGCGAGACGCTTCAGGGGTTTCGCTCCGACGGCCGGATCGGCCACGGCGATGCCCACCGCCTCGGCCGCCCCGGCCGTGAGGACCGACAGCTCAAGCTCGGGCCAGAGCACGGCATCGCGGGGTGTGCCCCAGGAACCGTGCGGGTCCTCCCGGTTCAGCAGCGGCACGACGGGAACATCCGGGAACTCCGCGCCGTGCACCCGGCGCGCCGCTTCGAGCAGCAGGTTGTGGGAGCGGGTCTCGTGCTCCCAGGTCACGAGGTCGACCGCCAGTCTGCGGTCGGAGGGCCGGGCCCGCTCCCGCAGGGCGCCGGCTGCCACCAGGGAGGTCTCGGCGGCTGCCGCGAAGAGCATGCTGTTCAGTGGATGCTCACGGTCGAGGGCCGTACGATCCACCTTCGTGAAGAACGGGGCGTTGAGGTGCCCGCGCAGGGGTGCGGCGGCGTCCTCGCCCAGCGGGAGGAAGGTGTAGAGCCTGCCACCGCGCAGGGGCTCGGTGCCATCGAGGGACAGCGCCACCTCGACCACCGCCGGTTCCTTCCAGTCATCCCACGAATCGTCCAGCTGCCCGAGCTCGGTCGCCGCCTCGATCGTGCTGCGCAGGCGCTCGACGGGGACACGGCCCCGGGCCACGAGGTAGGCGCCCAGGGGACCGAGTTCGACACGGGCAAGGGAGACGGCCGGGACAGTTCGCGCCGCACCGGCCTTCGCGCCTTCTCCCTGGGGGCGAACCTCGGGGGGACCCACGGGGGCTTCTCGCCGGGTGAGTTCCGTACGCCTGGGGCTTTCGCCGCCTCGTCGTTCGATGACCAGTCGGTCGAGCCGGTCCAGGAACAGCATCACGGGGGCCTTCGCGGCCCCGAGCTCGTCGAGGCGGCGGACGGCCGCGCGACGGGATGCCTCGTTGCGCAGCGGGATCCTGATGACCGTCACATGTCCGTCGGCGGCCAGCTCCTTGCATGTCGAGGGCACGTCCGAAAGGGGGAAGGGGACCTGGAAGGGCGGGAGTTCCGCCACGGCCCTGCGTACGAGGTCCTCGTCACCGAGCAACACCCGCAGGTCGTCCCGTACCGCGAACCGGAAGCAGTACCCGCCCAGCACAGCCGGGCCCTCTCCGGCCGTACCGGCGCTGTAGACCTCCGGGGCGTCCGTGACTTCCAGGATGCTGCGGAAGCCGACTCCCTTGTTCCCGATGCCCTCGCCCACGGTCTTCTCGCTCCGGGCGAGCTTGCACACGGCCTCGATTCTGGCCCAGGTGAAGGGCGTGCCACCGTTGGCCACATAGAGCGTGCCGTTCGTGCCTTCGTCCTCGTCGAGCAGGATGTGGACGCTTCCGTCGTTCCGGTCCCTGCTGTGGGCGTCGTGGCCGTTCTGGAGCAGTTCCAGGAGGAAGCGGCCGGCGTAGTCGCGAGCATTGCCGTGCGAGGCGGCGCGCAACTGCTGGGCGGGTTGCCAGACCTGCGTGGACTGCCACTCCTTGAGCACGGTCTGCGCGTAGTCCCACAGCTCGCGCGCCCACGTACCGCCCGGGCCGTCCTCGTACGCCGTACCGCCCATGTCCCCCTGCTTTCATGACGATCTCAGGCAGACCGTAGCGCGGGGAGCGCCGGTGGCGGAGCAGAATCAGACGGAAGTCGGATTGCCCCTGTGATGGTACTTTCACCGGACCATCGACCTTGAGGAGACCAGGGTGGGGAATCTCGGCGGCTACCAAAGGACGTCGGCGATGCGGTTCTCGTCGAGGTGATCGGCGACCAGGACAACCCCTACGTGGTCTCGCCGGCCTTCCTGGCCTCGGTCTGCGACTTCCCGACAGGGATGACCATGAGGCTTGAGGTCTGTGAGACGCGGCAGCGACGGAGGGGGACACCCGGCGGGGTCCACCGGCGATGATCCTGACCGCTCTGTCGCACGACAGTGGTCCTGCGCGTACGTCGCCGTCGGCCGACTCGCTTCCGGTGAGTGGAACAGGTTCATGGCAGCGGTGATCGCCATGCTGGAAGAGCTCCGGGGCCTCGTCCCGCTGACCACCGAGGGGACGGCGGCGCGGTTCTCGGCTCAGGGGTGGACGCCCGGGGGCAAGCCGCGTGGCGGCGTGGAGACGTCGTGGGCAAAGAACGGCGTCGGAGGCTGGATCCGGAAGTCCGGCGACGGGGCGGTCAGCGTCTCGTTCGCCGTCTGGATCCGCGACGTCGACGCGTCGGGCTACTTCGACGACGTGGAAGCCGCCTACGAGCAGGGGGAGCAGGCGCTGGCCGACTTTCTGCCCGAGATCGAGGGATCCCCTCTCGCCGGCCACCTGGTAGCGGCCGAGCAGACCGCGGCTGACGAGGACGAGTTCATCCGGGTGAAGAAGTGGACCCTGGACGGCCGGATCCTGACCGCCGGTGTGATCCAGCAGGACGCCGATCTTCCGGTGATGGTCGTCGTGGCACTGGAAGAGCCGGGCCTTGCGTGACCCGACCCGCGCCAGGGTGTCCACTCCCCCGTGGACCGGCTCATCGGCTGTGCACCGGTCTGCGGCTGCTGTCGTCGGTTCCCCGCGCTCGATGCGGAGTTCAGTGGCTGCTGCGGCCTGCGGGCGGCAGCGCTGACCGCTCAGTCGGCGCGGCAATACATCCCCTCTGCGGTGCCGCCCGAGCGACCCGCTAACCGAGGAAGCTCAGCCGCACCTGACGCTCCGGATTGTCCCGATTCGTGTCCACCAGGCACACCGACTGCCAGGTCCCCAGCTCCAGTGCTCCCCCGATCACCGGCAGGGTGGCATGGGGTGGGACGAGGGCGGGGAGTACGTGGTCGCGGCCGTGGCCCGGGCTGCCGTGGCGGTGTTGCCAGCGGTCGTCCGCCGGGAGCAGGTGGTGGAGGGCGGCCAGGAGGTCGTCGTCGCTGCCCGCGCCCGTCTCCAGGACGGCGATGCCTGCTGTGGCGTGGGGTACGAAGATGTTGAGGAGGCCGTCTCGGCCGGGGGCCGCCCGGGTGAGGAAGTCCTCGCAGTCCCGCGTCAGGTCCGTGACGCTCTCGGCCGTACCCGTGGTGATGTTCAGGACAGTGGTGGTGAAGGAATCGGACATGCCTCCATCTTCTCTTCCAGCGGGCGAGATGACACGTCCACGCTCCGAGACACCATTGACCGTCTCCTGAACGGATGACTACGTTCGGCGCCATGTTCCGATCAGCTCTGCTCACCTCGCGCGGTCACATCGACCTGCTGCGGGTGGCATCCGCCGCGTGTTGTCGCGGCTGCTGACGTTTCCTCAGCGCCTTTCGCGCATCAACTGAACCGGCCTTCCGCCCGGTTCATCCTTTCGGCTGCGCCTTCCGTCGCGCACCCGCTTCTGGGTACCGCTTCATCCTGTCGGCAGCCGGGCCCGTTGCCCGTTGTCTGTGATCTGTCGGTCTTCCGACTTCTCCGGATCGCCCGGGACGCCCGGTACGCCCCGGTCCTACGGCGTACCGGGGTGTGTCGTCGTTCCCTGCCGTCGCCGTCGCCGTCTCCGTACGCCCCATGGAGCCCCTGTGACCATCAGCCATGCACCGCCCGATCTGTCCGCGGCCCCGGAGAAGGCCCCGGCCGGTCGTACGCCACCCGATCTGGAGCCGATCGTCCCCGCCTCCGTACGCCGGTCGCGGCTGCGGTCCGTACCGCGGTGGCTGCGGCGCACCGTGGGGCCGTTGCTGCTGCTCGCGCTCTGGCAGGTGTTCAGCGCCACGGGGGTCCTGCACCCGGATGTGCTCGCCTCGC
Organism: Streptomyces sp. NPDC059452; assembly: GCF_042750035.1. NCBI lineage: Bacteria > Bacillati > Actinomycetota > Actinomycetes > Kitasatosporales > Streptomycetaceae > Streptomyces > Streptomyces sp. NPDC059452. The sequence continues at coordinate 51,909 of NZ_JBHYVE010000012.1, forward strand.
CGGGGACCATCGCCCGGGCCGGGGCCGATCTGATCGCCGACGGGACCCTTCCGGCCGCCATGGGCGTGTCGCTTCAGCGGGTGGCCGTGGGGCTGGTGCTCGGCGGGGTCGTCGGGACCGCGCTCGCGCTGGTCTCGGGGCTCTCGCGGCTCGGTGAGGACCTGGTCGACGCGACCGTACAGATGCTGCGGACCGTCCCGTGGGTGGGGCTGATCCCGCTCTTCATCATCTGGCTCGGGATCGGCGAGGCGCCCAAGGTGGCGCTCATCGCGCTCGGGGTCGCCTTTCATCTGTATCTGAATGTGTATGCCGGGATTCGCGGTGTCGATGCCCAACTCATCGAGGCGGGTGAGTCGTTGGGGCTCAGCCGGTGGGGGCTCGTACGTCATGTGGTGCTGCCGGGGGCGTTGCCCGGGGCGATGACCGGGCTGCGCTACTCGCTGGCCACCGCCTGGCTCGCGCTCGTCTTCGGTGAGTCCATCAACGCCGATGCCGGGATCGGGTTCCTGATGAACCAGGCCCGGGAGTTCTTCCGGACCGATGTGATCGTGGTCTGCCTCGTCGTGTACGCCTTCCTCGGCCTCACCGCCGACGTCATCGTCCGGACCCTCGAAAGGCTGCTGCTGCAATGGCGACCGACCTTCACCGGTCAGTGACCGCCCCGGCCCCCTCCCCCGCCGGGGAGCCCGAAGCCGCCGTACGGGTCGAAGGGCTCACCCGGGCCTTCGACGGGCGTGCCGTCATCGATGATCTCGATCTCACTTTGAAAGCAGGGGAGTTCACCGCACTGCTGGGGCGGAGCGGGTGCGGGAAGTCGACCCTGCTGCGGGTGCTGGCCGGGCTCGACCGGGAGATAGCGGGGACCGTGCTGGTGCCCCGGCGTCGCGCCGTCGCCTTCCAGGCTCCGCGCCTGATGCCCTGGAAGCGGGTCTGGCGCAACGTCCTGCTGGGGCTGCCCGGGAAACCCGAACGGGCCCTGGCCGAGAAGGCGTTGTCGGAGGTCGGGCTGACCGACCGGGCGGGCGCCTGGCCCAAGACGCTCTCCGGCGGCGAGGCCCAACGCGCTTCGCTGGCCCGTGCGTTGGTGCGGGAGCCCGATCTGCTCCTGCTCGACGAGCCGTTCGGCGCACTGGACGCCCTGACCCGGATCAAGGCGCAGCAGCTCGTGGCGGAGCTCTGGCAGCGGCGCGGCTGCGCGGTCCTGCTGGTCACCCATGACGTGGACGAGGCCCTGTTGCTGGCGGACCGGGTGCTGGTGATGCGGGACGGCGGTATCGCGTACGACACGCCCGTCGGCCTGGACCGCCCGCGCGGTGTCGGCGCCCCCGGCTTCGCCGACCTGCGCTCGCGGCTGCTGAGCGAGCTGGGCGTCGAGGACGGCGGGGCCGAAGCCGGGGCCGGCGAGCAGGAGGAAGCGGTCGCCGCCGCCCACTTGGATGCATGACCCCCACCCCTTTTCCCAGCACTCACGGAGAACCACCATGAAACGCCGTACCCTGCCCGCCCTGCTGCTTCCACTCGCCCTGCTCCTCGCCGCCTGCGGTGGTGGCGGCCCGTCGTCCACGGGGTCGGGGGGCAGCACCGACGGCAAGGGCAGCGTGACGCTCAACGTCGCTGACCAGAAAGGGGGTTACGAGGCCATCCTGCGGGCCTCCGGAGAGCTCGACGACCTCGGCTACCGCATCAAATGGTCCACCTTCACCTCCGGCCCACCCCTGCTGGAGGCCGTGAGCGCGGGGGCCGTGGACATCGGGGGTGTGGGCAACACCCCGCCCGTCTTCGCCGCCGGGGCGGACTCGAACATCGTCGTCGTGGGCGCCAGCCACGGCTCGTCGGCCGGAGAGGCCATCGTCGTCCCGAAGGACTCGCCGCTCAAGAAGCCCGAGCAGCTCAAGGGGAAGTCCGTCGCTGTGGCGCAGGGCAGTTCGGCCCACTTCCAGCTGGTCGCCTCGCTCAGGAAGGCCGGTCTCTCCGTCACGGACGTGAAGCTCAACTATCTGCAACCGGCCGACGCGCTCGCCGCGTTCAGCCGGGGCAAGGTCGACGCGTGGGCGATCTGGGACCCGTACACCTCGCAGATCCTGCGGGCGGGGAACGCCCGTGTGCTGACGACCGGCGAGGGTGTCGTCAACGGCCTCGGTTTCCAGGTGGCTTCGCCCGCCTCGCTCAAGGACAAGCAGAAGTCGAAGGCCCTCGGTGATCTGCTCGTCCGGCTGGAGCGTGCGCAGAACTGGGTCTTCAAGCACCCGGAGGAGTGGGCGAAGGTGTGGGCGAAGGAGACCGGGCTCCCCTACGAGGTGGCGCTGGACGCCGTGAAGCTCACCTACGGCACCCGCGTCCCCGTGGCGCTCGACGAAGCCGCCATCGCCTCCGAGCAGGAGATCGCCGACACCTTTGCCGAACTCAATCTGATACCCAGGAAATTCGACTTCAAGGACTACGTCGACACCCGCTTCAACCGGGATCTCCCCGCCTCCTCCACCGCACCCCGCTCGTACGGAAAGGCCTCGTCGTGAACGTACATCTGCACTGGTTCCTCCCCACCGGAGGTGACGGCCGGACGCTCGTGGACCGGCACGCGTACACGGACGGCGGGATCAGGCGCGACCGGATCACCCCGGTGAGCGGGGTGCGCGCCCCGGACATCGAGTATCTTGCGCAGATCGCCAAGGCGGCCGAACAGCTCGGATTCGAGGCCGTGTTGACGCCGACCGGGACCTGGTGCGAGGACGCCTGGCTGACCACGGTGGCGCTCGCCCAGCACACCGAGCGGCTGAAGTTCCTCGTGGCGTTCCGGCCGGGGGTCATCTCGCCCGTGCTCGCCGCCCAGATGGCCGCCACCTACCAGCGGATCACCCGGGGGCGGCTGCTGCTCAACGTGGTGACCGGAGGTGACTCGACCGAACAGCGGCGGTTCGGGGACCACTTGGACCACGACCGGCGCTATGCGCGGACGGCGGAGTTCCTGTCGGTGGTACGGGGCGCCTGGAGCGGGCAGCCGTACGACTTCGACGGCGAGCACTACCAGGTGGAGGGCGGGCTGACCGCGCTGCCGCCGGACCCGCTGCCGGAGATCTTCTTCGGCGGGTCGTCAGCGGCCGCCGGTCCGGTGGCCGCCGCGCATGCCGATGTCTACCTGACCTGGGGAGAGCCCCCGGTGGCGGTCAAGGAGAAGATCGACTGGATCCGCGGCCTGGCCGAGGAGCAGGGGCGCACGGTCCGGTTCGGCATCCGGCTGCACACCATTTCGCGGGACTCGTCGGCCGAGGCGTGGGCCACCGCCGACCGGCTGCTGGGCGACCTGGACGCGGACACGATCGCGGCGGCGCAGCAGGCGCTGGGGCGGAGCGAGTCGGTGGGACAGCAGCGGATGCTGGCGCTGCACGGCGGTTCTCGGGACAGGCTGGAGATCGCGCCGAACCTCTGGGCGGGCGTCGGCCTGGTGCGCGGCGGGGCCGGGACGGCGCTGGTGGGCAGCCATGCGGAGGTCGCGGACCGGATCGAGGAGTACCACGCGCTGGGGGTGGAGCACTTCGTGCTCTCGGGCTATCCGCATCTGGAGGAGGCCTACTGGTTCGGTGAGGGGGTGACGCCCGAGCTGGCCCGGCGCGGGCTGCTCTCGACCGTGCCCGCGTCTCCGTTGCTGGGGGCGCCGGGCGCTGAGACCCGGGCGGCTTCGGCCTCGGCTCCGGGTGGAGCGCCGTTGCTGGTCGCGGGCGGGCGCTGAGCCCTGCGGTGAGAAGAGCGGGGGGGGCGGGGGCGGGCCCGGCGCGCCCCCCGCTAATAAAAAAAGTGAATCAAATAATGTTTGGGTGTGGGGTGTTGGTGTTGTTATGGGGGGGCGCGCGGGGCCGGGAGCCGGCCCCC
>NZ_JBHYVE010000012.1:55785-212194 GCF_042750035.1 Streptomyces sp. NPDC059452
CGGTGGCTGGGGGCGCCGGGCGCTGTGACCCGGGCGGCTCCGGCCTCGGCTCGGGGTGGTGCGCGGTGGCTGGGCGGGGGGGGGCGCTGCGCCCTGCGGTGATAAGTGGGGGGCGCCCGGGAAGATCCCGGGCGCCCCGCTAGTTAGTAGAAACGTGAACATTACTGGGGTGCGCGAGCTGGATGTGGTCGTGATCGGCGCCGGGCAGGCGGGGCTCTCGGCCGCCCACCATCTGCGCCGCGTCGGTCTGGAGCCGGACCGCGATTTCGTGGTGCTGGACCATGCGCCCCGGCCGGGCGGGGCGTGGCAGTTCCGCTGGCCCTCACTGACGTACGGCAAGGTCCACGGGATGCACGCGCTGCCGGGCATGGAGCTGACCGGCGCGGACCCCGCCCGGCCCTCGTCCGAGGTGATCGGCGCGTACTTCACGGCGTACGAGGACCGCTTCGACCTGCGTGTGCACCGGCCCGTCGAGGTGAGCGCCGTACGCGAGGGGAGCGGCGGGCGGCTGCTGGTGGAGACGTCCGAGGGGTCGTACGCCCCGCGCGCGCTGATCAACGCGACCGGCACCTGGGACCGGCCGTTCTGGCCGCGCTACCCGGGGCAGGAGACGTTCCGGGGGCGGCAGCTGCACACGGCGAACTACCCGGGGCCGGAGGAGTTCGCGGGGCAGCGCGTCATCGTGGTCGGGGGCGGCGCCTCCGGTACACAGCATCTGATGGAGATCGCCGAGTACGCCGCCGGGACCTTCTGGGTGACCCGGCGGGAACCGGTCTTCCGCGACGAGCCGTTCACCGAGGAGTGGGGGCGGGCCGCCGTGGCGATGGTGGAGGAGCGGGTCCGCAACGGGCTCCCGCCGCAGAGCGTGGTCAGTGTGACCGGACTGCCGGTCACCGAGGCCGTGCGGCGCGCCCGTGAGCAGGGGGTGCTCGACCGGCTGCCGATGTTCGACCGGATCACGCCGACCGGGGTGGCCTGGGACGACGGCCGGAGCGTCGAGGCGGACGTGATCCTGTGGGCGACCGGCTTCCGGCCCGCGGTGGACCATCTGGCCCCGCTCAAGCTGCGCGAGCCGGGCGGCGGCATCCGGGCGGAGAACACCCGTGCCGTACGGGACGGACGCGTCCATCTCGTCGGGTACGGGCCGTCCGCCAGCACCATCGGCGCCAACCGGGCGGGGCGTGCCGCTGTGCGGTCGGTGATGCGGCTGCTGGAGGGGTCCGGTGGTCCGCGGAGGGTGGAGGAGAAGGCCGGGGCCGCTCTTTGACAATCGGTGACGCTCTCTGACGACCGGTGCCGTCAGCCCGTGGCGGCGCGGCGGTTGCGGTTGAACTCCTCGACGTTCTTCTGCTGTTCGTCGTAGCTGTCGGTGAACCGGGTGTCCCCGGGGGCGACCGTGACGAAGTAGAGCCAGGGGCCGGGCGTGGGGGTGATGGCGGCGCGCAGGGCCTCCTCCCCCGGGTTGCCGATGGGGGTCGGCGGCAGCCCCTTGCGTACGTAGCTGTTGTACGGGCTGTCCAGCCGGGTGTCGGCGGTGGTGGTGTCCAGCGTGGAGCGCTTGAGGGCGTAGTTGATGGTGGAGTCCATCTGCAACGGCATGTCCTGGAGCAGCCGGTTGTAGACGACCCGGGCGACCTTGCCCATGTCGGATGCGGTGTCGGCCTCGGCCTGGACGATGCTGGCGATGGTGGCCGTCTCGTAGACGGTGACGTTGTTGCGCTGCGCCCCGGCGGTAATGTGGTCCGCCCCGAAGCGCTTGTGCGCGGTGTCCGCCATGTAGCGCAGCAGGCTCGTGGGCGTGGTCGTGGAGTCGACCGGATACGTGGCCGGGAAGAGGTACCCCTCGGGGTTGCCCTCGGCCTGGTCGGGCAACTCCAGGTCCACCGTCGCCACGGTCTTCCGCGTGGTGCCGGGCTTCAGGTCGAGCGCCCGGTCGACGGCTTCGTACACCTGCGAGGCGCGCCAGCCCTCCGGGATCACCAGGGTGCTCTGCGGGCGCTCCTGCTTCTTCTTCTCCTCGTCCGAGCCGAGCAGGGCGAGCGGGATCAGCACGGCGGCCGACACGACGAGCAGCCCCGCGACGATCAGGACGATCTTTCCGCGGCGGGTCGGGCGGAGTCTGCGACGGGGACGGGCGTCCGGGGACTCGTTCACCATGCGGGCACGTTAACCCGGTCCACGGCCGCCGGCCGGTAGCCCGGCTGCGGCGTCGGCTCCGGCGACACGAACGCCGTACGGCTCGACCAGAACACACGAACAAGGGAGCGGATGTTCGCTGGAACGCGTGATCGTACGAGGATTCGTTGCTGATCTCCTCCGGTGGGCGTGATGATTGCAGAGCGCAGTCAACGGGCTGCAGACCGCTACCGCGCAGTCCCACACATGCACCACGCACAAGGAGAACCACCGGATGAACTTCCTGACCAACCTGCTGGCCGGCATCGTCCACTTCGTGGGTTGGCTCGTCTGACCATCGCTCCGCCCGGCGCCGTCGCTCCCCGTCCCACGGGAGCGGCGGCGCCGCTGCGTGGGGTGCGCGGGGTGCATGGGGTGCGCGGGGCGCGGGGAAAGGAGAGCGGTCAGGGGGCCGGGACCGGGGACTGGTGGGAGTCGCGGCGGATCAGGGCGGCATACCGGCCGTCCCGGTCGAGCAGCTCCTCGTGTGTGCCGCGCTCGGCTATGCGGCCGCCGTCCAGGACGACGATCTGGTCCGCGTCGCGGACGGTGGAGAGGCGGTGCGCGATGGTGAGGGTGGTGCGGCCCTCGGAGAGCGCGTCGATCGCCTCCTGCACGGCGTGTTCCGTACGGGTGTCGAGCGCACTGGTCGCCTCGTCGAGGATCAGTACCGGCGGGTCGCGGAGGATGGTGCGGGCGATGGCGAGGCGCTGCTTCTCGCCGCCCGAGAAGCGGTAGCCGCGCTCGCCGACGAGGGTGTCGTAGCCGTCGGGCAGGGAGGCGATGTGGTCGTGGATCTGCGCGGCCCGGGCCGCGGCCTCGATCTCCGCGTCCGTGGCCTCCGGCTTGGCGAAGCGGAGGTTGTCGGCGACGGAGGCGTGGAAGAGGTAGGTCTCCTGGGAGACCACACCGACCGCTCGGGCCAGTGTGTCGAAGTCCAGGTCGCGGACGTCGACCCCGTCGAGCGTGACCCGGCCGCCGGTGACGTCGTAGAGGCGGGGCACGAGATAGCTGAGCGTGGACTTGCCGGAGCCGGTCGGGCCGACCACCGCCAGGCTGTGGCCCGCGGGGACGGTCACGTCGATGGCGCTGAGCGTGGGGGCGCCCTTGCCGTCCCGGCCGTTGTAGCTGAAGTCGACGCTCTCGAAGGCGATCTCGCCGCGGATCCTCTCGAGCCGGACGGGCTTCTCCGGTTCGGTGATGTCCACCGTGAGGTCCAGGTACTCGAAGATCCGCTGGAAGAGGGCCAGGGAGGTCTGCATCTGGACACCGGTCGAGAGCAGGCTCACCGCCGGGCGGAACAGCCCCTGCTGGAGGGTGACGAAGGCGACCAGCGTGCCGATGGAGACGGCGGTGGAGCCCGGCTGGGCGGTGAGGCCCGCGAACCAGTAGATGACGGCGGGCATGGCGGCCATGACGATGCCGATGATGGACATCCGCCAGCGGCCCGCCATGCTGGAGCGCACTTCCAGGTCGACCAGGCGCTCGGACTCCTCGGCGAACCCCTTGGTGAGGGAGTCGGAGCGGCCCATCGTGCGGCCGAGGAGGATGCCGCTGACCGAGAGGGACTCGGTCACCGTGGCGGCCATGGCGGCCATCTGCTTCTGCCGCTGGGTGGTGATCCTCTTCCGCTCCCGGCCGACGCGGCGGCTGATCGCGACGAAGACCGGCAGCAGGAGCAGCGACACGACGGTGAGCCGCCAGTCGAGCGCGAGCATGGCGACGACGGTCGCGATGACGGCGGTGAGGTTGGAGACGAGCGAGGTCGCCGTGGAGGTGACCGTCGCCTGCATACCGCCGATGTCGTTGGCGATACGGGACTGCACCTCGCCCGTGCGGGTGCGGGTGAAGAAGGCGAGCGGCATCCGCTGGAGCTGGGTGTACACGGCGGTGCGCAGATCGTGCATGACGCGCTGGCCGACCGTCGTCGAGATCAGCGTCTGCAGGACGCCGAAGACGCTGTTCATCACGGCCGTGAGGATCATGCCGAGCGCGAGCAGCGTCAGCAGCCCCGTGCGGCCCTGAGGGATGGCGGTGTCCAGGATCTCGCGCAGCAGGAACGGGGAGGCGACCGACACCAGGGAGGAGGCGCCGACCAGCAGCCCGACCACGGCGAGCCGGCCACGGTAGGGACGGAAGAGGCGGAGGATCCGGCGCACCTCGCCGGACGGCCGGTCGGAGGCCGCGTCGGGCGGGGGCGTCCAGGTGACTTCGTCGGGTTTCATGGGCTCCTTCGTGGGGCGTGCGGAACAGTCGGACGGGTCCGACCATTCAGAGCCTAGCTCACTGTTACCTATACTCACAATGAACGGGGTCCTGATATTGTTCCCGCATGGACGCACCAGATTCCCCCGACGCCGATGCCGCGGATGCGGCGGACGCCGTCGGCCGGTCCCACGATCGTGACCGCGACCCCGACGGCATGCTCGCCGAGCAGTTGCTGCGGCTGACGCGCCGGCTGCACCGCATCCAGAGCCGCCAGCTGGAGCCGATCGGCATCACCCCGGCCCAGTTCCGGCTGCTGCGGACGGTCGCGAGTTACGACGCGGCCCCCCGGATGGCCGATCTCGCCCAGCGCCTGGATGTCGTCCCGCGCGCCGTGACGACACTGGTCGACGCCCTGGAGGCGAGCGGACGGGTCCGGCGCGCCCCGGACCCGGACAGCCGCCGGGTGGTGCGCATCGAGATCACCGACGAGGGACGCGCCACACTGCGCTCCCTGCGCAACGCGCGCCGGGCGGCCGCAGAGGAGATCCTGGCCCCACTGACCGCCGACCAGCGGGAGGTGCTCGGCGGGCTGCTCTCCGCCCTGGTCGACGGAATGCCGGAGCGCCGCTGCTGAGAGCGCCGCTGCTGAGACCGGCGCTGCTGAGACCGGCGCTGCCGAGACCGAGTGCGCACGGCCCCGGGCCGGGGGCCGTGCACCGTACGACCGCCGAAGGGGACGCCGACATGCCGCTGCTGGAGCCCGACCCGGAAGCCCTCCGCCCCCGTACGGCACGCGCACCCGCCATCGACCGGGTCACCGACCGGAGCGCGAGCGGCACCCCGGAGCCCCTGCGTTCCGAGCTGATCGCCCTGCTCGGCGCGGACAAGGTGCTCTGGAAGGTCTCCGACCTCGTGCGGTACGCCTCCGACGCCAGCCCCTACCGCTTCCTCCCCCGGGTCGTGCTGGTCCCCGAGGATCTCGACGACGTCTCCGCGATCCTGTCCTACGCCCACGGCAAGGGCCGCGAGGTGGTCTTCCGGGCCGCCGGCACCAGCCTGAACGGCCAGGCGCAGGGCGAGGACATCCTCGTCGACGTACGCCGTCACTGGACCGGTGTCGAGGTGCTGGACGACGGCGCGCGGGCCCGGATCCGGCCGGGGACCACCGTCATGCGGGCCAACGCGACCCTCGCCCGGTACGGCAGGCTGCTCGGCCCCGACCCGGCGAGCGCCATCGCCTGCACGGTCGGCGGGGTCGTCGCCAACAACGCCTCCGGCATGACGGCGGGCACCACCCGCAACTCCTACCGCACTCTCGCCTCCCTCACCTTCGTCCTCCCGAGCGGCACCGTCGTCGACACCGCCGACCCGGCCGCCGACGAGGAGCTGGCCCGCGCGGAGCCAAGGCTGTGCGCGGGGCTGCTCGCGCTCAAGGCGGAGATCGAGGCGGACGAGGAACTGACCGCCCGCATCCGTACCAAGTACGCCATCAAGAACACCAACGGCTACCGCCTGGACGCCTTCCTCGACGGGGCGACCCCGGTGCAGATCCTGCGCGGGCTCATGGTCGGCTCCGAGGGCACGTTCGGCTTCATCTCCGAGACCGTCTTCGACACCCTGCCGCTGGACCGGCGGGTCACCAGCGCCCTGCTCTTCTTCCCCTCCCTCACTGCCGCCGCTGCCGCCGTCCCCCGGTTCAACGAGGCGGGGGCCATCGCGGTGGAGGTGATGGACGGCAACACCCTCCGCGCCTCGGTCAGCGTGCGGGGCGTCCCGGCCGACTGGGCGGCGCTGCCCCGTGAAACGGCCGCGCTGCTCGTCGAGTTCCGCGCCCCGGACGAGGCGGGCCAGGAGGCGTACGAGGAGGCCGCCGCCGACGTGATGCGGGGGCTGGACCTGGTGGTTCCGGCCGCCTCCGTCACCAACGCCTTCACCCGGGACGCCGGGACGATCGCCGGGTACTGGAAGGCGCGCAAGGCGTTCGTCACGGCGGTCGGCGGCTCCCGCCCCTCGGGTACGACGCTGATCACCGAGGACTTCGCGGTCCCGCCGGACCGGCTGGCCGACGCCTGCGAGGCCCTGCTGGAGCTCCAGTCACGGCATGGCTTCGACGCCGCCGTCGCCGGGCACGCGGCCCACGGCAATCTGCACTTCCTGCTCGCCTTCGACGCGGCACGGCCGGACGACGTCGAGCGGTACGACGCGTTCATGCAGGAGTTCTGCGCGCTCGTCGTGGACCGGTTCGACGGGTCCCTCAAGGCGGAGCACGCCACCGGCCGCAATATCGCGCCCTTCCTGGAGCGCGAGTGGGGCGAGCGGGCGACGGAGCTGATGTGGCGGACCAAGCAGGTCATCGACCCCGAAGGGGTCCTCGCGCCGCGCATCGTCCTCGACCGTGATCCCCGCGCCCATCTGCGCGGTCTGAAGACCATTCCGAAGGTGGAGGCGGTCGCCGACCCGTGCATCGAGTGCGGTTTCTGCGAACCCACCTGCCCCAGCGAAGATCTGACGACCACTCCGCGCCAACGGATCGTGCTGCGCCGCGAGATGATGCGCCAGGCGGACGGCTCCCCGGTGGAGGCCGGGCTGCTCGACGCCTACGGGTACGACGCCGTGGACACCTGCGCCGGGGACTCCACCTGCAAGCTCGCCTGTCCGGTCGGCATCGACACCGGGGCGATGATGAAGGGCTTCCGCCACCGCAGGCACACCCCGCGCGAGGAGCGGATCGCCGCGCTCACGGCGAAGAACTTCCATGTGGTGGAGGCCTCGGCGCGGCTCGCCGTGGCGGCGGGGCACGCCATCGGAGAGCGGGGCGGCGAGCGGCTGCTGGAGTCGGTGACGCGGCTCGCCCGCAGGGCCGTACGCCCCGATCTCGTACCGGAGTGGCTGCCTCAGTTGCCTGGTTCCGCCGCCCGGGAGCTGCCCCGCACCGCACGGGTGGGGGCGAGCGCGGTCTACTACCCGGCCTGTGTGAACCGCATCTTCGCCGGACCCGGGACGGAAGCTGATGGCCGTTGTGCTCCCTCCCTCGCCGAGGCCGTGGTGGCCGTCTCCGCGCGGGCCGGAAAGCCGGTGTGGATCCCCGAGGACGTCACGGGGACGTGCTGCGCGACGATCTGGCACTCCAAGGGGTACGACACCGGCAACAGGGTCATGGCGAACCGCATCGTGGAAGCGGCCTGGGGCTGGACGGCGGGCGGGACCCTGCCGCTGGTCGTGGACGCCTCCTCCTGCACGCTCGGGATCGCCGAGGAGGTCGTCCCGTATCTCACCGAGGACAACCGGGCGCTGCACCGGGAGCTGACCGTCGTGGACTCGCTGATGTGGGCGGCCGGTGAACTGCTGCCGGAGCTGAGGGTGTTCGAGCGGACCGGATCGGCCGTCGTCCACCCGACCTGCTCAATGGAACACCTGGGTGATGTCGAGCAGTTGCGTGCTGTGGCCGAGGCCTGTGCCGAAGAGGTCACCGTCCCGGACGGGGCGGGGTGCTGCGCGTTCGCGGGCGACCGGGGCATGCTGCACAAGGAGTTGACCGATACGGCCACGGCGAAGGAGGCCGCCGAGGTCAACTCCCGTACGTATGAAGCCTATCTGTCGGCCAACCGGATGTGCGAGATCGGCATGGAGCGGGCCACCGGGCACCCCTACCGCTCCGCCCTGATCGAGCTGGAGCGCGCCACCCGGCCACCGGGCCGCTGAGCACCCGAAGGAACCGGATACCCCGGAGCACCCGAAGGCCCGGAGGACCCGGCCGAGCGCAGGTCAGAGGCCCCGACTGGTTGGACCAGTCGGGGCCTTCGCGCGCCCTGAAGAAAAGTCCATGGTTTGAGTACGAGAGTCCAATTGGCTCTCTTGCGCACCATCAGCCTCACCGTCCAGGGTCCTTACCGAGGACCGGTCCCCCGGCCCCGCTCACCCACCGGTACGGGACCGGACCCGCTCGCGCACCGTCCAGAACCCCCACACCCCACCTGGAGGCTCGATGAACGACGACGCCCGGCCCGGACAGACACCGCAGGACCTCCCCCCGCAGAACACCGGCGACAACGCCGACCGGCAGGACCCCAGCCGCCGTTCGGTGCTGTGGACCACGGCGGGCGTGGCCGGGGCCGGACTCGGCCTGAGCTCCCTGACGGGAGGCACCGCGTCGGCCGCCGGGAGCGCCGCCCCGGAAGCCGTGCGAGCCGTGGCGGCCGCAGCGGCAGCCCCCGCCCGTCAGGGCCGCACGATGACGGGCGTCCCCTTCGAGCGGCGCTCGACCGTACGGGTCGGGATCATAGGTCTCGGCAACCGGGGCGACAGCATGATCGACCTCTTCCTCGCGGTCCCCGGCGTCCGGGTCGTGGCGGTCTGCGACCCGGTCCGGGAGAAGACGGTGAAGGCCGCGGCCAAGGTGACGGCCGCCGGGCAGCCCGCCCCCGCCGTCTACGCCAAGGGCGAGGACGACTACGTCAACCTGTGCCGACGCGGCGACATCGACTTCGTCTATGTGGCCACCCTCTGGGAGACGCACTTCCCGATGGCGAAGGCCGCGATGCTGAACGGGAAGCACGTCGGCGTGGAGTGTCCGGTCGCGATGCGGCTGGAGGAGCTCTGGCAGCTCGTCGACCTCTCCGAGCGCACCCGGCGCCACTGCATGCAGCTGGAGAACTGTTGTTACGGCAAGAACGAGATGCGGGTGCTCCGGATGGCACACGCGGGCCTCTTCGGGGACCTGCTGCACGGCGCGGGGGCGTACAACCACGATCTGCGGCAGCTGATGTTCGACCCGGACTACTACGAGGGCCCGTGGCGGCGGCTCTGGCACACCCGGCTCCGCGGCGACCTCTACCCCAACCACGGGTTCGGCCCGGTCGCCAACTACATGGACGTCAACCGGGGCGACCGGGCCGTCTCCATCACCAGCGTCGGCACCCCCGCCCTCGGCCTCGCCGCCTACCGCGAGGAGCACATGCCACCCGGTGACCCGAGCTGGAAGGAGTCGTACATCGGCGCCGACCGGACGATCAGCCTCGTGCGGACCGCCAAGGGCCGGGTGATCCGGCTGGAGCACGATGTGTCCTCGCCGCACCCGTACTCCCGGATCAACAGCCTCGGCGGTACCCGGGGCGTGTTCGAGGACTATCCGGAGCGGATCTATCTGGAGCCCACGAACACGGACCACCGGTGGGACGACTTCAAGAAGTACGCCGAGTGGGACCACTGGCTGTGGAAGGAACACGCCAATCCGCCGGGCGGCCATGGCGGGATGGACTACATCATGGTGTTCCGGCTGATGCAGTGCATGCGGCTCGGGCTCGTCCCGGACTTCGATGTGTACGACGCGGCCGTCTGGACGGCTCCGGTGCCGCTGAGCCACCTCTCCATCAAGGCCAAGGGCGCCCCGCTGCCGATCCCGGACTTCACCCGGGGGGCGTGGAAGGAGGCCAGGTCCGGCATGGACTCGGAGAAGCCCGCCACCTGACACCATGGGGTCCCGGGCGGCTCGGCCCGGGACCCCGCGGGGCGGCGGGACGGCCGCGAAAACCGGTTGCCCGGGAGGGGGACGGGAAGCGAACCTTGCACGGTTTGGTCACCCGTGTCTCCGGGGTCCGTACGGACCCCGAGCACTTCTAGCCCTGGGACGTCATGCAGATTCGCGATCTTCCGTATACGGATCCCGGCGACCCCGATGTACGGTCGGGCCCACGCTTCCTGTACTGGCTGGGGCGCAATCAGCTCGGCGGGCAGCTCAAGGCCCTCGGCTGGGGACTGCTCCACCAGGTGAGCATCGCCGGGTTCCCCGTCACCGTCGGCATCGCCGTCCAGGCCGTCGTGGACCGCTCCGGCTCGCGCCTCGCGCTGGCCGGCGGCCTGGTCGCGCTCCTGGGCATCACGATCGCGGTGGGCGACACCATGCTCCACCGGACCGCCGTGACCAACTGGATCACCGCCGCCGCCCGGGTGCAGCAGTTGCTGGCGCGCAAGACCGCCGAGCTGGGCGCCGCCCTGACCCGGCGGGTCGCGGCCGGTGAGGTGGTCGCCGTCTCGACGGGGGACGTGGAGAAGATCGGCTGGTTCGTGGAGGCGCTCTCCCGCTTCGCGGCCGCCGCCACCGCCCTCGTACTGGTCTGCGTGGGGCTGGTCCTCTACCTCCCGGCCCTCGGCGTCCTGGTGGCCGTCGCCATGCCCGTCCTGGCCCTCGCGGTGCTGCCGCTGCTCCCGCGCGCCACCCGGCGCGCCGACGAGCAGCGAGAGAAGGCCGGAAAGGCCACCGAGCTGGCCTCGGACACCGTGGCCGGGCTGCGGGTGCTGCGCGGCATCGGCGGCGAGGAGCTGTTCCTCGGCCGCTACCGCCGGGCCTCCCAGGAGGTCCGCCGGGCGGCCGTCCGCTCGGCCCGGATGTGGGCGCTGATCTCGGCGGTCCAGGTGCTGCTGCCGGGCATCCTGCTGATCTCCCTGATCTGGTACGGAGCGACGCTCGTACGCGACGGCCGCATCGAGGTCGGCCAGTTGGTCACGGTCTACAGCGCGGCCACGCTGATGATCTTCCCTCTCCGTCACTTCGAGGAGATCGCCATGGCCTACTCCTTCTCCCGGCCGTCCGCACAGCGTGCCGTACGGGTGCTCTCGCTGCGCCGCAGCGACCGGACGGCCACCGAGGCGGGCGGCGGCGTCCCCTCGGGCGATCTCTACGACCCCGCCACCGGGCTGATGGCGCCTCAGGGGCAGTTCACCGCCGTCGTCTGCGGCGATCCGGACGAGGCGGGACGGCTGGCCGAACGGCTCGGCGGCCACGCCCAGACCGACTCGGAGACCGATGGTGTCGCCGCCTCTGAGGCCGACGACACCGAGGACACCGCCCGAACGGAGAAGCAGGCCCCCTCGGTCCTGCTCGGTGCCGTACCGCTCGACGAACTCCCCCTGGACACCGCGCGCACCGCCGTCCTCGTCCAGGACAAGGACCCGGTCCTGCTCTCCGGCACGCTCCAGGAGCTGCTGGACGTGCCGTCCTCCGGGCTCGTCACCGCCGAGGAGGCGCTGGAGGCCGCGCAGTGCGGCGATGTGCTCGCCGCGCTGGCCCAGGCGTCGCCCGACGAGAACCGGGACCCGATGCGGACCCGGATCACCGAGCGGGGCCGGTCCCTCTCCGGCGGTCAGCGGCAGCGCCTCGCGCTGGCCCGTTCGCTGATCACCGACCCGGAGGCGCTGGTGCTCGACGAGCCGACCTCGGCCGTCGACTCGCACACCGAGGCGCGCGTCGCCGCCGGGGTCGCGGAGCTGCGCCGGGGCCGTACGACGGTCGCGTTCGCCTCCTCGCCGCTGCTGCTGGACGTGGCCGACCGGGTCGTCCTCGTCCACGAGGGCAGCGTGGTCGCCGCGGGCACCCACCGCGAACTGCTGCGCACCGAACCGCGCTATCGGGCCGTCGTCACCCGCGAGACCGACGAAGAAGCCGCGGCGAACGCCCGTACGGGGATCGACGCGGTCCCCGCCATGAAGAGCGCCGTGAAGAGCGCCCGCACGAGCACCCAGGAAATCGAGGAGAGGGCATGATCGGCGTCGCACCCCCGGCGTACGACCCGGCCGCCCCGGAGTCGGCCACCACCCTGCCCGTGGGCACCCCCACGACCGTACGGAGTTATGTACGGGATCTGCTGCGGCGCCACCGCAAGGCCTTCGTCCTCCTGATCGGTGCCAACGCGGTGGCGGTCATCGCGTCGATCGCCGGGCCGTATCTGCTCGGCGGGCTGGTCGAGGACCTCTCCGACGGGGTCGCCGATCTGCATCTGGAGCGCACGGCGGCGATCTTCGCCCTCGCGCTGGTGATCCAGACGGTGTTCACCCGGTCCATGCGGCTGCGCGGGGCGATGCTGGGCGAGGAGATGCTCGCCGATCTGCGCGAGGACTTCCTCGTACGGTCGGTGGGGCTGCCGCCGGGGGTCCTGGAGCGGGCCGGGACGGGCGATCTGCTCTCCCGGATCACCACGGACATCGACCGGCTGGCCAACGCGATGCGGGAGGCCGTACCGCAACTGGCCATCGGCGTCGTGTGGGCCGGGCTGCTGGTCGGCGCGCTCACCGTGACCGCGCCCCCGCTGGCGCTGGCCGTGGTGGTGGCGCTGCCGGTGCTGATCGTGGGCTGCCGCTGGTACTTCCGGCGCGCGCCCTCCGCGTACCGCTCGGAGGCGGCGGGGTACGCGGCCGTCGCCGCCATGCTCGCCGAGACCGTGGACGCCGGGCGGACCGTGGAGGCGCACCGGCTCGGCGCCCGCCGGGTCGGGCTGTCGGACCGGCGGATCACGGAGTGGACGGCCTGGGAGCGGTACACGCTGTTCCTGCGTTCGGTGCTCTTCCCGGTCATCAACGCCACGTACGTGACCGTCCTCGGCGCGGTCCTGCTGCTCGGCGGCTGGTTCGTGATGGAGGGCTGGCTGACGGTCGGGCAGCTCACCACGGGCGCGCTGCTGGCCCAGATGCTGGTCGACCCGATCGGGATGATCCTGCGCTGGTACGACGAACTCCAGGTCGCCCAGGTGTCGTTGGCGCGGCTGGTCGGCGTACGGGAGATCGAGCCGGACGCCGGTGACACGGCGGTCGGGCCGGACGGCCGGGACGTACGGGCGGACGACGTGCGCTTCGGGTACCGGGAGGGCGTCGACGTCCTGCACCAGGTGTCGCTGGAGGTGGCTCCGGGCACCCGGCTCGCCCTGGTCGGTCCTTCGGGCGCGGGCAAGTCGACGCTGGGCCGGCTGCTGGCCGGTATCTACGCACCGCGCACCGGAGAGGTGACGCTCGGCGGGGCCGAGCTGTCGCGGATGACGGCGGAGCGGGTCCGTGAACATGTGGCCCTGGTCAACCAGGAGCACCATGTCTTCGTCGGTTCGCTGCGGGACAACCTGCTGCTGGCCCGGGACGGGGCCCAGGACGCCGAGCTGTGGGCCTCGCTGGCCGCGGTGGACGCGGACGGCTGGGCGAAGGGCCTGGAGAAGGGGCTGGACACGGAGGTCGGTTCGGGCGGGTTCGCGCTGACCCCGGCGCAGGCGCAGCAGATCGCCCTGGCCCGTCTCGTCCTGGCCGACCCGCACACGCTGGTGCTGGACGAGGCGACCTCGCTGCTCGACCCGCGGGCCGCCCGCCACCTGGAGCGTTCGCTGGCCCGGGTGCTGGAGGGCCGTACGGTGGTGGCGATCGCGCACCGGCTGCACACCGCGCACGACGCGGACGTCATCGCGGTGGTGGAGGACGGCCGGATCAGCGAGCTGGGCAGCCATGACGAACTGGTGGCGGCGGACGGCGCGTACGCGGCGCTGTGGCGCTCCTGGCACGGGTGAGGGGCTCCGGGCCCGGGGGTCACCGTACCGTTCGGGTGCGGTGGGGCTGGAGGAGCTGGTCGACGGGCGCGTAGTCGTCGGTGAGGACCGGGGCGTCGCCGGTCCAGGCGGTGACGGTGTCCCCGGTGGCGATCCTCCAGCCGGTCTCCCGGGCGTCCAGAGCCTTCTGGATCGCGCGCGTGTCGAACGGCCGGTCGGAGGCGACCACCAGCAGGTTGCCGCCCACCGGGGTGGCGGCGGGGTCGAGGCCGATGTCCACGGGGGCGCCGATGAGGGCGACATGCGTGAAGAGCTCGGTCAGGGTGGCGACTTCGGCGCGGGCGAAGGCCAGTTCGCCGTGGTCGATGAGGTTGGCGACGTACAGGCCGTCGTCCTTGAGCACCCGGCGTACGTCGGTCAGCGCCTCCGTGGTCGTGAGGTGCCAGGGCACGCTGACACCGCCGAAGGCGTCGCCGACGACCAGGTCCCGGCTGTCGGCGTCCAGCCGCTTCAGGCCCAGCCTGCCGTCCTCGACGCGGACGTCGATGCCGGTGGACTCGTCGAGGCCGAGCTGTTCGCGGTCGATGCGGACGACCCCGCCGTCGATCTCGGAGACGAGGCTGCGGGTGCCGGGGCGGGCGGTGGCGAGGTAGCGGGGGAAGGTGAGGCCGCCGCCCCCGATGTGGTGGGCGGCGATCGGCTGGTCCTCGGGGAACGCGGTGTCGGCCACCGCCGCGATGGCGCGCACGTAGGCGAACTGAAGATACGTCGGGTCGTCGACGTCTACATAGGAGTGGCGCAGCCCGTCCAGGACGAGGGTGCGGCCGGTGGCCCGGTCGGGGTCCTCGACGATCCGGGCGCAGTGGTACCGGGTCTCCGCGTCGCAGCCGCCGGGGGCGAACCCGGTGGCGAGGGAGCCCGCGACGACGGTGGCCAGCGCCACGGCCGATCCCCGGCGCCGGTTGCGCGCCCGCCACCGGACCAGCGCGGAGGCGATCACCAGCAGGCCGCCGAGGCCGGTCAGGATGAAGCTGACGGGCAGCCGCGAGACCAGGACGAAGCCGGTGAGGACCGTGCCGACGATGGCGCCGAAGGTGCCCACGCCGGAGAGCCGCCCCACCACCGTCCCGGTCTCGGCGAGGCTGGTGAGCCGCAGCTTGGTGACGATCGGGGTGATGGCCGAGAGCAGGGCGCCGGGCACCAGGAGGGTCCCCGCCGCGACCAGCAGGAGCAGCGGCGCCGCCCACTCCGCCGTGGTGCGGAGCAGCAGCGGGGTGAACGAGACGACCACGCCGGAGACCCCGAGCGCGGGGCCGATGAGCCGGTGCGGGTCGACCTGGTCGGCGGCGCGCCCGCCCAGCCAGGAGCCGAGCGCGATCGCGGTGAGGGCGATGCCGATCACCATGGTGCTGGTTTCGAGGGTGAGGCCGAGATACGGGGCCAGCAGCCGCAGGGCGACGATCTCGACCACCAGGACCGCGGCCGATGAGCCGAACACGAGGGCCGCTGCGGCACGATGGCCCAGCCCCCGGTCGCGGGGCGGGCCGTCGGCCACGGGTGAGTCGTCGGCCACGGGGGAGGAGGGCGGTGTGGTCACGGCAGCATCCTCCCATGCGGAGGCCGAACTCCCGCTGCCCGGACAGGTCGGCGCTCGGGCGGGCCAGGGGCGGGGCTCGGAGCTCGGAAGCGGAGCCACGGTCGGCGGCGCTCGGACGCAGGCGACCGTCGGCGCTTGGATGCAGGCCACTAAGATGATTAGTATGCGAGGCCCAGCCTCCGCACGGCCGGTCACCCGCCCCGGGGGCCGGTGGAGGCGTCGCTGAATCCGCAGCACCGCCGCGGGGCTTGACGGACGGCCCAGCCGTCCGCCGGCGGCCGAGGAAAGAAGGAGCCCGTCCCAGTGGCGTCCCATCGTCGTCCCAAGCAGCCCAGCCACGGTTACGTCTCCGTGATCACGGCGACCGCCGCGGTGAGCGTCGCGCTCTCCGCCCAGTCGGCGTCGGCCGATCCCCTGCCGGATCCGAACAAGAAGGGCGTGCAGGCCCAGATCGACCGCCTCTACGAGGACGCCACCCAGGCGACGGAGAAGTACAACGGGGCGAAGGAGAAGGCCGAGAAGCTCCAGAAGGAGGCCGACAACCTCCAGGCGGCCGTGGCCCGTAAGCAGGACGACCTCAACGAGCTGCGCCGCGGCCTCGGTTCCGCGGCCACCGCCCAGTACCGCAGCGGCGGCCTCGACCCCTCGGTCCAGCTGCTGCTCTCGTCCGACCCGGACGCCTTCCTCGACGAGGCGTCGGTGCTCGACCGGGTCGGCGCACGGCAGTCGGAGGCGCTCCAGCGGTTCCTCTCGGAACAGCGCGCCCTGCGGCAGCAGCGCACCCAGGCCGCCGAGAAGCTCGCCGGTCTGCAGGACACCCGCAAGGAACTGGGCAACCGGAAGAACGAGATCCAGGGCAAGCTGGCGGAGGCACAGCGCCTCCTCAACACGCTGACGGCCAAGGAGCGGGCCGAGATCGCCGCCAAGGAGGAGCGGGCCAACCGGGCGAGCGAGCGGGTCCAGCTCGCCAACCAGGCCGCCGCCGGGAACAAGACGGGCACCGGCAACCAGGCGAGCGCGGGCAACACGGC
This sequence comes from Streptomyces sp. NPDC059452, assembly GCF_042750035.1. Classification (NCBI taxonomy): domain Bacteria; kingdom Bacillati; phylum Actinomycetota; class Actinomycetes; order Kitasatosporales; family Streptomycetaceae; genus Streptomyces; species Streptomyces sp. NPDC059452. The sequence goes on from NZ_JBHYVE010000012.1 coordinate 72,093, forward strand.
CGGTTCCGGGAACGAGGCCGGTTCTCCGGGACGTACCGGCTCGGCCTTCGAGGCGGCGAAGACCAGGGTCGGCATGCCGTACGTGTGGGGGGCCACCGGACCGGGGTCGTTCGACTGCTCCGGGCTGACCTCCTGGGCGTTCAAACAGGCCGGGGTGGACCTGCCCCGCACCTCCCAGGCCCAGGCCAACTTCGGGACCCGGATCAACTCCTTGAGCGACCTCAGGGTCGGCGACCTCGTCATCATGCGTACGGACCTGAGCCATGTCGGCTTCTACGCCGGGAACGGCCAGATCCTCCACTCCCCGAAGCCGGGGGCCCAGGTGCGCTACGAGTCGATGGCGCGCAGCGGGATGCCGTTCATGTGGGGCGTACGGATCTGAGCCTGTCGGCCGGTCACCCGAGTCCGGCGTGACAGGTCAGCAGGACGGGCAGCAGCGGGGCCAGGAGGGCGCCGGTGCCGACCGTGCAGCGGAGGGCGGGACGTACACCGCGCTGCGGCACCAGCACCCGCTTCAGGCGGATCACCACGCTCTCGCCCCCGACCGCGAGCGCCCCGCGCGGTGCCCGGCCCGCGGCGAGGGTGAACATCGCCGTGGCCAGCGCGTGGTGCGGGGAGCGGCGCAGGGCCCGGTCGTCGGCGGCCATCTCCAGCAACAGGGGGACCTGCTCCCGCAGATGCCGGGCCAGGGGCACCCCCGGGAGGACCCGGGCGAAGGCATGGGCCGCCGCGAGGACCAGGTGGTGGCGGCCGTCGATGTGGGCCCGCTCGTGTTCGACGACGGCGCCGAGCTCGTCACGGGTGAGGGCGTCGACGGCACCGCTGCTGACGACGATCCTCGCCCGGCGGCCCGGGAGGCAGTAGGCGGCGGGCTCCGCGTGCTCCACCACGGTGGCCCGCAGCCGCGCCGATGGGCGGCCCACCTTGTCCAGGACCTCGCGGTGCCGGGCCCGGGCCGTGTACGCCCGTACGGTGTGCAGGGCGAAGGCGGTCAGATGGGCGGCGGCCGGCACGACGAACGCCGCCGGCCCCAGGGCGGACAGCGCGCCCCCGGCGGACGGGCCGAGCCCCAGGGCCGCCCCGCAGGAGTAGAGGACTCCGTGCAGATGCGCCCCCGGGGTGGCGAGGTGCAGGGCGGCCAGGGAGAGGCAGAGCGAGAAGGACGCCGCGAGGGCGAACCAGACGGCGACCGCCAGCAGGGGTGCCCGCTGGGGCCAGGCGCTGCGGAGCAGCACGCGCGGGGCCACCACCGCGACGGCGGCCGCGTAGCCGAGGAAGGCGGGGGCCGCGTTCACAGCTCGCCGCCCCGGCCCGTCGCCCGCAGCGCCTCGCGCAGCGCGGCGACCTCCTCGTCGGTCATCCGTTCCACGAAGTGGACGAGGGCGGCCGAGCGGTCCCGGCTCGCCCCCAGGGCGTCCTCCATGAGGGCCGCCGAGTACGCCTCACGGCTGCGCACCGGGGTGTAGAGCCACGCCTGCCCCCGCTTCCGCCGGGTCAGCCAGCCCTTGTCGTAGAGGATCGTGGCCACGGTCATGACCGTCGTGTAGGCGGCCGGGCGGCGGAGGTTGATGTCGTCGACGACCTCGCGGACCGTCGCCGGTCTGTCCCATTTCCACAGACAGTCCATGATCTCGGCCTCAAGCTCTCCGAGCCGTCGCATTCCGCGTCCCTCTTCCAGCATCCCCGCGTCCCCGCATCCCGACGCCTTCGCGCGCCCGGCATCACATAGTAGGTTCGTGCCCCGCCGCCCGGTGCCTATACGGCCCGGGACCGTGCCCGGCTCCGTATCATCCGCGCGCCAGCCCCTCCTCGATGAGTCGGCGGAACTCCTCGTACGAGGCGGGGGTGGCGATCCTGAGCCCGTCGACGAAGAACGTCGGGGTGCCCTGGACACCGAGCCCGAGGCCGTCACGCTGGTCGGCCTCGACCCGCTCGGCGGTCTTCGGGTCGTTCAGCGCCTTGGTGAACGCGGCCATGTCGAGGCCCAGTTCCTCGGCGTACTCACGGAAGAGCGTCTCCTTGGACTCGGTGGCCTCGCCCCACTGCGCCTGGGTGTCGAAGAGCTTGCCGTACATCTCCTCGAACTTGCCCTGCCCGGCGGCGGCCTCCACCGTGCGGGCGGCGAGTTCGGCGTTGCGGTGACCCGGCATCGGGAAGTAGCGGACGACGAAGGTGACCCGGTCCCCGTACTCCTCGCGCAGCTTCTCCACCGCCGGGTAGACCGAACCGCACGCCTCGCATTCGAAGTCCAGGAACTCCACCACCGTCAGCTCGCTCCGCTCCGGCGTGGTCAGCCGGTGGCTGGACGCCCGTACGGGCTGGGCCTGGGCCGCCGGTTCGATGTCCGCCATTCCCCGGTCGCGGTCCTTCGGTGCCAGCAGCAGGAAGGAGCCGAGTCCGGCGGCCAGCGCGGCCAGGATCACTGCTGCGACGATCAGATGCTTCTTCATGGGTCGTTCGTCCTCACGGAACTGGCCGGGCACGGCGGTGGTCGTCGGGTGCCCGGCGGGGCAGGACGGGCCCCGCAGGGCCCGTCAGGGCAGGCAGAGGCCGCCGGCCGGGACGGTCCGGCTCAGCGGCGGCGCGAGGCCGCCGGGCGGAGGGGCCCGCCCCGACCGCAGCCGCGCGAGGACGGCCGACTTCGGGCGCCGGGTGCGCCCCCGGTGCCCGCCCTGCGGCCACGGGACGCGGAGGTCGTCCTGCGCCGGGGGCCGGACGAGGGCGAGGAGGCGGCCCACGGCCGCCAGCAGGGGCCTGCCCTGCCCGAGCAGCCGCTCGGTGAGGCCCAGCGCGCGGGCCGCGACGAGCAGGGCGACCAGCTGCCCGGAGAGCAGCACGCCCGAGGGGACATGGGTGTTCGCGCCGTGCCCGGTCCAGAGCGGCACCCCGCCCGTGCCCACCGCACGGCAGACCCCGGGCAGCGCGTACGCGAGCTGGTAGGCCAGCTGGGAGGCGGCGAGGACCCCCACGACCTGGGTGTCCGACAGCCGCCGCCGGGTCAGCACCACCGCCGCCGGGACGGCCACCCCGGCGACCGCCGCGAGGAGGACCCACACCGGGGCACGGCAGCGGGCGAGCAGATGGCCGACGAGCGGCAGCGACACGCACAGCGCCGCGAGCGCCCCGGCCCGCAGCCCGCGCACGACCCCGGCCGCCGGGGAGGCGGGACCGGGTGGGCGGAGCGGCGGCATACCGGTGGCTTTCGCAGGAGGTGGAGTTGGGTTGGCCCCGGGGGGGACGGCCTGCGCCGCGCGGCCGCGCACGCATCGGCAGCGTACTCGCCGCCCTCCCCCGCCCTTCGACGGGGATGCGCGGCGGGCCGGGCAAAGCCCCGTACAGGAGCGCGGGGCCACCCGGGCCGGGCTCCAAATAGGGATGCGGGGCCGGTCGGGCGGGTGGTCGAATGCTCCGATGCGCAGAGTTGCTGATATCGGCAGATGTGATGATGACGGCCGGGCCGAGACCGTGGACCGGGGGCGCTTCCCGGACGCGAAAACCCCCTGGGACGACGCGGACCGCCGGGCGGAGGCCCTGGAGTGGGTGACCGGGCATCTGGCGGCCCACGGGCTGCGCGAGTCCGGCCCCCGGGAGGTGCGGCTGCGGCCCTGGTCGGTGCTCGTACGGTTCTCCGTCGCCGGTGGCCCCGGTGACCGGCCGGTGTGGTTCAAGGCCGTGCCCCCGGCCGCCGCCTTCGAGGCGTCTCTCGCCGCCGCCCTGGCCGACTGGGTGCCGGACCATGTCCTGGTGCCGCTCGCCGTCGAGGCGGAGCGCGGCTGGTGCCTGATGCCGGACGGCGGGCCGCTGTTGTGGCAGGTGCTGGACGAGGGCGCGGGCACGCTCGCGGACTGGGAGGACGCCCTGCGGAGCTACGCGGTGATGCAGCGCGCACTCATCCCGTACGCGGAGAAGGTGGCGGGTCTCGGGGTGCCCAGCGCCCGCCCGGACGAACTGCCGGAGCTGTTCGACACGCTGGTGGCGGAGAACCAGGCGCTGACCCGGGAGGAGCGGGCGGCGCTGGAGGTCCTGCGGCCCCGGCTGGTGGAGTGGTGCGAGGAGCTGGCCGCGGTGGGGGTGGCCGCTTCGCTGGACCACGCCGATCTCCACGACGGCCAGCTCTTCCGGCCCGCCCCCGGCCGGTTCGCCTTCTTCGACTGGGGCGACGCCCTGGTGGGCCACCCGTTCTCCAGCCTGCTGGTCCCCGCCCGGTCGGCCGAAGACCGGTTCGGGCCCCAGGTGCTGCCCCGGCTGCGGGACGCCTATCTGGAGCCGTGGACGGGCGACGGGATGGCGTCGGGCGATCTGCGGCGGGCGGTGAGCCTGGCATGGCGGCTCGCGGCGCTGGGCCGGGCCGCCTCCTGGGGCCGGATGTTCCCCGCTCCCGGCGCTCCGGCCGCCCCCGGCGGCGCCGAGACGGCCCGCTGGCTGCGTGAGCTGCACACCGAGCCGCCGCTGTGATCCCGGGCCGCCGCGCGTCCACCGCGCGGCGGCCCGTTCACCCCCGCCGGGAGGCGGAGCGGGCCGCATCCGGTGAGGATGAGGAGTGCATCGGCCGGTATACGGGGCAGGCGAGCGCAGAACCACGCAAGCCCGAGAAGGGACGCAGACCGTGGCACCACCCAGGATTCTCGTCGTCGGCGCCGGCTTCGCAGGTGTCGAATGTGTACGACGGCTGGAGCGCAGGCTGGCTCCGGGCGAGGCCGAGATCGCGCTCGTCACGCCGTTCTCGTACCAGCTCTATCTGCCGCTGCTGCCCCAGGTGGCCTCCGGCGTGCTCACTCCGCAGTCGGTCGCGGTCTCCCTGCGCCGCAGCCGCCGCCACCGCACCCGGATCATCCCCGGCGGGGCGATCGGCGTGGACACGAAGGCCAAGGTCTGTGTCATCCGGAAGATCACGGACGAGATCGTCAACGAGCCGTACGACCACATCGTGCTGGCCGCGGGCAGTGTGACCCGGACGTTCGACATCCCCGGGCTGCTGGACCACGCGCGCGGGATGAAGACGCTGGCCGAGGCGGCGTACGTACGCGACCACGTCATCGCCCAGCTCGATCTGGCCGACGCCAGCCAGGACGAGGCCGAGCGGGCCTCCCGGCTCCAGTTCGTGGTGGTCGGCGGTGGTTACGCGGGCACGGAGACGGCCGCCTGCCTCCAGCGCCTCACCACCAACGCGATCCGGCACTACCCCCGGCTGGACCCGAAGCTGATCAAGTGGCATCTCATCGACATCGCGCCCAAGCTCATGCCGGAGCTGGGCGACAAGCTGGGCCGGGCCGCCCTGGAGATCCTGCGCAAGCGGAACATCGAGGTGTCGCTCGGCGTCTCGATCGCCAAGGCGGCCGCCGAGGAGGTCACCTTCACCGACGGCCGGGTGCTGCCCTGCCGGACGCTGATCTGGACGGCGGGGGTGGCGGCCAGTCCGCTGATCGCCACACTCGACGCGGAGACCGTACGGGGCCGGCTGGCCGTGACCCCGCAGCTGAGACTTCCGGGCGCGGACGGGGTGTTCTCGCTCGGCGACGCGGCGGCGGTGCCCGATCTGGCCAAGGGCGACGGGGCGGTCTGCCCGCCGACCGCCCAGCACGCGATGCGCCAGGGCAAGGTGGCGGCGGACAACCTGATCGCCTCGCTGCGCGACCAGCCGCTCAGGGACTACGTCCACAAGGATCTGGGGCTCGTCGTGGACCTCGGCGGCAAGGACGCGGTCTCCAAGCCGCTGGGCATCGAACTGCACGGGCTGCCCGCCCAGGCGGTGGCGCGCGGCTACCACTGGTCGGCGCTGCGGACGAACGTGGCCAAGACCCGGGTCATGACGAACTGGATGCTCAACGCGATCGCCGGTGACGACTTCGTACGGACCGGGTTCCAGTCCCGCAAACCGGCGACGCTGCGGGACTTCGAGTACACGGACGCCTATCTGACGCCGGAGCAGATCAAGGAGCACACGGAGTCGACGGTGATCAAGCACTGAGCACCGGCGTCCGAGCCGCGCCCCCACGCACAACGGGGGCGCGGCTCACCGCTGCCGGGACAGGACCGTCTCCACCGTGTCCGCCTCCCGCGCGGTCTTGTCCTCCCGGTAGCGCAGGACGCGGGCGAAGCGGAGGGTGACACCCGCCGGGTAGCGGGTGGAGCGCTGGAGTCCGTCGTAGGCGATCTCGACGACGAGTTCCGGGCGTACGGTCACGATGTGTCCGTCCTCGCCGGTCGCCAGCTCCCGCAGCTTCTCGGTCTGCCACTCCAGCAGGGCGTCGGTGAGCCCCTTGAAGGTCTTGCCGAGCATCGCGAACGTCCCGTCGGGGCGGCGCGCGCCCAGGTGGAGGTTGGAGAGCTTGCCGGTGCGGCGGCCGCTCCCCCACTCGGCGGCCAGCACCACCAGGTCCAGGGTGTGCACCGGCTTGACCTTCAGCCAGGACGCGCCCCGGCGCCCCGCGCTGTAGGCGGCGGCCAGGTCCTTGACCACCACTCCCTCGTGGCCGCGCTCCAGGGTCTCGGCGAGGAACGCCTCGGCGGCCCGGCGGGCGGCGTCGTCCCCCGGGTCGGGGACGAGGGTGCGCCGGACCCGCAGGGGCTCGGGCAGCAGCCGGGCCAGGGCGGCATGGCGCTCGGCGAAGGGGAGGTCGAGCAGGTCCTCGCCGTCGGCCGAGAGGGCGTCGAAGAAGACCGGCACGACCGGTACGCCGGCGGCAGCGGCGGCCACGTCACGCCGCGAGCCGACCCGGGAGGCGGTCTCCTGGAAGGGGCGCGGCCTGCCGTCCTCCCCCAGCGCGATCACCTCGCCGTCCAGGATGAAGCGCTGCACGTCCAGCGCGGCCACGGCGGTGACCAGTTCGGGCAGCCGGTCGGTGATGTCGTCGAGGGTCCGGGTGTAGGCGCGGACCCGGTCGCCGTCCCGGTGGACCTGGACCCGGATGCCGTCGAGCTTCTCCTCCACGGCGCAGGGCCCGAGCTTGTCGACGGCCTCGGTGACCGAGGCGGCGGTGTGGGCCAGCATCGGCTGGACGGGGCGGCCCACGGTGAGGCGGAAGGCGGCGAGCGTGCCGGGGCCGTCCGCGAGGAGGGTCCGGGCCACCTCCGGGAGCGATCCGGCGAGCATGACGGCCCGGCGGACGTCGGCGGGCGGGGCCTCGGCTGCCTTGGCCAGCGCGTCGGCGGCGACGGCGTCCAGGGCGCCCTGACGGAGCTCCCCGGTGAGCAGGGCCTTCAGGAAGTGCTGCTCGTCGGCGGTGGCGGCGGCGAACAGGGCGCGCAGCCGTTCCTTGCGCAGGGCCTGGGACCCGGCACCGGAGACGGCCGCGAGCGCGGTCAGTTCGGCGTCGACCCCGGTGACGGTGAGGGTGGGCGCGGCGGCGGGCTCGACGGGGTCGCCGAGGCTGCGCCAGCCGACGCCGATCCGGCCCTGGGGCAGCCGTCCGGCGAGGTACGGGATGACCACGGGGACGTCCTCGGGCCCGGCGTCCCGGAAGAGACCGGCGAGGAGCGCCACCTTTCGCGAGCGGGCGGAGGTGGCGGCGACCTCCAGGGAGACCTGGGCGAGCTCGGCGAGCAGCATGCGGCCATGGTGCTACGGGCGCGGACGGCGCGCCCGCTCAAGAGGCACCGGGCGCGCCGAAAAGAGGGCGTCGCCTCATATGCGGCAAAAGAAGGCGTCGCGTCATATGTAGTTGAGGGCGGCCGCCCCGCCCACTCCCCCGAGCACCATGAACGCGGGCATCAGCACCTTCATCTCCACCCAGCTGCCGGCCCGGAACCGCATGGCCTTCGGCGGTCCGATCGGGTACCAGCGCTTGCGGCCGATCGGGATGGGCCACAGGATCGGGCATCCCGAGACGGTCAGGGAGTCCCCGATGTCGTGGACCAGGGCGCCGAGCACGATGGGCAGGCCGAGCCACATGTACTCCTGGCCGGGGGCGTCGAAGAACCAGTCGGCGCCTTGGCCGGGCTGGTCCAGGACGCCCGCGAGGATCCAGGCGCTGGTGGCGCCGAGCAGCCAGACGAGGATGTCGCTGGAGACCCGGGCGGCCCGCCAGAGCAGGCCCTCGACCGCGAGCACCAGGTGGACGAAGAGGATGCCGAGGACGGCCCAGCGGCCGCCGAAGATCGCGGCGGCGGAGCAGCCTGCGCCGATGAGGACGGCCCAGAGCCAGGTGTGGGTCAGGGTGCGGTGGCCGCCGGTGCGGCGGGGGTCGCCGGCGCCTCTGGTGGCCTTGTAGACGCTGTAGGAGAGTTTGTCGACGATGCCGCAGAGCCCCTTGGATATGGGGCCGAAGGCGCGTGAGATGGTCGCGGACTTGTGGTCGAGGTCGGGGGCGAGGGCGGCGCCCGCGCAGATCAGCGCTCCGACGACGAGGACGGGCCAGGGCATCGTGTGGCCCGCGGCGGCGGCCGCCGCACCCACCCCCAGCCAGGCCGCTGCCCCTGACAGAGAGTGTGCCGGTCCCATCATGGTCTGTTCCGCCCCCAGTGCGTCCTTGGCCCATCACCGGTACGGCGCGGGCTGGTTGAGTGCGCAGCGTATCGCCCATGATCTTGGTGGTGCCCGCCGGTTCCCTCATCCGGGCGGAAGACAGGCAAGATGGGGGGTGTGACCCTCATCGACCAGCTGCCGCAGACCGCCGACCCGGACGCCCTCTTCGAGGCCTTCTCCTCGTGGACCGAGAGCCAGGGCATCACGCTTTATCCGGCTCAGGAGGAGGCGCTGATCGAGGTGGTCTCCGGGGCGAACGTGATCCTTTCGACCCCGACCGGCTCCGGGAAGAGCCTGGTGGCCGCCGCCGCGCACTTCACCGCGCTGGCCCAGGACAAGGTGACCTTTTACACCGCGCCGATCAAGGCGCTGGTCTCGGAGAAGTTCTTCGACCTGTGCAAGCTCTTCGGTACCGAGAACGTCGGCATGCTCACCGGTGACGCCTCGGTCAACGCGGACGCCCCGGTGATCTGCTGTACGGCCGAGGTGCTGGCCTCCATCGCGCTGCGCGACGGCAAGTACGCCGACATCGGCCAGGTCGTGATGGACGAGTTCCACTTCTACGCCGAGCCGGACCGGGGCTGGGCGTGGCAGATCCCGCTCCTGGAGCTGCCGCAGGCGCAGTTCGTGCTGATGTCGGCGACGCTCGGCGATGTCTCGATGTTCGAGAAGGACCTGACCCGGCGCACCGGCCGCCCCACCTCCGTGGTGCGCTCGGCGACCCGCCCGGTGCCGCTGAGCTACGAGTACCGCTTCACGCCGATCACCGAGACGCTGACCGAGCTGCTGGACACCCGGCAGTCGCCGGTCTACATCGTGCACTTCACGCAGGCTGCGGCCGTCGAGCGGGCGCAGTCGCTGATGAGCATCAACATGTGCACGAAGGAGGAGAAGGAGAGGATCGCCGATCTGATCGGCAGCTTCCGCTTCACCACCAAGTTCGGCCAGAACCTCTCCCGTTACGTGCGCCACGGCATCGGGGTGCACCACGCGGGGATGCTGCCCAAGTACCGGCGCCTGGTGGAGAAACTGGCCCAGGCAGGTCTGCTGAAGGTGATCTGCGGTACGGACACGCTCGGCGTCGGCGTCAACGTACCCATCCGTACGGTGCTGTTCACGGCGCTCACCAAGTACGACGGGACCCGGGTGCGCACGCTGCGGGCGCGGGAGTTCCACCAGATCGCCGGGCGGGCCGGGCGGGCCGGGTTCGACACGGCTGGGTTCGTCGTGGCGCAGGCCCCCGAGCACGTCATCGAGAACGAGAAGGCCGTCAAGAAGGCGGGCGACGACCCGAAGAAGAAACGCAAGGTGGTCCGTAAGAAGGCCCCCGAGGGGTTCGTCGCCTGGTCGGAGACGACGTTCGACAAGCTGATCCAGTCCGAGCCGGAGCCGCTGAGCTCCCGCTTCCGGGTCACGCACACGATGCTCCTCGCGGTGATCGCCCGGCCGGGCAACGCCTTCGAGGCGATGCGGCATCTGCTGGAGGACAACCACGAGCCGCGTCGGGCGCAATTGCGGCACATCCGGCGGGCCATCGCCATCTACCGCTCGCTGCTGGACGGTGGGGTGGTGGAGCAGTTGGAGACGCCGGACGCCGAGGGACGGATCGTGCGGCTGACGGTCGACCTCCAGCAGGACTTCGCGCTGAACCAGCCGCTCTCGACGTTCGCGCTGGCCGCGTTCGACCTGCTGGACGCCGAATCCCCTTCGTACGCGCTGGACATGGTCTCGGTCGTCGAGTCGACGCTGGACGATCCCCGGCAGATCCTGGCCGCCCAGCAGAACAAGGCGCGCGGCGAGGCCGTGGGGCAGATGAAGGCCGACGGGGTCGAGTACGAGGAGCGGATGGAGCGGCTCCAGGAGGTCACGTACCCCAAGCCGCTGAGCGAGCTGCTGTGGCACGCCTACGACGTGTACCGCACGAGCCACCCGTGGGTGAACGACCACCCGGTGTCGCCGAAGTCGGTGATCCGGGACATGTACGAGCGCGCCATGACGTTCACGGAGTTCACCTCGCACTACGAGCTGGCACGGACCGAGGGCATCGTGCTGCGGTATCTGGCGAGCGCGTACAAGGCGCTGGAGCACACGATCCCGGACGACGTGAAGTCGGAGGACCTCCAGGACCTGATCTCCTGGCTGGGCGAGATGGTGCGTCAGGTGGACTCCAGTCTGCTGGACGAGTGGGAGCAGCTGGCCAACCCGGAGGTGGAGACCGCCGAGCAGGCGCAGGAGAAGGCGGACGAGGTCAAGCCGGTCACGGCGAACCCCCGTGCCTTCCGGGTGCTGGTGCGCAACGCGATGTTCCGGCGGGTGGAGCTGGCCGCGCTGGACCGGGTGCGGGACCTGGGCGAGCTGGACGGCGACTCCGGCTGGGACGAGGACGCGTGGGGCGAGGCGCTGGACGCGTACTGGGACGCGCACGAGGAGATCGGCACCGGCCCGGACGCGCGCGGCCCGAAGCTGCTGAAGATCGAGGAGGACCCGGCGCACGGTCTGTGGCGGGTCTGGCAGGCGTTCGCCGACCCGGCGGACGACCACGACTGGGGCATCCGGGCCGAGGTGGACCTGGCCGCGTCCGACGAGGAGGGCCGGGCGGTCGTCCGGGTCACCGAGGTCGGCCAGCTGTGAGCGGATCCCTGAGACGGAAGTGGAGAGGTACGGCATGACGAACCCGGCCGAGCGTCTGGTCGACCTCCTCGACCTGGAGCGGATCGAGGTCAACATCTTCCGGGGCCGCAGCCCGGAGGAGTCCCTGCAACGGGTCTTCGGCGGTCAGGTCGCGGGCCAGGCACTGGTGGCGGCGGGCCGGACGACCGACGGGGAGCGGCCGGTGCACTCGCTGCACGCCTACTTCCTGCGGCCGGGCCGCCCCGGCGTGCCGATCGTCTACCAGGTGGAGCGGGTCCGCGACGGCCGGTCCTTCACCACCCGCCGGGTCACGGCCGTCCAGGAGGGCCGGACCATCTTCAACCTGACGGCCTCCTTCCACCGCCCCGAGGAGGCGGGCTTCGAGCACCAGTTGCCACCGGCCCGGATCGTCCCGGACCCGGAGGAGCTGCCGACGGTCGCCGACGAGGTGCGCGAGCACCTGGGCACGCTCCCGGAGGCGTTCGAGCGGATGGCCCGGCGCCAGCCCTTCGACATCCGCTACGCCGACCGGCTGCGCTGGACGCACGAGGAGATCAAGGACGCCGATCCGCGCAGCGCGGTGTGGATGCGCGCGGTGGGCCCGCTGGGCGACGACCCGCTGGTGCACACCTGCGCGCTGACGTACGCGAGCGACATGACGCTGCTGGACGCGGTGCGCATCCCGGTGGAGCCGCTGTGGGGCCCGCGCGGCTTCGACATGGCCTCCCTGGACCACGCCATGTGGTTCCACCGGCCGTTCCGGGCGGACGAGTGGTTCCTGTACGACCAGGAGTCGCCGATCGCGACGGGCGGGCGCGGTCTGGCACGCGGCCGGATCTACGACCGTTCGGGGCAGTTGCTGGTGTCGGTGGTGCAGGAGGGGCTGTTCCGGCGGCTGGAGGGCCGGTAGAGCCCCCTCACGTACCCGGCAGGGTGTCCTGCTCGACCTCGTGGCGGCGGGTGCGGATGTCCGGCGGCGCGGGGTGGAGTTTGGCGTCGCAGGAGGGGCCGAGGCCGGTGCGGCGGGAGTCGGCTCCGGTGAGGGGGCGGCCGCAGAGGCGGCAGCGGATCAGGCGGCGGGGCGGGGCGTCCTCGGCCGCCGGGTCCGGTGCGACGGTCCCGGCGGCGCCGGGCAGCGGTTCGGGGAGGGCCTCGGGAGTATCCACGCCCCGATCCTCCCAGTACGGCTCGGTGGCCGCGCGAGGGGCGGTGGCGGGTCCGGGGCCGGGCGCCCGGTTTGCCGAACGGGGCCGGGGCCGCGTTACTGGAGTCCAGTCCCCGTGCCGTCGGCCGGGCGGAGCTCCGTCCCTCGGAGCCGGGAGCCGCGGAGGTAGCGGTATGGACATGATCCACATCCGCGCGGTGAGCCCGCCCGACCTCACCGACGCGGTCGTCGGCCTGCTCGCGGACGATCCGTGCGTGCTCAACCTGATCGTGCGGCGGGACGCCGCACGCCATCCGGAGGGCGACTCCATCGCCTGCGACATCCTGACCGGGGCGGCCAACGAGATCCTGCGGCGGCTGCGGACCCTGCGGGTCGACCAGCGGGGCTCGCTGGTCATCGAGCCGGTGGACATGGCCTTCCCCAGCGCGGCCGTGGAAGAGGGCCAGCGGTCGCTCGGACCGCTGAGACGGGCCCCGGTCTGGGAGCAGGTGGAGGCGCGCATCCGGGCGGAGGGCCGCTATCAGCCGAGCTTCTACCTCTATCTCGTCATCGCGGGAATGATCGGTTCGGTCGGCATCGTCACCAACTCGCAGATCCTGATCGTGGCGGCCATGGTCGTCGGGCCCGAGTACGGGGCGATCGTCGCCGTGGCGCTCGGGATCGACCGGAGGCGCCCGAGCGTGGTGCGGCGCGGTCTGTTCGCGCTGGGGACGGGGTTCCTCCTCACGATCGCCGTCACCTTCCTCTTCAGTCTCCTCATCCGCGGCTTCGGTCTGCAGTCGGAGGCGTTCGACCGGGGGCTGCGCCCCGTCTCCAATCTGATCAACACACCGAACTTCTTCTCGATCGCCGTCGCCACCCTGGCCGGGATCGTCGGGATCCTGTCGCTGACCGAGGCCAGGACGAGCGCGCTGCTCGGTGTGTTCATCTCCGTCACGACGATCCCGGCCGCGGCGGACATCGCCGTCTCCACCGCGTTCACCAGCTGGCCCGACGCCTGGGGTTCGCTCGTCCAGCTCGTGGTGAACATCGTCGTGCTGATCGTGGTGGGCACGGCCGTGCTCAAGGCCCAGCGGGCGATCTGGCGGAGGGTGGCCCTGCGGCACGCCCACTGCACGGGTGCGGAGGAGAAGACCTGAGGCCGCGTGGGCGCCTCTCGCATATCGGGGACACCGGGCGGATAGGAGAGTTACGGCGGAGGAGTCGGATCACGTCGGCGTCCGGCCCCGGCCCCGCACCCCTCCCGACTGTTCCGCTGCGAAAGGACCCTTGCGCATGACCGAGATCGTCCACGTGTCCGGCCCCGAGCTGGTCACGTACGCCGATGAGATGGCCGAGCTGCTGGTGGAGACCGTCGAGGAGGGCTCCTCGGTGGGGTTCCTGGCTCCGCTGGGCCGCGAGGTGGCCGCCGTCTGGTGGCGGGAGCGCGCGGCGGCCGTGGAGTCCGGGGAGGTGTCCATCTGGATCGCCCGGGAGGGGTGCCGGGTCGCCGGTACGATCGCCCTGGTCCGGGCGCCGCTGCCGAACGCCCGCCACCGCGCGGAGGTCGCCAAGCTGATGGTCCGCCCCGCCGCGCGCGGCCAGGGCCTCGGGCGGGCGCTGCTGGCGGCCGTCGAGGCGTACGCGCGGGTCGAAGGCATCACGCTGCTGATCCTGGACACCGAGAGCGGCAGCCTGGCCGAGCAGGTCTACCGCAAGGCGGGGTGGACGGAAGTGGGCTCCGTGCCGGGATACGCGGCCGACCCGGCGGGCAGCCTCAAGCCGACCACCTTCTACTACAAGGAGCTCGCCGCCCGCTGAGCGGCGGCGGGCCCCACTATGAGCACCACGCACGCGATGATCAGGGAGAGTTTCATGACGCTGCACGACATTCCGCTGCACACCCTCACCGGTGAGCCGACCACCCTGGGCGCCTGGAGCGGCCGGACCGTCCTCCTGGTGAACGTGGCCTCCAAGTGCGGGCTCACCCCGCAGTACGAGGGCCTGGAGCGGCTGCAGCAGGCGTACGGGGACCGGGGCCTGACCGTGCTCGGTGTGCCGTGCAACCAGTTCGCCGGGCAGGAGCCGGGCAGCGCGGAGGAGATCCAGACCTTCTGCTCGACGACGTACGGTGTCACCTTCCCGCTCCTGGAGAAGACCGACGTCAACGGGGCGGACCGGCACCCGCTGTACGCGGAGCTGACGAAGCTGGCGGACGCGGACGGGGAGGCCGGGGACGTCCAGTGGAACTTCGAGAAGTTCGTGATCTCGCCGGCCGGTGAGCCGGTGGCCCGGATCCGGCCGCGCAGCGAGCCGGAGTCGACGGAGGTCGTGGCGGCGATCGAGGCGCAGCTGCCCGGCTGAGCAGTGATGGCGTAGGCGTAGAGAGGGGCCGTCCCGGGACGGCCCCTCTCGTACGTCCGCTAGCGGATCGGCATCCCCGACAGCGTACGGGCGATCACCAGGCGCTGGATCTCGCTGGTGCCCTCGAAGATGGTGTAGATCGCCGCGTCCCGGTGCATCCGCTCCACCGGGTACTCCCGGGTGAAGCCGTTGCCGCCCAGGATCTGGATGGCCTGGGCGGTGACGCTCTTGGCGGTCTCGCTGGCATAGAGCTTGGACATGGAGCCCTCGGCCGAGGTGAACGGCTTGCCGGTGGTCGCCATCCAGGAGGCGCGCCAGACCAGCAGCCGGGCCGCGTCGATGCGGGTGCGCATGTCGGCGAGCTGGAAGGCGATGCCCTGGTTGTCGATGATCGGGCGGCCGAACTGGCTGCGGGTCTTGGCGTAGTCGAGGGCCACCTCGTACGCCGCGCGGGCGGTGCCCACGGCCATGGCGCCGACGGCCGGGCGGGAGGCCTCGAAGGTGGCCATCGCCGCGTTCTTGACCCGCTCGCCGCCCGACTTGGCGCGCTCCCGGGCGCGGGCGAGGCGCTCGTCCAGCTTCTCCTTGCCGCCGAGCAGGCAGTGGCCGGGGACGCGGACGTCCTCCAGGACCACCTCGGCGGTGTGGGAGGCCCGGATGCCGTGCTTCTTGAACTTCTGGCCCTGGGAGAGGCCGGGGGTGGCGGGCGGCACGATGAAGGAGGCGTGTCCCTTGGAGCCGAGGTCGGCGTCGACGACGGCGACCACCACATGGACGTTGGCTATGCCGCCGTTGGTCGCCCAGGTCTTGGTCCCGTTGAGGACCCACTCGTCCTTGGCCGCGTCGTAGACCGCGCGCGTGCGCATGGAGGCGACGTCGGATCCGGCGTCGGGCTCGGAGGAGCAGAAGGCGGCGACCTTCACGTCGTTGGCGTCGCCGTACATCTGGGGGATCCAGGTGCCGATCTGCTCCTCGGTGCCGTTGGCGAGGACGCCGACGGCCGCCAGGCCCGTACCGACGATGGAGAGAGCGATGCCCGCGTCACCCCAGAAGAGCTCTTCCATGGCCATGGGGATGCCGAGCCCCGTAGGGTCGAAGAACTGCTGGGCGTAGAAATCGAGGGAGTAGATGCCGACCTTGGCCGCCTCCTGGATGACGGGCCAGGGCGTCTCCTCACGCTCGTCCCACTCCGAGGCCGCGGGGCGGATCACCTCCGCCGCGAAGCCGTGAAGCCAGTCACGGACCTGCTTCTGGTCGTCGTTGAGATCGAGCGTGAACTCGGCCATGTTCCCCTCCATGCACTGCCGTGAAAGCATGCGTTACTTGCGGTAACCGCAGTCTGTTACCGGACAGTAGCCGCTGTCAACCGCCCCGGAGCTGATCGACAAGGGCGCCGGGCGTGGTGTTACGTTGCGCAGGCGCGAAGAAGCAGACGTGAAGAAACTGCATGGCCAGGGGCGGGAGAGACGACATGGAGACCACACGCGGCGCCGAGCGGCAGCGGACGGCGGCCGAAACCCGCCGCCGCGAACTGCTCGAAGCAGCGGACCGGGTGGTGCTCAGGGACGGCCCGCAGGCGTCGATGAACGCGATCGCCGCCGAGGCCGGGATCACCAAGCCCATCCTCTACCGCCACTTCGGGGACAAGGGCGGCCTCTACCGCGCGCTGGCCAAACGCCACACCGACGCCCTCCTCAGCGCCCTGCGCGCGGCCCTGGACGCCCCCGCCGAGCGCCGCGCACGGGTCGAGGCCACGCTCGACACCTACCTGGCCGCGATCGAGGCCCGTCCCCAGGTCTACCGCTTCCTGATGCACCCCGCCGACGGAGCGGCCGACTCCGCCACCTCCGCGGAGGCCGCCTCCCCCGAGCAGGGTTTCGACGTCGGCCGCCACTCCGCCCCGCTGCTGCGCCGGCTCGGCGAGGAGCTGGGCCAGGTGATCGTCGAGCGGGTGGACCTGGGGCCGGACGGCGAGCAGATGGCGCGCATCTGGGGCCACGGCATCGTCGGCATGATGCACGCGGCGGGCGACTGGTGGCTCGCCGACCGGCCCTGCTCCCGCGAGCAGCTGGTGCGCAGCCTCGCCGACCTGCTGTGGGGGCGGCTGGCGGAGGCGGGCGACCGCGACGTCAAGGGCGGCCCGGGGTTCTGACCCGCCTGCGTCCTCGTACGGTGGCCCGCCCCGTCTCCCGTAAGGGGGCGGCCCGGGTCCCGTACGAGGGCGGCCCGGGGCCCGCAGGAGGGCGGCCGCCCGGGGGTTCCGACCCCGTACGCCTCAGGCTTTACGCTTTACGCGCCCACGGCGCCCGGCGCGCCGCCCGCAGCGCCCGGGACCTCCGCAGCCCGGTCAGCCGGTCGGTGTAGACCCTGCCGTCCAGGTGGTCGCACTCGTGCTGGAGGCACCGGGCGAACCATCCCGTCCCCGCGATCCGCACCGGCTCACCCGTCATCGTGAGGCCCTCGACCACCGCGTGGTCGAAGCGTTCCGTGCCCGCTTCCAGACCCGGAAGTGACAGACAGCCCTCCGGTCCGCGTACGGTGAGTCCGTCCGCCTCGACCAGTTCGGGGTTGACGACGTGTCCCAGATGACGGACGTCATCGTCGTCCGGGCAGTCGTAGACGAACACTTTGAGCGGGACGCCGATCTGGTTGGCGGCGAGCCCGACACCCTGCGCGGCGTACATCGTGGCGAACATGTCCTCGACCAGCTTCGCGAGCGACGGGCCGAACTCCGTGACGTCCTCACAGGCGCGGTGGAGCAACGGGTCGCCGAGCAGACTCATCTCACGGACGAGTCCGGAACTGCCGGGGATCGGGCGGTTTCGCATGGCGGTAAGCGTACGTTCCGCCGCTGCCCGGGAGTTCCCGTGGTGCCGCGGTGCGGCCGCCGTGCCGGACATCGATAGGCTGGGCGCGGACCGATGCAAGGAGGATCTAGGACGATGGCAGGCAACACGGAGCCGTTGTCGCCGCGGGCCAAGCTGGCCGTGACGGCGGGCAAGGCCGCGGCGGCGGTGTCACGCGCCGCGGGGCGGGGCAGCGGATCGGTGATCGGCGGCCGGGTGGCGCTCAAACTCGACCCCGACCTGCTGGGGCGGCTGGCGCAGCACCTGGACGTGATCCTCGTGTCGGCGACGAACGGCAAGACGACGACCACCCGGCTGATCGCCGAGGCGCTGCGGGCCGCCGGGCCCGTCGTGTCGAACGCGCTCGGCGCGAACATGCCCGCGGGCATCACCTCGGCGCTGGCCGGCGGCTCGGACGCGAAGTTCGGTGTGATCGAGGTCGACGAGAAGTATCTGGCGGGGGTCGCCCGCGACACCACCCCCAAGGCGATCGCGCTGCTCAACCTCTCCCGCGACCAGCTGGACCGCGCGGCCGAGACCCGGATGATGGCCGAGCACTGGCGCGAGGGCCTCTCCGGCTCCAAGGCCGTGATCATCGCCAACGCCGACGACCCGCTGGTCGTCTGGGCGGCCTCCTCCTCGCCCAACGTGGTGTGGGTGGCGGCCGGTCAGGCGTGGAAGGACGACGCCTGGTCCTGCCCGTCCTGCGGCGGTGTGATGCAGCGCCCCGGCGACGACTGGTTCTGCGGCCAGTGCGGCTTCCGCCGCCCCGCTCCGAGCTGGGCGCTCAACGGCGACTACGTCCTGGACCCGCACGGTTCGGCCTGGCCGATCCACCTCCAGCTGCCCGGCCGCGCGAACAAGGCGAACGCTGCCAGTTCGGCCGCCGTCGCCGCCGTCTTCGGCGTGCCGCCGCAGGTGGCGCTGGAGCGCATGTACCAGGTGCAGGCGGTCGCCGGACGGTACGACGTCGTCACCTTCCAGAACCGTGAGCTGCGCCTGCTGCTGGCGAAGAACCCGGCCGGCTGGCTGGAGACGTTCTCGCTGATCGACCCGCCGCCGACGCCGGTGATCCTCTCCGTCAACGCGCGCGGCGCGGACGGCACGGACACCTCCTGGCTCTGGGACGTGGACTACACCCAGCTGGCCGGTCACCCGATCTTCGTGCTCGGCGACCGCAAGCTGGACCTCGCGGTCCGCCTCGAAGTGGCCGGTCTCGACTTCCGGGTCTGCGAAACGCTCGACGAGGCCGTGCAGTACGCCCCGCCCGGCCGTATCGAGGTCATCGCCAACTACACCGCCTTCCAGGATCTGCGCCGTCGTGTCGGCAACTGACCCCGGCCCCGGCCACCTCCGGAGAGGACGAAGCATGAGCAACAACGGTCTGCGTCTGGTCTGGGTCTACCCCGACCTGCTCAGCACCTACGGCGACCAGGGCAACGCCCTGGTCGTGGAGCGGCGGGCCCGGCAGCGCGGTCTGGACGTGCAGCGCGTCGACGTGCGCAGCGACCAGCCGGTGCCGACGTCCGGCGACATCTATCTGATCGGCGGCGGTGAGGACCGGCCGCAGCGGCTCGCGGCGGAGCGGCTGCGCCGCGACGGCGGGCTGAGCCGGGCCGCCTCCAACGGCGCGATCATCTTCTCGGTCTGCGCGGGCTACCAGATCCTCGGCCACGAGTTCATCAACGATCTCGGTGAGCGCGAGCAGGGTCTCGGTCTGCTCGACGTGGTCTCGACCCGCGGCGAGGGTGCCCGGTGCGTCGGCGACGTACTGGCGGACATCGACCCGCAGCTCGGGCTGGAAGCGCTGACCGGGTTCGAGAACCACCAGGGCGTCACCCATCTCGGCCCGACGGCACGGCCGTTCGCCCGGGTGCGGCTCGGCCGGGGCAACGGCACCGGGGACGGCACGGAGGGCGCGTACAACGACACGGTCTTCGGGACGTACATGCACGGCCCCGTGCTGGCCCGCAACCCGCAGATCGCCGATCACCTGCTGAAACTGGCCCTGGACGTGAACGCGCTGCCGCCCACGGACGACCGCTGGTACGAGGCGCTGCGCGCCGAGCGGATCGCCTCCGCGACGCAGCCCGCCTAGGGGTCTCGGCCCGGCCCGCCTGAGGCGATTTCCGCTCGGTTGAGCGGAGTCCAGCAAGCGGACGGCCGGTTCGTTCCCGCCACCCTGCGCCGGTAGGGTGGCGGGGATCCAACCGGACGACGTGGTCCGGTCGTCGACCCACGTTGCAAAGGTTTTCGGGCCATGCGCATTGGCGTACTCACCTCCGGCGGCGACTGCCCCGGCCTCAACGCCGTCATCCGTTCCATCGTGCACCGCGCGGTGGTGGACCACGGCGACGAGGTCATCGGCTTCCACGACGGGTGGAAGGGCCTGCTGGAGGCCGACTACCGCAAGCTCGACCTCGACGCGGTGGGCGGCATCCTGGCACTCGGCGGCACGATCCTCGGCTCCTCCCGGGTCCAGCCCGCGCATCTGCGCGACGGTGTGGAGCGGGCCCGCGGCCATGTCGCCGACCTCGGCCTGGACGCCATCATCCCGATCGGCGGCGAGGGCACACTGAAGGCGGCCAACCTCCTCTCCGAGGCCGGACTGCCCATCGTCGGCGTCCCCAAGACCATCGACAACGACATCGCCTCCACCGACGTCACCTTCGGCTTCGACACCGCCGTCGGTGTCGCCACCGAGGCGCTGGACCGGCTGAAGACCACCGCCGAATCCCACCAGCGGGTGCTGATCGTCGAGGTCATGGGCCGTCACACCGGCTGGATCGCCCTGCACTCCGGAATGGCCGCCGGTGCCCACGCCATCGTGGTGCCCGAGCGCCCCTTCGACATCGACGAGCTGACCGAGCTGGTCGGCAAGCGCTTCTCGGCGGGCAAGAAGTTCGCCATCGTGGTGGTCGCCGAGGGCGCCAAGCCCCGCGCGGGCTCCATGCAGTTCGAGCAGGGCGCCAAGGACATCTACGGCCACGAGCGGTTCGCCGGGGTGGCCACGCAGCTCTCCGGGGAGCTGGAGAAGCGGCTCGGCAAGGAGGCCCGCCCGGTCATCCTCGGCCACGTCCAGCGCGGCGGCACCCCGACCGCGTACGACCGGGTCCTGGCGACCCGGTTCGGCTGGCACGCGGTGGAGGCGGCGCACCGGGGCGAGTTCGGGATGCTGACCGCGCTGCGCGGCACCGACATCACGATGGTCCCGCTGGCGGAGGCGGTCGAGACGCTGAAGACGGTCCCGGCCGAGCGGTACGCCGAGGCGGAGTGCGTGCTCTAGCCGAACCGGCCCCTTGAGAACTGCCCCCGCCCGCAGCCGCGGTCGGGGGCAGTTCTACGCTGTACCGGACAACCGGCACGAAACGGGGACGTGTTCCCCATCGGGAGTGGGCAGATGGATCACAGCGGGCACGGCATGAACATGGATCTGCCGCCGTTCACGCTGGGACGGGGGCTGGAGCTCTCCGTGGAGCCGTTCTTCCTGACCGGCAGCCTCCTGGCGCTCGCCCTGTACGGGTACGGCGTGGTGCGGCTGCGCAGGCGCGGGGACGGCTGGCCGGTCAGCCGGGTGATCTCCTTCACCGTGGGGGTGCTGAGCATCCTCCTGGTGATGTGCACCAAGCTCAACGACTACGGCATGGTCATGTTCAGCGTGCACATGGTGCAGCACATGGTGATCAGCATGCTGTCGCCGATCCTGCTGCTCCTGGGCGCCCCGGTGACGCTGGCACTGCGTGCGCTGCCGCCGGCCGGGCGGGGGCGGACGGGGCCGCGCGAGCTGCTGCTGAAGCTGCTGCACAGCCGCTACATCAAGATCATCACGCATCCGGCGTTCACGATCCCGATCTTCATCGCGAGCCTGTACGCGCTGTACTTCACGCCGCTCTTCGACTTCCTGATGGGCTCCAAGGCCGGTCACATCGGGATGATGGTGCACTTCCTCGCCGTCGGCCTGGTCTTCTTCTGGCCGATCATGGGTGTCGATCCCGGCCCGCACCGGCCCGGCTATGTGATGCGGATGCTGGAGCTGTTCGCCGGGATGCCGTTCCACGCATTCTTCGGGATCGCGCTGATGATGGCGACCACGCCGATGGTGGGCACGTACAGTGACCCCCCGGCCTCGCTCGGCATCGACGCGCTCAGCGACCAGAACTGGGCGGGCGGTATCGCCTGGGCCTTCAGCGAGATCCCCTCCGTGCTGGTGCTGATCGCGCTGGTCTACCAGTGGTACCACTCCGAGCAGCGGGCCGCCCGGCGCTCGGACCGGGCCGCCGACCGGGACGGCGACAAGGAGCTGGAGGCGTACAACGCCTATCTCGCGTCATTGCAGGCGCGACAGTAGCGCGGGGGGCGCCCGCGGGGTGACCATGGGGACAACGGCCGCGCGGCCGACGAGGAGCGTGCGCGCATGTCCGGATCGACGAAGACCATGGGATATCTGACCGTCGGGGCGCTGGTCACGGTGACCGCGTACACCGTGGCCCTGGGAAGCAGCGGGTGGCTCTGGTTCGGCTGGGTGGTGCTGGGACTGTGCACCCTCGGCATGCTGGCCACCCAGGACACCTGACCGCGCGCTGTGGGCGGGCGCCGGGGCCTGTACCGTACGCAGCCCCGACCGTCGGCCCGGCAGAGCGAGGTGCACCCGCAAGGTGTTTTATTACGTCCTGAAGTATGTCGTGCTGGGCCCCCTGCTGCGGGTGCTGTTCCGCCCTCGTATCGAAGGGCTGGAGAACATCCCGGAGGACGGTGCGGCGATCGTCGCAGGGAACCACCTCTCCTTCTCCGACCACTTCCTCATGCCCGCCATCATCAAGCGGCGCATCACCTTCCTGGCGAAGGCCGAGTACTTCACCGGCCCGGGGATCAAGGGCAAGCTCACCGCCGCGTTCTTCCGCAGCGCGGGCCAGATCCCGGTGGACCGGTCCGGCAAGGACGCGGGGCAGGCGGCGATCCGCGAAGGGCTGGGGGTGCTGAGCAAGGGCGAGCTGCTGGGGATCTACCCGGAGGGCACCCGCTCGCACGACGGCCGGCTCTACAAGGGCAAGGTCGGGGTGGCGGTCATGGCGATCACCGCGCAGGTGCCGGTGATCCCGTGCGCCATGCTCGGTACGTTCGAGATCCAGCCGCCCGGCCAGGTTCTGCCCAGGATCAAGCGGGTCGCGATCCGGTTCGGTGAGCCGCTGGACTTCTCGCGCTACGCGGGCATGGAGAACCAGAAGGCCGCGATCCGGGCGGTGACGGACGAGATCATGTACGCGATCCTGGAGCTGTCCGGCCAGGAGTACGTGGACGAGTACGCGGCGAAGGTGAAGGCGGCCGAGCAGGAGGCGGCCCCGCCGAGGAAGTTCCCCAAGCTGCGACGCTGACGGCGGATTCGCCGACGGCAGAGCGGGCTGGTCCGGCGCGGCCCGATCCCCCTAGCGTCGAGCCCATGAGCCAGGGACAGGCGTGGGTGCTGGGAGCGACAGGCCAGATCGGGCGGGCGGCGGTGAGCGCGCTCGCCCGGGACGGCTGGGAGGTGACGGCCGTATCGCGCGGCGGCGGCCGGGACGGGCGATGGGGCGACGGGGTCCGCGCCCTGGCGCTCGACCGGGACGAGGAGGGCGCCCTGGAGAAGGCGCTCGGCGACGGCTGTGACGTCCTGGTCGACATGGTGGCCTTCGGCGGGGCACACGCCCGGCAGCTGACCGCGCTCACCGGCCGGATCGGCTCGGCGGTCGTGATCTCCAGCGGTGCGGTGTACGAGGACGAGCGCGGCCGCAGCTTCGACACCCAGTCCGAACCGGACGGCTTCCCCCGCTACCCGGTCCCTCTCCCGGAGACCCACCCCACGGTGGCCCCGGGGGACACCACGTACGGGACCCGGAAGGTGGCGCTGGAGCACGAGCTGCTGGCGGCGGGCGACGCACTGCCGGTGACCCTGCTGCGGGCGGGCGCGGTCCACGGCCCGTACTGCCGCACCCCGCGCGAGCTGTACTTCGTGAAGCGCCTGCTGGACGGGCGGAGGCAGCGGCTCCTGGCGTACGGCGGAGACGATCCTGCTGGACGGCCCGAGCCCCGGCGGAGGCGTGGGCGACACCCCGTGGAGCGGGGCCCACCCGGTGGTGTACGACATGGGCGCGGCGGAACGGGAACTCGGCTACCGGCCGGTGACGGGGTACGCGGAATCGCTCCCGGAGACGGTGGAGTGGCTGGCCGGGGAGCTGACGGGGCGGGACTGGCGGGAGGCGTTCCCGAAGATGGCGCGGAACTACGGGGAGGCGCTGTTCGACTATGCGGCGGAGGACGCGTGGCTGGAGGGGGGCGGGCGGGGGCGCCGCGCGTGAGGTGAGCGGCGGGGGCCACGGACGTGAGGGACAGGGCGGCCGAGCCCGGCTGGGCTGGTGTGGGCGGGTACTGTGGTGGCTCATTTGAATGTCGGTCTGGGGGGGGACGAATGGGACGCAGCAGGCTGCCTGTGGAGAACGCAGGCGACAGCGATCTCTGTCTCTTCATCGAGCCGTACGGTGAGGACTTCTACCTGCGCCCCGGGGAGGTCTTCACGGTCGCGCCTGAAGCCGATGGGATCGATGTCTGGTTCTCCACCGTCGTCTGGGAGGGAGGCATCACCGTATGGCCTTATGAGGACGGCGACCCGACCAAGATCGTCCTGGAGTACACCGTGACCGACGCCAACGGAGCACGACTGGAATGCGGTCACCAGAAGCCCCCGAAGCCCGTCGGCTCCGACGTTCCCGACCTGGGTTGACCCTCTCCTGGCCACGGGGTCAGGGCAAGGTCCTGCAGCGGATAATGGTGAACCGCCCGCGCTGCCTGCGCGTTGCGGTCGAAGTGGGTCCCGGCTCCTGCGCGGCTCGTGTGAGGGAGGATGGCCGGCATGTCTGCTCGTGCACTGAGCTTCGGCGCGACCGCTGAAGCCTACGAAAGGTTCCGGCCGGGGTATCCCGAAGAGCTCTTCGACTTGGTGATGACGTACGCGGGCCGCCCGGTCCGGACGGCCCTGGAGATCGGTGCGGGGACCGGCAAGGCAACCCGCCTGTTCGCCGCCCATGGGGTCACGGTCACGGCGACGGACCCCGACGCTGCCATGCTCGCCGAGCTGAACAAGACCGTGCCCCCGAACGTGACGACCGTGCGGGCCGCGTTCGAGGGCCTGCGGCCAGGTGAGACCTATGGATTGGTCTATGCGGCGGCGGCCCTGCACTGGACACGCCCGGAGGGTCGGTGGTCAAGAGCGGCCGCGCTACTCGAACCGGAGGGCGTGTTCGCCTCGTTCGGCGGCCAGGTTCAGCCTGCTGACCCAGCTGTCGCGGAATCTGTGCGTATGGCGCGGGCGCCGTTCCTGGAAAGCGACGAGGTTCCGTCTCCCGACGGGACTGCTCCCGATGAGGAAATGCAGTGGCCAGGCACAGAGCTGCGGCAGTCTCCGTTGTTCCTCGACATTCAGCAGGCCCTCGTCAAGCGGCACTTGACGATGAGCGCTCCTGACTACATCGGCTACCTGTCGACTGTCTCGGCATATCTCCAACTGCCGCGATCGAGGCGACAGCAGGCGTACGACGCGATCACGCGGGTCCTTCCCGAGACGGTCGAGATCGCCGCCGACATCATCGTCCATCTGGCACGTCGACGATCCGAGTAGGGGCGACACTCCTCTCCGGGGACCACGGCGAGCCTCACGCGACGATCTACGTCGAGACACCCCCCACCACCGTGGTCACCCGATCTTGTTCCGCTTCAGGCCGTCCAGCAGCTCGTGCATCGCCCCGTCCAGGGTCGCGCGCAGCAGGCGGGCATCCTCCGCCACCGCTGTGACCAGGACGGCGGGGCCCGCGAGCGGGGTGAGGGCTGCGGTGGGGGTGAGGAGGCGGGCGGGGAGTGGGGTGGCCTCGAAGGACGGGTCGGCCAGGAGGAGTTGGCCGGTCGCGCGGTGGCCGCCGAGGACTGCGGGGCCGTTCCAGCCGTCGGGGGCGTCGGGGCCGTAGGCCAGTTGCTGGTCCAGGAGGGGGCGGCCCGCGCGGTGGACCGTGAGGCGGGTGGTGAGGGCTCCGGTGGGTTCGCCGTGGCGGCCGAGGATCTGTTCCTCGCGCAGCAAGAGCCTTGCGGTGGGCGCTAGTTGGACTCGGGTGGTCTGGTGCAGGTTGCTGCCGTGGGCGGAGACGAGCTGTTCGGGGAGCCAGTGCAGGGTGGCCCACTCCCCCACCCGTAGATCCACGGTGTACGTGGACGGGGCGGCGTCCGGCCGCGCGCCCGGCAGCGCGATGGTGGCCGCCGCCGCGTCCACGGTGAGGCGGGCGGCGTCCGCCACCTCGGCCTCGATCGCCAGCCGGTCGCCGTTGAGCGGGGCACTCATGGCGCCGACGACGGTGACCCGGGCGTGGGTGGGGAGCGGTGAGCGGGTGCGGCGGAGCGCGAGGGGGCCGGCGCTCTCCAGGACGGGCAGCGCGGTCCCGCCCCGGCCGTCGGGCTCGGCGCGGAGGCGGGCGGTGGCGCGGACGCTCATGCGGTCCAGGCGGCGAGCCGCGCCCGTACCCAGTCGGCGACCGGTCCGACACCCTCGGCAGAGGTCAACGAGGTGAAGGCGACGGGGAGTTCGCCTCGCTGTTTCTTGGCGTCCAGGGCCATCCGCTCCAGGTCGGAGCCGACATAGGGGGCGAGGTCGGTCTTGTTGATGACGAGCAGGTCGGCGGTGGTGACGCCGGGGCCGCCCTTGCGCGGGATGTCGTCGCCGCCCGCCACGTCGATGACGAAGACCTGGGCGTCGACGAGCCCCTTGGAGAAGGTGGCGGTGAGGTTGTCGCCGCCGGACTCGACGAGGATCAGGTCGAGCGGGCCGACCGCGTCCTCCAAGTCCTCGACGGCTTCGAGGTTGGCGGAGATGTCGTCGCGGATGGCGGTGTGCGGGCAGGCGCCCGTCTCGACGGCCTGGATGCGCTCGGGCGGCAGAACGGCGTTGCGGAGGAGGAAGGCCGCGTCCTCCTGGGTGTAGATGTCGTTGGTGACGACGGCGATGGAGAGCCGGTCGCGCAGCTCGCGGCAGAGGGCGGCGACGGTGGCCGTCTTGCCGGAGCCGACCGGGCCGCCGAGCCCGATGCGCAGGGCGCGCCGGGTGCCGTCGGGGCGGGTGGCGTCGGCACTGACGGCGGCGGGGGCGTCGTGGGTGTGGCCGAGGTGCATGAAGGGCTCCTATGCGCTTGAGGGTCAGGAGGCGAAGAGGCGGACCGGCCAGGCGGCGTGTGCCTCGGCCGTGATGTCGAGGAGCGGGGCGGAGGCGGCGGGCAGGGCGTCGATGCCCTGCCGGGCGGCCTCGGCGGCCTGGGCGGCCACCTCGTCCAGCTCGGGGGCGAGCCGGGCCAGTACGGCGGTGGCCTGGAACGGGTCGAGGGAGAGCAGCCGGACCACGGCGGTGGCCGGACCGCTGACCGTCTCGTACGCCACACAGTGCGCGGCGTCCTCGGGCCCCAGTCCCGCCGCCCGGGCGGTGAGGCCGAGGACGACGGGCTGGTGGGCGCCGCGCGGCCGGGCCAGGGCGAGCGCGTCGAGCTCCGGGCCCGGCCAGGTGGCGCGGGCGGCCCGCAGCATCTGCCGGCCCAGCTTGCGGGCGGTGGCGCGCAGGGCGGGCGAGGGCGTACGGGCGTCGGCGGCCTCGTCGAGCGCGAGCGGGTCGAGCCCGTGGGCGGCCGCCGCCGCGAGGGCGGCGGAGGTGAGCCCGGTGGTGTGCAGGCGGCCCCGGCAGAAGGCGGCGAGGTCGTCGGCGTCGCGGATGCGCCCCTGGGTGACGGCCGGTTCGGCGCCGCCGGAGTGGGCGTGGCCTCCGGCGGGGAACCGGCCGTCGGCGAGGACGAGCAGGGCTGCGCGTGACATGGATCGGACCCGTCGGCTCAGAAGAGGAAGTAGCGCTGGGCCATGGGGAGTTCCGCTGCCGGTGCGGGCTCGACCGGTTCGCCGTCGATGGTGACGGCGAAGCTGTCGGGGTCGACATGGACGTGCGGCATCGCGTCGTTCTCCCTCATGTCGGCCTTGGTGACCCCGCGCGTGCTGGTGATCGGCGTGAACTCCTTTTCCAGGCCGAGCCGTTCGGGCAGCCCGTCCTCGATCGCCGTCCCGGTGACGAAGTTGTACGAGCCGCGCGCCGCCGCCCGGCCCAGGGCGCCGAACATCGGCCGGGGCAGGACCGGTTGGGGCGTCGGGATGGAGGCGTTGGCGTCGCCCATCTGCGCGTACGCGATCTGGCCGCCCTTGATGACGGTCTGCGGCTTCACCCCGAAGAACGCCGGGTCCCAGAGCACGAGGTCCGCGAGCTTTCCGCTTTCCACGGAGCCGATCTCCCGGCCCAGGCCCTGGGCGACCGCCGGGTTGATGGTGTATTTGGCGATATAGCGACGGACCCGGTGGTTGTCGGCCCGCCCGTCCCCGGGCAGGGCACCGCGCCGCTTCTTCATGACGTGGGCGGTCTGCCAGGTCCGCAGGATCACCTCCCCGATGCGCCCCATCGCCTGCGAGTCCGAGGAGATGATCGAGATGGCGCCGAGGTCGTGGAGGATGTCCTCGGCCGCGATCGTGGAGGGCCGGATACGGGACTCCGCGAAGGCCAGGTCCTCGGGGACGGCCGGGTTGAGGTGATGGCAGACCATCAGCATGTCGAGGTGTTCCTCGATGGTGTTGACGGTGTGCGGCCGGGTCGGGTTGGTCGAGCTGGGCAGGACGTACGGCTCCGCGACCACGGTGATGATGTCGGGCGCGTGCCCGCCGCCCGCACCCTCGGTGTGGTACGCGTGGATCGAGCGCCCGGCGATGGCGGCGAGGGTGTCGGCGACGAACCCGGCCTCGTTCAGCGTGTCGGTGTGGATGGCGAGCTGGGCACCGGTCTCCTCGCAGACGGTGAGGCAGGCGTCGATGGCGGCCGGGGTGGCACCCCAGTCCTCGTGGATCTTGAATCCCAGCGCACCGCCGCGCAGTTGGGAGTACATCGCGTCGTGGGAGGTGGTGTTGCCCTTGCCGAGCAGCCCGATGTTGACGGGAAAAGTCTCCAAGGCCTCGAACATCCGGGCCAGGTGCCAGGGACCGGGGGTGATGGTGGTGGCCTTGGTGCCTTCGGCGGGTCCGGTGCCGCCGCCGACGAGAGTGGTGATGCCGCTGGAGAGCGCCTGGTCGACGAGGGTGGGCGAGATGAAGTGGACGTGCGCGTCGACCGCTCCGGCCGTCAGGAACTTGCCGTTGCCCGCGATGATCTCGGTCTCCGGGCCGATCACCAGATCGGGGTGGACCCCGTCCATGGTGTCCGGGTTCCCGGCCTTGCCGATACCGGTGATGCGGCCGTCGCGGATGCCGATGTCGGCCTTGACGATGCCCCAGTGGTCGATCACGACCACGCCGGTGATGACGGTGTCGGGTGCGCCCTCGGCCCGGGTGGTGCGGGCCTGGCCCATGGACTCGCGGATCACCTTGCCGCCGCCGAAGACCGCCTCGTCGCCCGCGTGGCCTGGGCCGCCCGCACGGTCCTCCTCGATCTCGACGAAGAGGTCGGTGTCGGCGAGGCGGATGCGGTCGCCGGTGGTGGGGCCGAAGAGGTCGGCGTACACGGCCCTGCTGAGGTCAGGCATGGAGGGCACCCCCGGCTCCATCGAGAGCGCCTCCGGTCTCATCCAGAGCACCGCCGGTTTCGCCGCGCAGGCCGGGGACGATGCGGCGCCCGGCGAGCGGGACGAGTTCGACGTCGACGGGGATGCCGGGTTCGAAGCGGACCGCCGTACCGGCCGCGATGTGCAGCCGCAGCCCGTGGGCGGCCGCCCGGTCGAAGCTCAGCCCGGGGTTGGCCTCGGCGAAGTGGTAGTGGGAGCCGACCTGGACGGGCCGGTCGGCGGCGTTGAGGACGGTGAGGCGGGTGACGGGGCGCCCCTCGTTGAGGGCGATGCCCCCGTCCCCGTACAGGATCTCTCCGGGAATCACGGCGCGGCCCCGTCAGACGATCGGGTCGTGGACGGTGACGAGCTTGGTGCCGTCCGGGAAGGTGGCCTCCACCTGGACGTCGTGGAGCATCTCGGGGATGCCGTCCATGACCTCGTCCCGGGTGAGCAGCTTGCGGCCGGACGCCATGAGTTCGGCGACCGTACGGCCGTCGCGGGCGCCCTCCAGCAGGTGGGCGGTGATCAGCGCGACGGCCTCGGGGTGATTGAGCCTCAGCCCGCGTGCCCGGCGCTTGTCGGCCACGTCGGCGGCCACATGGATGAGCAGGCGTTCCTGCTCGTGCGGGGTCAGTTGCACGCTTCCACCTCATCGTCTTCCGCCCGGCACCGGCCTCCGGGCGCAGCGGGACCCTATCTCCGTTCAACAGTTCGTTGAACGGAGAACCCGGCTCTCGCGACCAGGTATTGCACGTTAGGGCGGAAGTTTTTCCGTTGCGTTAACTGGCCTTTTGCGGCTCCATGGACATCAGCCCGCGCAAGCCGTTCTCCGGCACCTCGCGCCGTACGTCCCCGAAGAGCGCCTCCTGCACGATGAAGCCGTGCGCCGTGGCGATCATCGTGCGGGCCACATGCTCGTCCGGCACGCCCTCCGGAAGGATTCCGGCCGCCCGGTACGCCTCGACGAGCTCGCCCCAGACGGTGCGCATGGCCGCGTACCCCTCCTCCAGCAGGGTTGCGAGCCGCTCGTCCCGGAGGGTCTCGGACCATACCTGCACGATGAGCGAGGCGACCGTACGCCGCTCCAGACCGTGCACCGCTCCCTCGAACAGCCCCCCGAGCACCCGGCTCAGCAGCACGTCCGGGGTGGGCGGCGGGGTGGTGCGCGTGGCCTCCTCGAAGGTGGTGCGGATGCTGGCGAAGGCCTCCCCGGTGATGGCCGCGATGATGTCCTCCTTGCCGGAGAAGTAGCGGTACACCGCACCGGTCGAGAGGCCCACCTCCTTCAGGACGTCCTGCATGGACGTGCCGTGGAATCCGCTGCGCGCGAAGCAGCGCGCGGCGCCTTCGAGGATCTGGCGGCGCCGGGCGTCGAGGTGTTCCTGGGATACACGAGCCATGGGCTCAATCTAAAACGAACGTTCCTTCTTGACAAGCGGGCGAGCCGTCCGGACAGTGGGAGCCGTTCGTAAAACGAACGATCCTTCTCTTTGATCGCCACCCGAATCGAGGCCCCATGTCCACTCCCCCGAACCGCCGCGCGGTGGCGGTCGTCCTGCTGATCCCCCTGGTGGTGACGCTCGCCCTGTGGGCCTTCGCCTGGCCCGCCGCCCGGATCGCACCCCGCGACCTCCCGGTGGGGGTGGCCGGTGCGGCACCGGCGGCCGATCAGCTGCGGAGCGGGTTCGAACAGCGCGCGGGCGCCTTCGAGGTGCACCGCTTCGACGACGAGGCGGCGGCACGGGAGGCGATCGAGGACCGGGTCGTATACGGAGCCGTCGTCGCCGGACCGGAGGGCCCGCACGTGCTCACCGCCTCGGCCGCGAGCCCCGTGGTGGCCCAGCTGCTGCGCGAGGCGGTGACGGCTGCGGTGCCGGAGGGCACGGAGGTGCGGGTCACCGATGTGGTGGCCGCGCCTTCCGGGGACCCGCGCGGCGGCGCGCTCGGGGCGAGCATCCTGCCGCTGGCCCTGGCCGGGATGGGGGCCGGGGCGGCCGTGACCCTGCTGGGGCTGCGCGGGAGGCGGGCCGCCCTGACGCTGGTCGCGGCGGCGGGGCTGGTGGGCCTCGCCGCCACGGCCGTGGCGCACAGCTGGCTCGGCGTGATCACGGGTGACTGGTGGACGGAGGCGGGCGCGTTCGCCCTGACCGTCCTGGCCATCGGCTCGGCGGTGGCGGGGCTCGCCGCCCTGCTCGGGCCGCGCGGCATCGGCCTCGGCGCGTTGCTGATGGTGCTGCTGGGCAACTCCTTCTCCGGAGTCACCAGCGCGCCGGAGCTGCTCCCCGAACCGGTCGGCGCGATCGGCCAGTGGCTCCCGCCGGGCGCGGGCGGCTCGCTGCTGCGCTCGGTCGCCTTCTTCGAGGGCGGCGGGGCAGGTGGTGCGGTGCTGACGCTCGCGCTCTGGTCGGTGCTCGGCCTGGCGGCGGTGCTTCTCGCTCGCGGCAAGGCCGCTCCCGAGGCCGAGGCTGCCAAGCCCGGCGAGGCCGCCCCGGAGGCCCAGGGAGCCGAGCCCGCCCGGGAGCCGGCCCCGACCGGCTGAGCGCCGGACCCACCACGAGCCGAGCCGGGTGCCCCCTCCTCAAGGGGGCACCCGGCTTTCTGCTGTCGCGGGCGGACGGCGGTGTCAGGTGTCCCGGTCGCCGTGGGGGCGGTGCTCGGCGGCGATGCCGAACCTGCGCCGTTCGCCCCGGGCCGAGGGCGCGGAGCCGACGGAGGAGACCGAGCTGATCACCTGCTCCTCGGCAGCGGCCTCCTCCGCCTCAAGTCGTTGCAGGTCAGCGGCGGACACCAGAGCGATGAGGGGCTTGCCGTGCCGCGTCACGACGACGCGTTCACCGCCGTACACAACGCGGTTGATCAGTTCGGCGAGCTCCGCCCGCGCTTGCGTCACCGGAATCTCGTAGGCCATAGTCCCCATCATAACCTTCTGTACGTCCTGTACATTTTTTACGGACGGGTGGCCCTGGGGCCGGTTCGGCCCTGCGCCCCGCGCATCCCGTCGCGCACCAACCCCCGCGTTCCGTCCCGTAACAAGAGGAGAGAGGCACCGCCATGATCCGCCCTGCCGCCCGTTACGTACTGCCCGAGTTCCACGAGCGCACCGCCACCGGGACCCGGACCATGGACCCGTACTCCAAGCTGCTGTCCGAGCGGATCGTCTTCCTCGGGAGCCCGATCGACGACACCGCGGCGGGCGACCTGATCGCCCAGTTCATGTATCTGGAGCACGCCGATCCGGACCGGCCGCTCTCCCTCTACATCAACTCCCCCGGCGGCTCGTTCCAGGCCATGGCGGCGGTCTACGACACGATGCGGTTCCTCGCCTGCGAAGTGGAGACCTTCTGTCTGGGACAGGCCGGCCCCTACCCCGCGGCCCTGCTGGCGGCCGGGGCTCCGGGCCGCCGACATGCCCTGCCCGGCGCGCGGGTAGTCATTCAGCAGCCCGCACTGGAGGAGCCGATGCGGGGCCAGCCGTCCGATCTGGAGATCCACGCGCGCGAACTGGTGCGCACGCGCGAGATGTTCGCGGCCATGCTGGTCCGGCACACGGGCCGGACCGCCGAGCAGATCACCGCCGACATCGAGCGCGACACCATCCTCGACGCCGGGGCCGCCCGCGCCTACGGACTGATCGACCACGTCGTGGAGAACCGTTCCCTCCCCCAGCCGCCGCACAACGCGAGGTGAACCGCCCATGGAGCCGACGGAGTTCCCGCCCCTGCCCGCACTGACCCGCGCCGAGGGCGAGTTCATCGACTGCTATCTGGCGGTCCTCGACCAGGTGGGCCGGATCAACCCGGCGCGCGGCAGCGACACCTACAGCGCGCTGCGGGCCGCGCAGGCCCTGGCCTCCCGGGCGGCGGCCCTGCGCGACGCCCTGGCCCTGATGCACGAGCGCGGCGAGCGGCAGATCCACGCGGCGACGCTGGCCCGGGCGCTGCGGGTGCTGGACGGCGAGCGGCGGGCGGGGCGGGTCGCGATGCCTCCGACCCCGAACTGAGCCGCTCCGCGCGCCGGGAGCGCATGACGGGAGCGGGCCGGTCGCGGCGCTGTGCGACACGCCCGGTCCCGTGACCGGATTTCCTCGCTCGTTCGGCGTAGGCGATCACCCGCACGAGCGACGGCCCAACTTGCGCTCAACGCCTGGAACCTGCTCGGAATCTGACCTTTTGTCGCTGGTACGAGGCGGGGTGACCGGCCCGTCGGCGGGCCCGAATTCGCCCTGTCCACCTGAATGGATCAGTGGTGAGGAGACTCACAAATCACTGTTTCGGCTCGGAAATCCGGCACTTGGTGAGTCAAGATCCCTGGGACGACAAGCCCCCGCCGCCGCGGCGGGGCGGTCCGGGTGGACGCCGAGTCCTGCCGCCACCCCGGATGACTGGTCGACAGGAGTGGATCGGCAGGAGTGGAGGACCCGAGCACAACGGGCCGACCGGGAGACCGGGAAGCCCTCGGGGTGAAGCCGCATCGCGCGGCCGGGCAACTTCGCCAGCCCGAACCCGACAGGTCATCCTTCACAGGCGGCTGACGAAGGGTTGCGCATGTCTGCGCAGGTTCATGTCCCGTCTCTGTTCACCCGGGTCGGTACGGCCTCGGTGCTCACCTTTGCCGTGACGTCCGCGATGCTGGCACCAGGCCTGGTCAACGATGCCGAGGCCGCCACCCATTCGACGAAGGCGCTCAAGATCGCCGCGTCGAAGAAGGGGGCTCCCTACAAGTACGGCGCCGCCGGCCCCAACCGCTTCGACTGCTCGGGGCTGACGGTCTACTCGTTCAAGAAGGCCGGGAAGAAACTTCCCCGCACGGCACAGCAGCAGTACAACAAGACCCGCACTATCCCGAAGTCGCAGCGCAAGAAGGGTGACCTGGTCTTCTTCCATTCCGGGCGCAGCGTCTACCACGTGGGCATCTACGCCGGGGACGGGAAGATCTGGCACTCCCCCAAATCGGGAGATGTGGTGCGGAAGGCCAAAATCTGGTCCAAGAGCGTCTGGTACGGACGGGTCCGCTGACCCACTGACCGGACGCTCTTCCCTTGCGGGCGGTACGGACCCCTTGCGGTACGGGGCCTTGCAGTACGGGTCCCTTGCGGTACGGGGCCTTGCAGTACGGGTCCCTTGCGGTACGGACCCCTTGCGGGCGGTACGGGCGCGCTGCTCGGCACCGCCCGCAAGGCCCCGGCGCTCTTGCCGCAATTGCCGCCCCTGCCGCCATTTGTCGCTCTCAGCGCAGGAGTGGACCGGTCACCAGCGCCAGCCCCAGTCCGGTGAGCGCCACACCGCTGCCGCCCTCGATGGCGCGGGCGGTACGCGGCCGGCGCAGCCACCGGCCCAGCCGGTCCACGAGCAGGGCGACCAGCGGGAACCAGACGAGGGCCAGCGCCACCACGAGGGCGGCGAGCAGCAACGTCCTGGGCAGCGGTGGCTGTCCGGCCGGGACGAACTGCGGCAGCAGGCTGAGGAAGAGGACCGGGGCCTTCGGGTTGAGCGCGTTGGTCAGGAACCCCTGACGCAGCGCACGCCCGAACGCGTGGGACGTCTCGGGGCGTCCCTCCGGCCCCGTCGCGTGGTCCGGTGTACGGCTCTCCTCCGAGAGCCGGCGCCGGAGCGCGTACAGCCCACTGATCCCGAGGTACAGCACGTACGCACCGCCGAGCAGCTGGACGGTGCGGAAGAGCACGGGCAGCGTC
Source organism: Streptomyces sp. NPDC059452 (assembly GCF_042750035.1). Taxonomy (NCBI): domain Bacteria; kingdom Bacillati; phylum Actinomycetota; class Actinomycetes; order Kitasatosporales; family Streptomycetaceae; genus Streptomyces; species Streptomyces sp. NPDC059452. Next base: position 106,864 of record NZ_JBHYVE010000012.1, read on the forward strand.
ACCAGCACGGCGGCGAGCCCCGCCACGGCGAGCGCGGTGTGCACGAGCAGCCCCCCGGCGACCCCGAGCGCGCCGGCCAGACCGGCGGTGCGCGAGGCCAGGGCGTTGCGTACGACGACGGTGAAGTCGGCGCCGGGCAGCGCGACCATACCGGCGGCGACCCCGGTGAAGGCGATCAGTTGTGCGTCCAGTTGTCCGTCCATGGGTACAGCCTGGACCTGCGGAGCCTTTAGCGTGTACTTGCAATCTTCTGGGTCTGCCTAAAGGAACGCTTAATGTACGACCCGACGCGGCTCGCCGCCCTCGTGGCGGTCGCCGAGACCGGATCGATCACGCGGGCCGCCGCCCACCTGGGCTACACCGCGCCCGCGCTCTCCCAGCAACTGGCCAAACTGGAGCGCGAGGCCGGGGCGGCGCTGCTGGTGCGCCACCATCGCGGGGCGCGGCTGACGGCCGCCGGTGAGCTGCTGGCGGGCCGGGCCCGGCGGGTCCTGGACGAGCTCGACCAGGCGCGGCACGAGCTGGCGCAACTGGCCGGGCTCTCCGGCGGCAGGCTGCGGGTGGGGACGTTCACGACGGCCGGGGTCCATCTGCTGCCGCCGGTCCTGAGCGCGTTCCGGCGGGCCCATCCGGACGTCGAACTGACGGTCACCGAGTACGAGCCGCCGGGCGGGGTCGCCGCGGTCATCGCGGGCCAGGTAGACCTGGCGCTGACCCACACGTACGAACCGGCCGTGGCGGACCCGCCGCCCTCGGGCGTCACCCTCGAACCCCTGCTGGTCGAGGAGCTGGTGCTGGCCACCGCCGTCGGCCACCGGCTCTCCGAGGGCACCGGGCGGCTGCCGGTCGCGGAGCTGGCGGGGCGGCCGCTGATCAGCAGCGCTCCGGCGCATCCGCCCCGGCGCGGGGTGGAGGGCGCGCTCGCGGAGGCGGGCGCGACTCCGGCGGTGGTGTGCGAGTCGCCCGGCTATGCGCTGGTGTGCGCGCTGGTCAGTGCGGGGCTAGGGCCTGTCGTCAAACTGCCGTCGTCGCCCGAAGGGCGGCCGCGCGGCGCATGGTGCGTGCGATCGCAAGGCGCCGGAATGGTCTCGTAGCGGAGCTACTTGGCCATTTCGGCAACGCTGCGAGCGTGCGTGCCAGGCGTCGCGCGGCAGGCGGCAGTTTGACGACAGGACCTAGGCGTGGCGGTGGTGCCGGAGATGGTCGCGTCGCTGTCGTCCACACCGCTGGCCGTCCGGCGGCTGGAGCCCGCGGCCTTCCGCCGGACGATCTCCGTCGCACACCGGGGCGACCGGGCGACCGCGGCGGCGGCGACCCTGCTCGTACTGCTACGAAGCGGCTTCGGCCGGGCGGCGACAGCCCGCTGATCCCGGGCCGAAACCTCCGGATGTCTCCCGTGGACCAGACCCCTGCGTCAGCCCTGCGTCACCCCTGGATCGGCACCGCCCAGGGCAGGGCGATCCAGACCGTCTTGCCGCCCTCTGCCGTCGGGACGACCGTCAGCCGTCCGCCGTACTCCTTGGCCAGCGCCCGGATGATCACCATGCCCCGCCCGTTGTCCTGCCGTACGGCGGCGGGCAGCCGCTGGGGCCACCGGGGGTGACTGTCCGTCACCCCCAGGCGCAGTTCCTCGTCCCGTTCGAGGCGCAGATCGACGGTGAAGGTGGGTGACTGGCCGAAGGTGTGCTGGACCGCGTTGGTGGCGAGCTCGGAGATGATCAGCCGGATGGTGTCGGCGAGCTCGGTGTCCTCGGAGAGGCCCCATTCGGCCAAGGTCCTGGCCACATATCTGCGGGCCGATGAGACCGAGAGCGCATCGCTCGGCAGAGTGACGGTTGCTTCCTGATGGTCTGCCATGGCGACGCCGTCCCTTTCGCGCCCCGGCCGACCGGCAGTCGGCCAGGATTGTGCTTCGCGCCAGACTGCCACTGTTGGAGCTCGCTGTAACGACGTTCGACCAAGATATGCATATATCTGTCGCTCGAAGCGGTGAATTCGGGCCCCGTACGGCGTCGACGAAGGGCACACTGACCCCTCTGCGGGCCCGAACCTTGCGGTGCGTACCGGACCCGCCCCGTTCCGTTCCGCACAGTGCGAGGAGACCCGGATGCTGCACGGCCCCGTCGTCCGACGGAGGAAGCTCGGCGAGGAGTTACGGAGTCTGCGGCACGCCTCCGGACTGACCAGCCGGGACGCGGCGCGCCTGCTCGGCTGGCACCAGTCGAAGGTGAGCCGCATCGAGACCGGGGCGAGCGGGGTGAGCCCCGGCGACGTGACGCGGCTGCTCGACGTCTACGCGGTGCGCGACACCCAACTGCGCGCCCTGCTCGAAGTGCTCGCCGGGTCGGCGGGCGGCGGGGGCGCGGGGTGGTGGCACGCCTACCGGGGGCTGATCCCGCCCCAGTACCGCGACTTCATCAGCCTGGAGTCCCAGGCCAGTACGGTGCGGACCCTGGAGACCTCGGTGGTGCCGGGGCTGCTCCAGACGGCCGGATATGCGCGGGCGGTGACCCGCGCCTCCCTCGACGGCCTGTCGGCGGACCGGCTCGACTCCCTGGTCGAGGTGCGGCTGACCCGTCAGAGGGTGCTGCGCGCGGACCCGCCGCTCCGGTTCACCGCCGTACTGGACGAGGCGGTGCTGCACCGGGAGGTGGGCGGGCCCGAGGTGATGAGGGATCAGCTGCACCATCTGATCCAGGCGGCCCAACTACCGCATGTGGAACTCCAGTTACTGCCGTTCTCCATCGGCGGGTATGCCGGACTCACCTGCCCTTTCGTCATCTTCTCCTTTCCGAACATTTCTGATCTGGATGTGGTCGTTCTCGACCACTTGACGAGTAGCCTCTATCTGGAGCGGAGAGAAGACCTTGAGGCGTACAGCTCGGCCTTCCGCACCATGCAGGCGCTCGCGCTGACGCCGGACCGATCGCTGGAGCACATCGCGGCGATCCGCCGCGGCATTCGTCAGGACGTCCGACTGCCCGAGGGGGGCATCATGTCCGACCGTCTCGCACCGCGTACGTCACCGGCCGCCGGGGAGCCACTGGTGTGGCGCCGCAGCAGCCGTTCCACCGGAATGAACAACTGCGTGGAGACCGCACGGCTTTACGGCGCCGGGCCCGGCCCCGGGTCCGGCGGCGCGCTCCTCGCCGTACGGGACTCCAAGGACGTGGACCGGCCGCCGCTCCGCTTCTCCGCGACGGCCTGGACCACGTTCGTCGCCGGGCTGGACCGGCAGCACATCAGCTGAGCGGAGCCAGGGCCTCCCGGGGAGCGGTCGCGACGATCGTGGCCACCGCGCCGGTGATCTGCTCCTCGGTGAGGTCGGCCCGGGCGGTCAGCCGCAGCCGGGAGATGCCGTCCGGCACCGACGGCGGCCGGAAGCAGCCCACCACCACCCCGGCCGCACGGCAGTCGGCCGCCCAGCGCACCGCCGCGTCCGCCGAGGGTGCCCGGACGGAGACCACGGCCGCGTCGGGCCGGGCGGAGGTCAGTCCGGCGGCGGTGAGCCGCCCGTACAGGGTGGTGGCGACCTCCCGGGCCCTGGCCGCCCGTTCCGGTTCCCGGCGCAGCAGTTGGAGCGCGCCCAGCGCCCCGCCCGCCGCCGCCGGGGCGAGTCCGGTGTCGAAGATGAACGTACGGGCCGTGTTGACCAGGTGGTCGATGACCCGGGCCGGTCCGAGGACCGCGCCGCCCTGGCTGCCCAGAGACTTGGAGAGGGTCAGCGTGGCGACCGTCCCCGCACCGCCCGCCAGTCCGGCGGCGGCGAGGGCGCCGCGGCCGCCCTCGCCGAGGACGCCGAGGCCGTGCGCGTCGTCCACGACGAGGGCCGCGTCCGCGGCGCGGCAGACCTCGGCCAGCGCGGCGAGCGGTGCCGCGTCCCCGTCGACGGAGAAGACCGAGTCGGTGACGGCGAGCGCCCGCCCGTCGTGGGCGTGCAGCGCCTTGGCGACCGCGTCCGGATCGGCGTGCGGGACGACGGCGGTCTCCGCGCGGGAGAGGCGGCAGCCGTCCACGATGGACGCGTGGTTACCGGCGTCGGAGACGATCAGCGAACCGCGCCCGGTCAGGGCCGTCAGGGCCGCGAGGTTGGCCGCGTAGCCGGAGGAGAGGACGAGGGCCGCCTCGAAGCCGCAGAAATCGGCGAGCTCGCGTTCGAGTTCGGCGTGGAGCTCGGTGGTGCCGGTGACCAGCCGCGATCCCGTCGCGCCCGCACCCCAGCGGTGGGCGGCACCGGCCGCCGCCTCGACCACCTCCGGGTGCCGGGTGAGGCCCAGGTAGTCGTTGCTCGCGAGGTCCAGGAGTTCGGCTTCCGCACCCCTCGGGCGCAGGGCCCGGACAAGTCCGGCCGCGGCCCGGCGGCGGGCCTCGTCGTCGATCCAGTCGAACGGGGCGAAGGACATAGGACGGTCCCTTTTGTAGGCAGTTCACAGACCCTAGCGGGGTGCGCAGCAGGTCAGGGTGTGGCAATACACACACCCGAGCCCCGGTCTCCTGTCCGGTTCCTCCTTGGCTGGAGGTGGTGCCGTAAGCGAGGATCATCTTTTATGGACCTGCTGAACACGCTGGTGGACAAGGGGCTGCGGCGCGAACTGCCGACCCGCGAAGAAGCGCTCGCCGTGCTGGCGACCTCCGACGACGACCTGCTCGACGTGGTGGCCGCCGCCGGGAAGGTACGCGGCCAGTGGTTCGGGCGACGCGTCAAACTCAACTACCTGGTCAACCTGAAGTCGGGGCTCTGCCCCGAGGACTGCTCCTACTGTTCGCAGCGGCTGGGCTCCAAGGCCGGGATCCTCAAGTACACCTGGCTGAAGCCGGACGAGGCGTCCAAGGCGGCCGCCGCCGGGGTGGCGGGCGGGGCCAAGCGGGTCTGTCTGGTGGCGAGCGGGCGCGGGCCGACGGACCGGGACGTCGACCGGGTCACCAAGACCATCGAGGCGATCAAGGAACAGAACGAGGGCGTGGAGGTCTGCGCCTGCCTCGGTCTGCTCTCCGACGGACAGGCCGACCGGCTGCGCGAGGCGGGCGCCGACGCGTACAACCACAACCTCAACACGTCCGAGGAGACGTACGGGGCGATCACGACCACCCATACGTACGCGGACCGGGTGGAGACCGTGCAGCAGGCCCAGGCGGCCGGGCTCTCGGCGTGCTCCGGGCTGATCGCCGGGATGGGCGAGAGCGACAAGGACCTGGTCGACGTCGTCTTCGCCCTGCGCGACCTGGACCCGGACTCGGTGCCGGTGAACTTCCTGATCCCCTTCGAGGGCACTCCGCTGGCCAAGGAGTGGAACCTCACCCCCCAGCGCTGCCTGCGCATCCTCGCCATGGTCCGCTTCGTCTGCCCCGACGTGGAGGTCCGGCTCGCGGGCGGGCGCGAGGTGCATCTGCGCTCGATGCAGCCGCTGGCACTGCACCTGGTGAACTCGATCTTCCTGGGCGACTACCTGACCAGCGAGGGCCAGGCGGGCCAGGCCGACCTGGATATGATCGCCGACGCCGGTTTCGAGGTGGAGGGCGCGGGCACGACGACGCTGCCCCGCCACCGGGCCGACGCGCTGGTCGGGGGCGGTTGCGGTTCGCAGGCGTCCGCACCGGAGAAGGCGGCGGGCTGTGGCTCGCACGGCTCGTCCGAGGCCCCGGGCTGCGGATCGCACGGGGGCGGCGGTGGCTGCGGACCCTGCGGTGGCCATGGCGCGCCGGAGCCCGTAGCCGTGGATGCCCGTACGGGTGCCGGCGCCGGCGCCGAGTCCCCTGCCGGGGAGAGCGTTCCGGCCGGGCGTACGGACACGGCCGGTGCCGCGCGTACGGATCTGGTGGCGGTCCGCCGCCGGGGTGCGGGGACGGATCTCGCGCCCAATGCCTGAGCCGTACGTCCCCGAACTCCCCCTGGCCGCCGCCCCGAAGCCGTACTCCCCCGACGAACTGCGGGCGCTGGACCGCGCGCACGTCTGGCACCCCTACGGTCCGATGCCGGGCCGACAGGAGCCGCTGATCGTGGAGTCGGCCTCCGGTGTACGGCTCCGGCTCGCCGAACCCGTCGAGGGGCAGCGGGAGTTGGTGGACGGCATGTCGTCCTGGTGGTCGGCGGTGCACGGCTACAACCATCCGGTCCTCAACGAGGCCGCGCGCGGCCAGCTGGACCGGATGAGCCATGTGATGTTCGGCGGGCTCACCCATGAGCCCGCCGTCCGGCTGGCGACCCGGCTGGTGGAGATCACTCCGGAGCCGCTGCGACACGTCTTCCTGGCCGACTCGGGGTCCGTATCGGTCGAGGTCGCGGTCAAGATGTGCCTGCAGTACTGGCGTTCGGCCGGGCGCCCGGAGAAGCGGCGGCTGCTGACCTGGCGCGGCGGCTACCACGGCGACACCTGGCAGCCGATGTCGGTGTGCGACCCGGACGGCGGGATGCACGAGCTGTGGTCGGGGGCGCTGCCCCGGCAGGTCTTCGCCGACGCGCCCCCGGACGGCTTCGATGCCGAGCCGGACCCCGCCTACGTGGCGCATCTGCGGGAGCTGATCGCCGCGCACGCCGACGAGTTGGCGGCCGTGATCGTGGAGCCGGTGGTGCAGGGGGCGGGCGGGATGCGGTTCCACTCCCCCGCCTATCTGCGGGTGCTGCGCGAGGCGTGCGACGAGCTGGACGTGCTGCTGGTGTTCGACGAGATCGCGACCGGTTTCGGGCGTACGGGGAAGCTGTTCGCCGCCGCTCACGCCGGGATCTCGCCGGACGTCATGTGTCTCGGCAAGGCGCTGACCGGCGGGTATCTCACGATGGCGGCGACCCTGTGCACCTCGCGGGTGGCCGAGGGGATCTCGCGCGGCGAGGTGCCGGTGCTGGCGCACGGCCCGACGTTCATGGGCAACCCGCTGGCCGCCTCGGTCGCCTCGGCCTCGGTGGACCTGCTGCTCGGGCAGGACTGGGAGGGCGAGGTGGCCCGGATCGGCGCGGGCCTGCGCTCCGGGCTGGCGGAGGCGTCGGATCTCCCGGGGGTCGTGGACGTACGCGTCCTGGGGGCGATCGGGGTCGTCCAGCTCGACCACGAGGTGGACATGGCGGCGGCGACCCGGGCGGCGGTGCGCGAGGGCGTGTGGCTGCGGCCGTTCCGCGATCTGGTGTACACGATGCCGCCGTACGTCACCGGGGACGACGACGTACGACGGATCTGCCGGGCCGTGTGCGCGGCGGCGCGGGAGGGCTGACATGGCTGTTGTTCTCGTGGTGCCGGGTCGGGGAGAGGTGACATGACCATTCTGGTGGTGTCCGGTACGGGCACGGAGATCGGCAAGACGGTGGTGACCGCCGCCGTGGCGGCCGCCGCGCGGGGCCGCCGGGTCGCGGTGCTCAAGCCCGCGCAGACCGGGCTCGCGCCCGGGGAGCCGGGTGACGCGGCGGAGGTGGCGCGGCTGGCGGGTGACCATGTGACCGCGGTCGAACTGGCCCGGTTCCCCGAGCCGTTGGCCCCGGCCACGGCGGCCCGGCGGGCGGGGCTCGCCCCGGTGCGGCCGTACGAGGTGGCCGAGGCGGCCCAGAAGCTGGCCACCGAGCACGATCTGGTGCTGGTGGAGGGGGCGGGCGGGCTGCTCGTCCGGTTCGACGACGAGGGCGCCACGCTCGCGGACGCCGCCCGGCTGCTGTCCGCACCGGTCCTGGTGGTGGCCCCGGCGGGTCTGGGCACGCTCAACGCCACCGCGCTCACGGCCGAGGCACTGCGGGCGCGCGGGCTGGAGTGCCGGGGCGTCGTGGTGGGCAGCATGCCGGACCGGCCGGACCTGGCCGCCCGGTGCAACATCGAGGATCTGCCGGTGGCGGCGGGCGCCCCGCTCCTGGGGGCTGTACCGGCCGGTGCGGGGGCCCTGCCGGGCGCCGACTTCGCCGCGCGGGCGGCCGGTTGGCTGGCCCCGGAGCTCGGCGGCACCTGGACCGTGCCGTCCGTATGACATCCGTACGGCATCCGTACAGCACAGGGTCCCGGTCGGCCCTGTGACGAACGGACATGCCTGTACCGGTCCGTACGGGGAAGAATCGGAGAGGAGAGCCGTACGCCCGCTCCTCTCCGGAGGTCCGTCATGCAGCTGCGCAGCAGGAAGCTTCCGCGCGACGCCGTGCACCACCCGGTCTTCGCCCGCGTCTACGCCCGGCTGAGCGTGACGGCCGACCTCAGGGGCGGCATCGCCGCGTACCGGCAGGAGCTGCTGGCGGGGCTCTCCGGCCGGGTCATCGAGATCGGTGCGGGCAACGGGCTGAACTTCGCCCACTACCCGGGGGCGGTCTCGGAGGTCGTGGCGCTGGAGCCGGAGCGCTCGCTGCGGCAGCTCGCCGTCCGTTCCGGGCTGCGCGCCGAGGTGCCGGTGGATGTGGTGCCGGGGGCGGCGGAGGCCCTGCCGGTCAAGAGCGAGGCGTTCGACGCGGCGGTGGCCTCACTGGTCCTGTGCACGGTACGGGATCTGCCGAAGGCGCTCGCCGAGATCAGGCGCGTCCTGCGGCCGGGCGGCGAACTGCGCTTCTTCGAACACGGACTGGCCCCGGGCCGGGCTCTGGCGGCGGCCCAGCGCACAGCGGACCGGACGGTGTGGCCCCTCCTCTTCGGCGGCTGTCACACGGCACGGAACCCGCTGGCCGCGATCGAGGCGGCGGGCTTCGAGCTGGGGACGTACCGCAGGCTGCGCATCCCGGAGAGAGGCGTGCAGTTCCCGACCTCACCCTGCGTCCTGGGCGTGGCCCGTAAGCCGTTCGCCCCGGACCGACCGGACTGAACGCGCAAGCCGTTCACCCCGGACCGAGCGTGCTCGTGCCTCACACGCTCCACTGGCGGAGCTCGTCCGCGATGGCCCGCACGTCCGCCTTGCCCTGCTTGACCAGGAGGGCCAGATCGCGCACCTGCTCGGGCGAGGTGATGACCTTCAGCCCGGAGGCGACCAGATAGCCGTACGCGACGGCCGAGGCGAACATCGCGTTGGAGCGTTCGAGGGCGGGCACATGGAGCAGGAGCTGGAGCAGGGCGGCGGCCCGTGTGTGCGGGTCGCTGTAGACGGCGCTGCCGAAGATCTCCGCCTCGTGGCGGGCGACCGCCGCGACGAGCGCGCCCCAGTCCACGACCTGCGGGTCACCGGGGGTCTTGTGCTCGGCGACCATGAGCAGCCAGGAGAGGTCGATCCGCAGGTTCAACGGGTGCCTTCGCGCCGGGGACCTTCGCGCTCCGGGCCGAACTCCTCGGCGAAGACCGACTCGTACTGCTTCATGAAGTCGGCGGCGGCCTCGACGAAGGTGTGTCCCACCTCGCCCGCGTCCTGCTTGACGAGCTCCTCTATATAGCGGTTCACGCTCATCCCCCTCTGGAGCGCGCGCTGCCGCGCGGCCTCGGCGGTGGCCTCGTCCACTCGAACGTTCAGCTGAGTCTTGGGCACCCTTACAAGCTAGCGCGGTCGCGCTAGCACCGGCAAGAGGAGGAGGACGGTACCCCGGAAAGCGGTCGACTCCCGGAGCGGGCGGGTGGTGGGATGGCCGCCATGAACGATCTTTCGATACGGTCCGCGACGGCGGCCGATCTGGACGAGGTGCTCGCGTTCTGGAAGGTGGCCGCCGAGGGCACCAGCATCAGCGACGACGGCGACGGGGTCGCACGCCTGGTGGAACGTGACCCGGATGCCTTGATCCTCGCGGAGCGGGACGGGGCGCTGGTGGGCACCGTGATCGCGGGGTTCGACGGCTGGCGCTGCCATCTCTACCGGCTGGCCGTCCATCCGGAGCAGCGCCGCCGGGGCGTGGGCGGCGCCCTGCTCGCGGCGGCGGAGGACCGCTTCACCGCTCTGGGCGGGCGGCGCGCCGACGCGATGGTGCTGGACCGCAACGACCTGGCCCAGCACGCGTGGCGGGCGGCGGGTTACGGGCCGGAACCGCGGTGGAGCCGCTGGGTGAAGCACCTCGGGGCCTGAGGCGGTACGCGGTCCGATGCGGTACGCGGTACGCGGTCCGATGCGGTACGCGGTACGCGGTCCGACGCGGTACGCGGTCCGACGCGGTACGCGGGTGACGGCTGGGCAGACGCTCTACGGTGAGCCTCTTTCCGTCTCCCCTTTCCGTCCCCCCTCCCCTCCCCCTCTTCCGTCCCCCGCCCGCCGCTGCCGGAAGGGGTGAGCGTCCGTCCCTGGACGAGCCTCCCCGTGGCCGACGGCGCGCGATCCCTCCGGCCCTGCCCGATCATGGGGCGGAGGTGAACCGATGACCGAAGTGCTTCTGCTGTTCGTCGCCCTGCTGCTCTGTGTCGCCTGCGGTGCCTTCGTCGCGGCGGAGTTCTCGCTGACCACGGTGGAGCGCGGGGAGCTGGAGCGGGCCGTCGAGCGGGGTGACCGGGGTGCCGCGAGCGCCCTGAAGGCCGTACGCAGCCTGACCTTCCAGCTCTCGGGCGCCCAGCTCGGCATCACCGTCACCAATCTGGTGATCGGCATGCTCGCCGAGCCGTCGATCGCCAAGCTCATCCGCGGCCCGGTCGAGGCGGCGGGGCTGCCGCCCGCCGCCGCGTCGACGCTGGCCCTCGTCATCGGTACGGCCCTGTCCACGGTGGTGCTGATGGTGGTCGGCGAGCTGGTGCCGAAGAACTGGGCGATCTCCTCACCGCTGGCCGTGGCCAGGACGGTCGCCACCCCGCAGCGGGTGTTCACCGCCGTGTTCCGCCCCTTCATCAGCCACCTCAACAACACGGCGAACCGGATCCTGCGCCGCGTCGGCCTGGAGCCGACCGAGGAGCTGGCCTCCGCGCGCAGCCCGCAGGAGCTGGTCGCACTGGCCCGGCACTCCGCGAAGGCGGGGGCGCTGGAGGCGGACACCGCCGAACTCTTCGTACGCACCCTGAATCTGGCGGAGCTGACCGCGGAGAACGTGATGACCCCTCGGGTCCAGGTGACGGCGCTGGAGGTACGGGCGACGGCCGAGGACGTGGCCAACGCGACCCGGGCCACCGGTCTCTCCCGCTTCCCCGTCTACCGGGGCAGCCTGGACACCGTGGTCGGCGTGGCCCACATCAAGGACGTACTGGCGGTCCCGGCCGACGAGCGCCCCCGTACCCGCGTCTCGGAGATGCTGCGCGAGCCGCTGCTCGTACCGGAGACGCTGACCGTGGACCGGCTGCTGGACCAGTTGTCCGGCAAGCTCGCGATGGCCGTGGTGATCGACGAGTACGGCGGTACGGCGGGTGTCGTGACCTTGGAGGACATCGTGGAGGAGGTCGTCGGCGAGGTCCGCGACGAGCACGATCCGCATGAGACGCCCGACCTCGCGGCCGCCGGTGAGGACGCCGACGGCCGCACCCTGTGGTCGGCCGACGGCGCGGCCCGCACCGACCAGCTGCGCAGGATCGGGCTGCGGGTGCCCGAGGGGCCGTACGAGACGCTCGCGGGGCTGATCGCCGCCGAGCTCGGCCGGATCCCGGCGGTGGGCGACACCGTCGAGCTGGCGGGCTGGCGGATCGATGTGGTGGACGCCACCGGACGCCGGGCCGCGCGGGCGCTGCTGCACGCGCCGCCGCCCGGTGCCGGGGAGCGGGCGGAGGAGGGCCGGTGATCATCCTTCAGCTCTTCATCGGTCTGCTGACCCTGGTGGTCAACGCCTTCTTCGTGGGTGCCGAGTTCGCCCTGATCTCCGTCCGCCGGAGCCAGATCGAGCCGGAGGCGGAGGCCGGGAACCGGCGGGCCCGCAGTGTCATCTGGGGGCTGGAGCACGTCTCCGCGCTGCTGGCCGCCGCCCAGCTCGGGATCACGCTCTGCACCCTGGTGCTGGGCATCGTGGCGGAACCCGCCATCGCCCATCTGCTGGAGCCGGTCTTCGACGCGGTGGGGGTGCCGCACCCGCTGGTGCATCCGATCTCGTTCGTGATCGCGCTGGGCGTGGCGACCTATCTGCACATGCTGCTGGGCGAGATGGTGCCGAAGAACATCGCGCTCGCCGAACCGGCCCGCAGCGCGCTGCTCCTCGGTCCGCCGCTGGTCGCGGTGGCCCGTGCGCTGCGTCCGGTGATCTTCACGGTCAACGCCTTCGCCAATGCCCTGCTCAGGCTTCTGCGGGTGGAGACGAAGGACGAGGTCGCCGCGACCTTCTCGGACGACGAACTGGCGCGGCTGGTCAAGGACGCGGGCGACGCCGGGCTGGTCGACGACCGCTCGGCGGAGCGGCTGCACCACGCCCTGGAGCTGGGCCGCCGTCCGGTACGGGATGTGGTCCTGCCGGTGGAACGGGTGCTGTACACCCGGGTCGGCACCACCCCCGAGGAGCTGGAGCGGCTCTCGCACGAGTCCGGTTTCTCCCGGTTCCCGGTGATGGACGGCGAGGGGCGCATCCTGGGCTACCTCCATGTGAAGGACGCCCTGGACGCCACGCCCCGGGACGCGCCCTTCCCGGTGACGGCGCTGCGCCCGATCGCCCGGGTGCGGGCGGCGACGCCGCTCGACGACGTACTCACCGCGCTGCGGCGCAGCCGGACCCACCTCGCGGCGGTCCTGGACGAGGACGACCGGCTGGTCGGCATGGTCACGATGGAGGACGTCCTGCGCGAACTGGTCGGCCGGGCGCAGTCGCGCTGAGCGTGCACTGCCCCAGGGGCTCCCATACCGGCTGGACGGTACGGGAGCCCGTCACGGTAGAATCGGCGGGTCATGGAATTGAATGCCTCATACACCAGCCTGGTCGCGGTCGGCGACTCGTTCACCGAGGGCATGTCGGATCTGCTGCCCGACGGCACCTACCGGGGCTGGGCCGATGTCCTGGCCTCCCGGCTCGCGGACCGGTCCCCCGGGTTCCGCTACGCCAACCTCGCTGTACGCGGAAAGCTCGTCGGCCAGATCGTCGACGAGCAGGTGGACGCGGCGGCCGCGATGCAGGCCGATGTGGTGACCCTGGTCGGCGGGCTGAACGACACACTCCGCCCGAAGTGCGACATGGGCATGGTCAGGGGGCGGCTCGAAGAGGCCGTGGAGCGTCTCGCCCCGTCCTGCAAGAAGCTGGTACTGATGCGCAGCCCCGGGCGCAACGGCCCGGTGTTCGACCGGTTTCGTCCTCGGATGGAGGCGCTGTTCGCCCTGATCGACGATCTGGCCGAACGGCACGGCGCCTCGGTGGTCGACCTGTACTCCGCGCCCTCGCTCAGCGACCCACGCATGTGGGACGCCGACCGGCTGCACCTCGCCGCCGAGGGGCACCGGCGGGTGGCGGAGGCGGTCTGGCAGACGCTGGGCCTTCCGCCCGAGCTCGACTGGCAGGCACCGGTCCCCGCCTCCCGGCCGCCGCGCTGGGCGGACCGGCGCGTCGACGACATCCGCTTCGCCCGCCGCCACCTGGGGCCCTGGATCGGCCGCCGGCTGACCGGCCGGTCGTCCGGCGACGGCCGGGTGGGCGCCCAGTTCGACGCGGAGACGGCCTCGGCCTTCTGGATCACCCCCACGGACACGGCGGCCCCCGGCCCGGTGACGGGGTGGCGCCGGGTCTCTCCCTAGGCCCCTGCCGCCACCGTTCGTAGCAAGCCACAAACCGGCCCGCGGCGCTGGCCTGCAGAAACCGACAGTAGAATCTGTCCACGTGACTGCTGTGTCTGCGAAGCCTCGCATCCCCAATGTCCTGGCCGGCCGCTACGCCTCCACGGAGCTGGCCGTCCTCTGGTCCCCCGAGCAGAAGGTGAAGCTGGAGCGTCAGCTGTGGCTGGCGGTGCTGCGCGCTCAGAAGGACCTCGGGATCGAGGTGCCCGACGAAGCGCTGGCCGATTACGAGCGCGTGCTCGACCAGGTCGACCTGGCGTCGATCGCCGAGCGCGAGAAGATCACCCGGCATGACGTCAAGGCCCGGATCGAGGAGTTCAACGCTCTCGCGGGCCATGAGCAGGTCCACAAGGGCATGACCTCCCGGGATCTGACGGAGAACGTCGAGCAGCTGCAGATCCGCCTCTCGCTGGAGCTGATGCGCGACCGCAGCGTGGCCGTGCTGGCCCGGCTCGGCAAGCTCGCGGCGGAGTACCGCGAGCTCGTGATCGCCGGGCGCTCGCACAATGTCGCCGCGCAGGCGACGACGCTCGGCAAGCGCTTCGCGACGGCGGCCGACGAGCTGCTGGTGGCCTACGGACGGCTGGAGGACCTCCTCTCCCGTTATCCGCTGCGCGGGATCAAGGGCCCGGTCGGTACGGCGCAGGACATGCTGGACCTGCTGGGCGGCGACGCGGACAAGCTCGCCGACCTGGAGCGGCGCATCGCCGGACACCTCGGGTTCGCCGAGGCGTTCACCTCGGTCGGCCAGGTCTACCCCCGCTCCCTCGACTACGACGTGGTGACCGCTCTGGTGCAGCTCGCCGCGGCGCCCTCGTCGGTGGCGAAGACCATCCGGCTGATGGCCGGGCACGAGCTGGTCACCGAGGGCTTCAAGCCGGGCCAGGTCGGCTCGTCCGCGATGCCGCACAAGATGAACACGCGCTCCTGCGAGCGGGTCAACGGCCTGATGGTGATCCTGCGGGGCTACGCCTCGATGACGGGCGAGCTGGCGGGCGACCAGTGGAACGAGGGCGATGTGTCCTGTTCCGTGGTCCGCCGGGTGGCGCTGCCGGACGCGTTCTTCGCGTTCGACGGTCTGCTGGAGACCTTCCTGACGGTGCTGGACGAGTTCGGCGCCTTCCCCGCCGTCGTGGCGCGCGAGCTGGACCGCTACCTCCCCTTCCTGGCGACCACCAAGGTCCTCATGGGTGCCGTACGGGCCGGGGTCGGCCGCGAGGTGGCCCACGAGGCGATCAAGGAGAACGCGGTCGCCTCCGCGCTGGCGATGCGCGAGCAGGGTGCCGAGCGCAACGAGCTGCTCGACAAGCTGGCCGCCGACGAGCGCATCCCGCTGGACCGGGCGCAGCTGGACGCGCTGATGGCCGACAAGCTGTCGTTCACGGGCGCGGCGGGCGACCAGGTGGCGGCGCTGGTCTCCCGGATCGAGGAGATCACCAAGCAGCACCCCCAGGCCGCGGCCTACGCCCCCGGCTCGATCCTCTGACCGGCGGCCCTTTCACCGCATGACGCCCGAGGAGCTGAACGCCGCCCGCGACCGCATCGTCCCCGATGTGGCCGCGGGCGGTCTGCGGGTGCTCTTCTGTGGCATCAACCCGAGCCTGATGACGGCGGCCACGGGCCACCACTTCGCCCACCCCGGCAACCGCTTCTGGCCGGTCCTCCACCGCTCGGGCTTCACGCCCCGGCGGCTGCTGCCCTCGGAACAGGCCGAGTTGCTGCCCCTCGGCCTCGGCATCACCAATGTGGTGGCCCGGGCCACGGCTCGGGCGGACGAGCTCGGCGCGGAGGAGTTCCGGGAGGGCGGGGCGGCCCTCACCGCGAGGGTCGAGCGGCTCGCGCCGGCGTGGCTCGCGGTCGTCGGTATCACCGCGTACCGCACGGCCTTCGGCGAGCCCCGCGCCCGGATCGGCCGGCAGGAACGCACGATCGGCGGTGCCCGAGTGTGGGCCCTGCCCAACCCCAGCGGCCTCAACGCCCATTGGACGGTCGACACGATGGCCGAGGAGTACGCCCGCCTCCGGGAGGCCGTCCAGGCGTCGGGCCCTTCCGGCTGACCCGCCCGGCCCACCCGGTCCGATTGATCCCGCTGACCGCCCGCCGACAGCCTGACTGCCAGGCAGCCGGGACCGTACGCAGGCGGTCGCCGCGGTTTCCGCTTCCGGTTGCGCGGCTCCGGGCCGGCGCAGGTTGCGGCTCGGTACCGGCTTGCGGTGCTGCTCGCAGGCGCCCGTGAGCAGCGAGTACGATCCGGCAGACATGTGCACGAGCTGGGAGGACACACCGTGAGCCGGCTGACCGGGGGAGATCCGTCGCTGCTGCGGCGGATCAATTCAGCGGTGGTACTGCACGCCCTGCGAGGGGCCGGCTCGCCGACGCTGACGGACCTGACCCGGATCACGGGTCTCTCCCGGCCGACGG
This sequence comes from Streptomyces sp. NPDC059452, assembly GCF_042750035.1. NCBI lineage: Bacteria > Bacillati > Actinomycetota > Actinomycetes > Kitasatosporales > Streptomycetaceae > Streptomyces > Streptomyces sp. NPDC059452. The sequence goes on from NZ_JBHYVE010000012.1 coordinate 122,809, forward strand.
TGGAGGGCGTGGTCGAGGGGCTGTTCGAGGCCGGTCTCGTGGTCGAGGCCCTGCCCGACGAGACCGAGGCCCGGCGCCAGGGGCGGCCTGCCCGCCGGTTCCGCTTCCGGGCCGAGGCGGGGCATCTGCTGGGCGTCGAGATCGGCCCGCACCGGGTTTCGGCACTGCTGTCGGGGCTCGACGGCCGGGTGACCGGGGCGGGTTCCCGTACGGTGTCGGAGACGGCGGGGGCGGACGACCGGCTGGACCAGGTGAGGGCCGTGATCGCGGACCTGCTGCGCCGCACGGGAGTGGCCCGGAGCAGTCTGCGCGCCGTCGGTGTCGGCAGCCCCGGCATCGTGGAGGCCGACGGGACCGTACGGCTGGGCACGGCGCTGCCGGAGTGGACGGGCCTCGCGCTCGGGGAGCGGCTGCGGCGGTCGTTCCGCTGCCCGGTCCTCGTGGAGAACGACGCCAACGCCGCGGCGGTCGCCGAGCACTGGAAGGGCGCGGCCACCGAGTCCGACGACATCGTCTTCGTACTGGCCGGGCTCTCCCCGGGGGCCGGTTCGCTGATCGGCGGACGTCTGCACCGGGGGTTCGGCGGTGCGGCCGGGGAGATCGGCGCTCTGCATCTGCTGGGCCGGGACGTGACACCGGAGCACCTGCTCTCGACGACGGGCACCCCGCTGGAGCCGCTGGACGAGCAGGCGGTGGCCGCGGTCTTCGCCAAAGCGCGGCAGGGAGACACGGAGGCGCAGGCGGCCGTGGAACGGTTCCTCCAGCGGCTCGTGCACGATGTGGCGGCCCTGGTGCTGGCCCTCGACCCGGAGCTGGTCGTCGTCGGTGGCTGGGCCGCAGGCCTGGACGGTGTACTGGGGCCCCTGCGCGAGGAGCTGGCCCGCTACTGTCTGCGCCCGCCCCGGGTGACGTTGTCGCTGCTGGGTGAGGCGGCGGTCGCGACGGGAGCCCTGCGGCTGGCACTGGACCACGTCGAGGAGCAGTTGTTCGCCGTCGACGGAGCGGTGACGGCCCGCCGCTGACCGGGCGGCGGGAGAGCCATGTGGCGTACGAAGGGCGCCCCGGCCGGTCGGCCGGGGCGCCCTCACGTCGTACATCCCGTTGAGGACCGGAGCCCGTAGGCCCCTCACCTCGTGCGGGCTCGCGGGGCAGGCGTCAGGACGCCTTCCGCTCCTGCTCCTGGTCGTGGCTGATCTCCAGTGCGCCGGAGTCGCCGAAGGTGAGCCGGCAGGTGTCCGCCCGGTAGGTGGCGACGGACACGGCCGCCGTGCCGCCCGAGGCGAAGTACCGGGTGGTGACGACGAGGACGGGTGCGCCGGGGAGCCTGTCGAGCTCCTTGGCGTCGTCCGCGCGCGCCGATCCGAGCTCCACGGTGCGGTCCTGGCCCTCCAGGCCCAGGCGGTGCAGTTCGCGCATGACGCTGCGGGCACGCACCGGTCCGGACGGTGCGTCGATCGCGGAGAGGTCGGGCACCGAGGCGGCGGGGACGTAGAGGAGTTCGGCGGCCACGGCCTGGCCGTGGGTGTCCCGGATCCGGCGCACCACGTGCACGGGCTCCGCACCGGTCCTGAGCATCGCCGCCACGGCGGCCGGGGCCGCCTCGCTGACGCAGTCGACCGGCTGCCAGGCCTCGCCGGACACGCCACCCGTCCACTCGTGCTGGGCGGTGGAGACGGCGACGCCCACGCGCGGCGGGGCGACGGTCGTGCCGACGCCGCGGCGGCGCTGCAGTCGGCCTTCGAGTTCGAGCTGCTCCAGAGCCTGCCGGAGCGTGGCACGTGCGACTCCGAACCGTGCCGCGAGGTCTCGCTCGTTGGGCAGGATCTCGCCCACCGCAAAGTCCGAGTCGAGTGCCTCACTGAGCACGGTCCTGAGGTGCCAGTACTTCGGCTCCTGTACCGATTCCAGCTGCGTGGTCCCCACCCTGTCCTCCGCAATCGCCCAGCGGCTTTTCCGCGACGTTATTTATTAAAGGTTCCTGTCTTAAGTCGGAACCCTAGGACGGCGCTCCCCCTTGGTCAAGACCAATCCTTATTCCGTAACGGAACGAAACGGGACTTTGGCGCAGAGCGTTCACAAGACGTTCGCGGTGCCGTGAGATGCGCGCAGCACGCAGCCCCACCACCGGACGATGGCAGGGCTGCGGCCGGGGCCGCCACAGGGCGGGCCTCGGCCGCTTTTCTCTTGGCCTGAAGTATGCGGCCGCCGGGCGACAGGGAAGCGGACCGGCTTGTCCGGATTGCGAACGGTATAGGGGCATCGAATCACCACGACCCGGACATCGACCTGAAAGGAGTTATCAGAGTTTTCCCTGATGAAGCAGGTGATGGCAGGTCTGCCGCTGACGTCGGCGATGCGCATGCCCATGGTCCGGGCCCCTTGAACTCCCGGCTACCGAACGGTAAGTGTTGTTGACGCGATGTCTACCCACTTCAGGGAGCGGCTCCATGACCACCACGGTCTCCTTCACCGTCGATGCGGCGCACGGCCCCCGTCCGGTCTCGGTGGAGTATGAACGGACCGGTGCGGGCGAGCCGTTGGTCCTCCTCCACGGCATCGGCCACCACCACCAGGCCTGGGACCCGGTGGTGCGGATCCTCGCCACCGAGCGGGAGGTGATAGCCGTCGACCTGCCCGGCTTCGGTGTATCTCCCGCGCTGCCGGACGGAGTTCCGTACGGCCTGGAGGCGGTCTCCTCGATCTACGGGCCGCTCTTCGCGGCCCTGGGCCTCGATCGCCCGCATGTGGCCGGAAACTCCCTCGGGGGCCTGATCGCCCTGGAGCTGGGGCGTACGGAACTGGCCCGCTCGGTGACCGCCCTGTCGCCCGCCGGCTTCTGGAACGAGCCGGAGCGCCGCTACGCCTTCACCACCCTGCGGGCGATGCGCCGCGCCGCGCTGGCCCTCCCGGTGCCGGCCATCGAGCGGCTCTCCCGCAGCGCGGCCGGTCGTGCGGTGCTGACCAGCACCATCTACGCCCGGCCCGGCAGGCGTTCACCCGAGGCGGTCGTCGCGGAGACCCTGGCCCTGCGGGGAGCGACCGGATTCCACCAGACGCTGGCCACCGGTGGCGGCACCTCCTTCACCGACGATGTGAAGGGCATCCCCGTCACCGTCGCCTGGGGCACCCGTGACCGCATCCTGCTGCGGAGGCAGGGGATCCGCGCCAAGCACGTGATCCCGGAGGCCAGGCTCGTACGGCTGCCCGGCTGCGGGCACGTCCCGATGAACGACGACCCGGCCCTGGTCGCCCGCGTCATCCTCGACACCAGCCGCTGACGGAGCCGGGCGCGGGGTCGCCTCCGGCGCGGTGGACTCCGTACCGGCGGCGGCGCGGCGCCCCAGGACGCCCGAGCCGAGCGCCACCCCGGCACCGACCAGGAAGCTCCCCGCGCCCTGCGCCATGCCGTACGTCCCGGCTCCGACGAGCGGGGCGGTCAGCGCGGCGGAGACCGGGATCAGGCCGGAGAAGAGGGTGGCGCGTTCGGCCCCGATGCGCTGCAGGCCGATGTACCAGCAGACGAACCCGATCACGGTCACGACGGCGGCCTGCCAGAGCAGGGCCGTGGCCTCCACGGAGGTCGGGACCCGCAGGAACGCGCCGCCGTCCAGCAGCAGGCCGAGCAGTGCGGACTGTACGGCGGCGATGGCGCAGACCGTCGCGGCGAGCAGCTTCGGGCCGAGCGGCCGCAGCACCGGTACGGCCAGGACCGCGAAGCCGACCTCGCCCGCGAGCGCCCCCACCGACCAGCAGATGCCCGCCAGATCCGTGCGGCCCCACCCCTGGACGGTGAACGCTCCGGCGGCTACGAGCCCGGCAGCGTACAGCGTCACGCGGGAGGGGCGGCGGCTCTCCAGGAGGGGGACCAGAACCCCGACGACGATGGGCGCGCACCCCACGAAGACGCCCGGAACGGCTGGTTCCGCACTCCGTTCCGCGGCCAGGACCGCCAGGTTGAAGCCGACCATCCCGACCGCGGCGAGCACGCCGAGCCGCAGCCACTCGCGCCGGGAGAGCGACCGCAGCGGGGCGGCCACGGGGGCCGGGCCCCGCCGCAGCAGCGCCGCGAGGAGCAGTGCGGCCAGACCGTAGCGGAGCGCCTGGCCACCCGCGTACGGGTAGTCGCCGAGCACGCTGTTGGCGGTGAAGGAGGCCCCCACCAGCACACAGGCGAAGGCCGCCAGGAGGGCTCCGCGCAGAGAGTTCGCGTTCATGACGGTGACGCTAGGTTCGGCACCGGACCGGTTTAAGGTCCACTTCCATGACATCTTCGGGGACCAATTCAACCGGTACGGAGGGGCGCGACGGGCCCGGCGGCCTCGATTCCACCTCGCCTGCCTGGGAGTTGCTGCTTCCCGCCGCTGCCGCCCCGGTGCGCGGGCGCGGGCGGGCGCTCCAGTCCGCGCTGCGGGAGGCCGTCCGCTCGGGCCGTCTCGTCGCGGACACGCGGCTGCCGTCCAGCCGTGAACTCGCCGCCGATCTCGGGGTGTCGCGCGGGCTGGTCACGGAGGCGTACGAGCAGCTGACCGCCGAGAGCTATCTGCGCAGCGGGCGGGGCGCGGGAACCTGGGTGAGTGGTGGAGTACGCGCGGCGGCGCACTCCGTACGGGATCTGGCTCCGCGCGCGCCGGGCGTGCGGGTGGACTTCCGGCCGGGCGTCCCCGACCTCTCCCTCTTCCCACGCACCGCGTGGGCCGCCACCCAGCGGACGGTCCTCGGACGGCTGCCGCACAGCTCGTTGGGGTACCCCGATCCGCGCGGGCTGCCGGAGCTCCGGGAGGCGCTGGCCGGTCTGCTGGCCCGGCGGCGCGGGGTGGTGGCGGATCCGGAGCGGCTGGTGGTCTGCTCGGGGGTGGCCCAGGCGACGACGCTGCTCGGCTTCGTGCTCCGGGAGGAGGGCCTGGCCTCGGTCGGCGTGGAGGACCCGGGGAGCCCGGAGCACGCGTCGCTCTTCGCCTCGACGGGGCTGGCCGCCGTCCCGCTGCCGCTCGACGCGGAGGGGCTGGCGCTCGGACCACTGCGGCGCTCCGGCGTGCGCGCCGTGGTGACCACGCCGGCGCACCAGTTCCCCACCGGAATCGCCTACTCCGCGGAGCGCCGCCGCCATCTGCTCGACTGGGCGCGCGATGTGGACGGCGTGATTCTGGAGGACGACTACGACGGGGACTTCCGGTACGACCGGGCTCCGGTGGGGGCGTTGCAGGGGCTCGACCCGGAGCGTGTCGTGTACACCGGGTCGGTGAGCAAGTCGCTGGCTCCGGGCCTGCGGCTGGGCTGGCTGATCGCCCCCGCCTCGCTCACCGGCCGCATCGTCGCCCGCAAACGGACCATGGATCTGGGTAACCCCGCCATCGACCAGGCGGTGCTGGCCGACTTCGTCACGCGCGGCGCCTACGACCGGCAGCTCCGCCGCTGCCAGCGCGCCTACCGGGAGCGCCGCGACGCCATGGTGGCCGCGCTCGGAGAGCACTTCCCTGGTACGACGGTCAGCGGCATCGCGGCAGGTCTGCACATCATCGCGCGCCTGCCCGGGCGGTACGGCCCCGAGGGCGCGTTCCTGGGCCGCGCGGCCGGGGCCGGCCTCGCGCTGCGGCCGCTGGGCGACCGCGGGGACGCCGGACCCGAGGACGGAACGGTGGCGCTCGTGCTCGGCTACGCCCACCTGACGCCGGGTGAGATCGCCCGGGGAATCGGGATGCTCGCGGCGGCGCAGGGGTGAACCGGGGCCTTGTCCCCGGCCGACCGGCCCCGTTCACCTGAGGTTGGGGCAGTGGCCTTCACCGGCCACTAGGCATGGGGGCGGAGACCGGTTCCGTCCCGACGGAGCGCTCCGGCCGCCCCGGCCCGGTGTCCGTCCGTTCCACAGCCCCGGACCGGTCCGCCGGTCCGTCCCGCCCACTCCGGCCCGGTGTCCGCCCGGCCGTTCCGCGCGTACCTCCGGACCGGTCCCGGCCCGGTGTCCGTCCGTTCCGCCCACCCCGGACCGGTCCCGCCCGTCCGTTCCGCCCACCGCCCTGGAGGCGCCTCGATGCCGCACCGTCCGCGTATCCTCTCGCCCGGCCGCCGTACCGTTCTGCGCGGCTCGCTGCTCGTCCCCGCCGCGGCCCTGCCCACGGCCTCGGCGGCGGCTCCCGCCCTGGCGCTGGCTGGGCGGCCGGAGGCGGCGTGGGGGGTGCAGGTGGGGAGCGTCACCGCCTCCTCGGCGCTGGTGTGGGTGCGCTCCGACCGGCCCGCGCGGATGCTGGTGGAGACCTCGGCGACCGAGTCCTTCCGCCGGTCCCGGAGCTGGTACGGACCGTTGACCGGGCCGGGTACGGACTTCACCGGCACCACTCCCCTGTACGGCCTTCCGGCGGGCGAGCAGGTGCACTACCGGGTCACGCTCGCCGACCCGCACGACCCCCGTCGTACGGGGAAACCGGTGTACGGAACCTTCCGCACCGCTCCGGCCCGGCGGCGGGACGGGGTGCGCTTCCTGTGGTCCGGGGACATCGCGGGGCAGGGCTGGGGCATCAACCCGGACATCGGCGGCTACCGGGTGTACGAGGAGATGCGCCGCCTGGACCCGGACTTCTTCCTGTGCAGCGGGGACACCGTCTACGCGGACGGGCCGCTCCAGCCCGGTGTGCCCCTCCCCGACGGCAGGATCTGGCGCAACGTCATGACCGAGGAGAAGGCCAAGGTCGCCGAGACGCTGGACGAGTACCGGGGCAACTTCCGCTACAACCTGCTCGACCGCAACGTCCGGCGCTTCAACGCGCAGGTCCCCTCCGTCGTCCAGTGGGACGACCACGAGGTGCGCAACAACTGGTACCCGGGCCAGATTCTCGACGACCCGCGCTACACGGAGAAGAACGTCGACATCCTCGCGGCCCGTTCCGCGCGCGCCTTCCACGAGTACTTCCCCGTCTCGACGCCGCACGGTTCGTACGGCTCCTCCGCTCGGCGCTCGCGCATGTACCGCACCGTCCACCACGGGCCGCTGCTGGACGTCTTCGTCCTCGACATGCGCTCGCACCGCAACCGCAACTCCCCCAACCGGCAGGCCGACGACACGACCGGCATCCTCGGTGCCGAGCAGCTCCGTTGGCTCAAACGCGCCCTCACGGAATCCCGCGCGGTGTGGAAGGTGATCGCGGCCGACATGCCGCTCGGCCTGGTGGTCCCGGACGGGGCGACGGACTACGAGGCGGTGGCCCAGGGCGATCCGGGCGCTCCGCTCGGGCGGGAGCTCCAGATCGCGGAGCTGCTGCGGTTCATCAAGCACCGCAGGATCACCGGCACGCTGTGGCTGACGGCCGATGTGCACTACACCTCGGCGCAGCACTACGCCCCCGAGCGGGCGGCGTTCAAGGACTTCGCGCCGTTCTGGGAGTTCGTCTCGGGCCCGCTGGCCGCAGGGGGTTTTCCGGCCAACGCGCTGGACGGCACGTTCGGGCCGGACCGGGTCTTCGTCCGGGCGCCGGACCGGGCCAATGTGTCGCCGATGGAGTCGCCACAGTTCTTCGGGGAGGTCGAGATCGACGGCGACAGCGCGGATCTGACGGTGCGTCTGCGGGCGGAGGGCGGTGCGGTGCTGTTCACCAAGGTGCTGCGGCCGGGGCGTGTGGGTCAGTGAGGGCGCGCCGTCGGCCTGGGCCCGTGGAGAGCCCCGAGGTACGCCTCTGACCTGCACAAACGGCTGTGCCAGGGCCCGTTGTCAGTGGTGGGTCCTACCGTTTTCCTCATGACCCGATCCGTTCAGGCCCTGGCCTACGCACGACCGTCCGCCCTGGAGTCCTCGCAGGTGGGGGCCTCCCTCGGTCTGGAGACCGCGGGCGGTCTCACCCCGCGCGGGGCCGAGGCGCACCCGCGGTTCTTCGCCGGTTTCCTCTCCGCTCCCCGCATCGCCGCCCGCGGGCTGCTGGCGGTGGCCGACGTGGCTTCCGCGCGCTACTACCAGCGCACCCTGCCCGCCTCCCTCGACCCGGTGGTGACGGGGAACGGGGACCGGCTGCGCTTCGAGTCGTTCTCCGGCTGCTGCGGGGTGTACGCACGCCTGGACGTGCTCCAGGAGGGGCTGGACGGGGAGCGGACGGGGCACGGTACGACCAATGTGGACGTCAACAATCCGCTGCGGGACGCCCTTTCCCGGATAACGGCGGACGACCCGCTGCATCTGCGGGTGGGCCCGGAGGAGCTGGCGGTCACCACGCTGGACGGCCCGGTGGTGGAGAAGAAGGTGCCGCTGCCGGACCGGTGGCTGCGGGGGTTCGCCGAGGCGCAGGTGGCCTCGGCCGGGTTCGATCTGCGGGCCGAGCTGACGGCGGCGCGGGCGGTGGCGTTCCTGCGCTCCCTGCCGCGCGGCACGGGCAGCGCGGCGCGGGGCGCGCAGTGGGTGGTGGCCTCCGGCTCCGGTCTGCGGCCGACGACCCGGCCGGTGCCGGGCGCGGTGTGCCTGCCGGGGCCCGAGCGGCTGGTGGCCCTCCAGCGGGTGCTGCGCCACGCGACGGCGCTGCGCGTGTACGGGCCTCCGGTGGCGGACGGCGGAGCGGCGGCGAGCGCCTGGGAGGTGGTTCTGCCGGGGATGCGGCTCACCCTGACGCTGTCGCCCGACTCCTCGCGCGGGTTCTCGGGCGAGGGCGGCGTGCTGGAGGCGCTGGCCACCGATGACGCGGCGGCCGATGCCGAGCTGGTCTCCGTCCTGCTCGCCTGGGAGCCCAGGATCGAACCGGCCTCGCTGGCCGAGCAGTCGGGGCTGAGCGTCGAGCGGGTCCGGGCCGCGCTCACCCGGCTGGGCACGGCGGGCCGGGTCGGGTACGACCTGGCGGACGCGGCCTACTTCCACCGCGAGCTGCCGTACGACGCGGACCGGGCGGAGCGGCACAACCCGCGCCTGGTGGCGGCCCGCGAGCTGGCCGGTGCGGGGGCGGTGACTCTGGACGGCGCGCTGGCGTCCGTGGCCTCCGGCGACCGGCGCTACCAGGTGCGCGAGAGCGGCGGGAGGCTCGCCTGCACCTGCCAGTGGTGGGCGGACTACCGGGGGAAGCGGGGCCCGTGCAAACACGCCCTGGCCGTGACGATGGTCCGGCGCGGCGCGACGGTCACCGGAGGCGTGCGATGAACGACCGGATGAACGACGAGACGAACGACCGGATGAACGGCGAGACGATCGACGAACTGGTCACCGCTGTGCGCAAGGGACACAACCGCGCCGTTCCGCCGCTGGTGCGCAAGCTGGACCGGGCCGGGCGCAGGGCGGTGCTGGCCGAGCTGAAGGAGCTGCGCAAGGAGGTCCGGGGCTGGGAGTGGCGGCGGCAGGACAAGGTCCGCAAGGCGCTTCTGGTGGCCGGGGCTGCCTGTCACACCGGGGCGGCGGGCTGCGCCACCTGGATCGGCGGCCGTGACCTGCGCAGCTGGTCCCGTTCCCCGTATCCGCTGCTCCTCGTGGCGCTGGGAGACCGCGATCCGGCCTGGCTCGGCGATCTCGCCCACCGGCTGGCGGCGAAGTCGCTGAGCTCCGAGGCGGATTACACGTTCATCAGCGAGCTGGTACGGATGGCCGGGCGCCCGATCCCCACGACGGACAGCCTGGTCCAGGGCTGGACGGAGCGGATCGGTGCGGCGGGGTGGCACGGTGGATCCGGCCGGGTGCCGCTGGCCGGTGTCCTGCGCTCCGACCCGCACGTCGCCGTGCTCGTACCCCGGCTCTTCGAGATGCCGGAGCTGCCGTCCCAGGTCGGCTGGTACGACACCCCGGGATCGCCCGACCACTGGCCGGCCGCGCTCCGCGTACTGGCGGAGGAGGGGGTGCTCGACCGGTCGCAGCTGGTGGAGCGGTGTGTGACCCGTCTGGTGCGCGGCGGCAAGCCGGGTGACCAGCGGTTCTTCCTGGTCCTGCTCCAGCAGCTGGGCCTCACGGAGGACGAGGAGAGCGGCCACCTCCGCGACTGGACGGTGCTGGCGGCGGACGGCATCTCGGTGGTGGCCTCCCATGCGCAGGACGTGCTGGCGCGGCTGGACGCACGGGGCGAGCTCTCCACCGCGGAGCTCGCGGAGGTGTCGGGTTCGGTGCTCTTCCGGCCGGAGAAGAAGCTGGTACGCGCCCAGTTGATGCTGCTGGGGAAGGTGCTGGGCCGGGACGCGACGACGGCGGGTGAGCTGCTTCCGGTGGTCGCGGAGGTGTTCGGGAACGAGGACATCGCCCTCCAGGAGCGGGCACTCAAGCTGATCGCACGCCATCTTCCGGCCGCCGACGAGGCGCTGCGGGAGGAGCTGTCCTTCTCGGCCGCGCAGTTGGGGCCCCTGCACCGGGAGACGGTCACCGCCCTGTTCGGGACGGTGACCGAGGAGGCTCCGGCGGACGGCCCGTACGAGGAGCTGCTGCCGCCCGTCCCCGCCCTGTTCCGGCTCGACCCGGCGCCGCAGACCGTGGCGGAGCTGGTCGAGGAGGTGGCGGCCCAGCTCAAGTCCCGTTCCTGGCAGCCCTCCACTCCGGGAGCCTCGGCCGCCGCGTCCGGGATCTCCGGTTTCGAGCGCGCCCTGGACGGGCTCGTCCGCCTCGCCCGCACCGACCGGGCCGAGCTGACAGAGGCCCTTCAAGAGGCCCTGGCCGGGGTGTGGTTCGTCGAGCACGGCATCGAGCGGCAGCCCGAACCGGCGTACATGACCACGGGGCACGCCCTCGCCCTGGTGGTGGGCTCGCTGCTGGGCCGGGTCCCCTACGAAGCCGTCATCCAGGGGAAGAACCGCTGGACCGGCACCGGGACCTGTGCCCACGCCGCGCTGAACGGGGTGCTCCTCGCCCGTGCGTGGGAGGCGGCCGGTGACGTGCGGACCGACCGGGTGCCGTTCCTGCTCGCCACGCCCACCTGGCACACCGGTTCGCTGGACCCGGCGGAGCTGGTCGAGCGGCTGCGGACGTATCAGCGCCTCGGAGCAGCCCCGGGCCCCGCCGATTTCGCCCAGGCCCTGCTGCGTGTACGCCGGAGCGGTGAGGAGGAGGCCGCCGACGCCGCGGCGGCCCTCGGGACGCCCACGGGGGACCGGCTGGCCGCCTGGATACGGGCCGGTGAGCCGGTCGCCTCCGTCCTGCGGCACGGCCTGACCAGCGATCGGCCCTCGGCGGGCGACTGGTGGCAGCGTTCGGCGTCCGGAGCCCGGAAGGTGCTCCTCGCCACCAGGGAACGGCCGCTGATCCAGGAGGAGTTCCCGCGCTCCTTCCACTGGCTGGGCCGCCCGCACCTGCCCGACGCCCGGGGCTGCTACCACTGGGGCGCCGAGCAGTGCCCGCACTGGACCGCCACGCTGCCCGAGGACGGGGAGACCCTGGCCGCCTGGCTGATGCCGGATCTCCTGCGCACCGCCGACGAGGGCCCCCGGGGCGGGGCCTGGCTGCTGCCGCCGCTGATGGAGACCGGCGGGGAGGCCGGTGTCGCGGTACATCTCGCGCTCGCCTACGGGCTGGGCGCCCGGCACCCCGAGGACCGGATATCCGCCGTGGACGCGCTGCTCGTCCTGGCCGCGCAGGGCCGCCTGGACGCCACACTGCTCGGGCGGGAGCTGGCGGTGCTCGTCGACCACGACCTGGTGAAGGTCAGCCGACTGGCCGACGCCGCCCGGACGGCCGCCGCCACCGGGGCGTACCGGACGGTGCTGGGCGTGCTGGCCGTGGCGCTGCCCACCCTGCTGGCGTACGAGAAGGCGCCCCGGGGGCTCGGGGATCTGCTGGCCGTGGCGGCCGAGTGCGCCGAGCGCTGCGGTACGGAGGGGATCGAGCCGGTCGCGGGGCTGGCCGGAACGGCCGGGCGCAAGGGGTCCTCGCAGACCGTCCGACAGGCCGCCCGCCTGCTGGCCGTGTTCCCGCCCGCCCAGGAGATGACGTAGAGGGAGGCTGAGGAGGCGTAGAGCAGGCCTGGAGGAGGCGTAGAACAGGCTGAGAGGCCAGAAAATACGGCCGAAAAACGACGATAGGCGATCAGATCCACACTTAACCCATCAGTCACAAAGTGTTCGTGATCAGGCAACACCATGCGTTCACAGTAAGGATATGACTGATGTGACGTCTTCGAAGACCGCCCGCCGCCCGCACCACTGGCGGCGGGACCTGATCGAGCTGGCCGCGCTGTTCACCGCGGTCGCCGTGGCCGACGCGATCGCCAACCTGATCGGGCACCAGCCCGACGGGCCCTACCTGCTCATGGCGTCAGCCGTGGCCCTGGTGGCCACGGCGGCGTTCCACACCTGGTGGGCGCGGCGCCACAGCAACGCTCCCCCGCCGGAGGATCCCGGCGCGTCCGGCCCGGCGCCGGACGCGGTCACCGAATCGGCCGCCGGGGCCGGGGAGACGGTTCTGTGGCGGATGCGGACGACGGTGCGCGACGCCCCGGGCAGCCTGGCCGCCCTGTGCCTGGTGCTCGCCCGCTTCCGGATCGACATCCTGACGCTCCAGACCCACCCGCTGGCCGAGGGGACGGTCGACGAGTTCCTGCTGCGGGCGCCCGCCTCGCTCCCGGCGCAGGAGCTCACCCGGGAGATCGCGGCCTCGGGCGGGACCTCCACCTGGATCGAGCGGGCGGACGCCCACGATCTGGTCGACACCCCGACCCGGGTGCTCTCGCTGGCCACCCGCACGGCGCTCGACGCCGCCGAACTCCCGCTCGCGCTGCGTCAGTTGCTCGGCCGGTGCACGATCCACTCGCTGCCCGCCGTCTCCATCACCGGCCGCCCGACCGGGGAGAGCGCCCCGGTCGAAGGCGTGCTGGAGGAGACGGTGATGCGCCTGCGCGACCCGTCGGGCGGGGTCATCTCCGTCGAACGCCCCTATCTGCCGTTCACCCCGACCGAGTTCGCCCGGGCCCGCGCCCTGGTGGAGCTGGACGCCCGGCTCGGCCCGCGGGTGCCCCGCAGCACGGACATCCTCACGCTGCCCGAGGGCAACGAGATCACCGTGCGCCGCGCGGACCGCAGCGACCTCGCCGCCGCCCGCGCCATGCACGACCGCTGCTCCCCGGACACCCTGGGCCTGCGCTACCACGGCCCCGTCGGGGACGCGGACCGCTATCTGGACCACCTGCTGAGCCCGCGCTTCGGCCGCACCCTGGCCGTCCAGACGGCCTCCGGCAAGCTGGTGGCGCTGGGCCACCTCCTGTGGGACGGCGACGAGACCGAGGTGGCCCTCCTCGTGGAGGACGACTGGCAGCGCCGGGGCATCGGCTCGGAGCTGCTCGGCCGCCTGGTGCAGCTCGCCCGGGAGGCAGGCTGCGACAGCGTGTACGCCGTCACCCAGGCCCGTAACACCGGCATGGTCGCCGCGATGCGGGCGCTGGAGCTGCCCCTGGACTACCAGATCGAGGAGGGCACCCTCGTCATCACCGCGCGGCTGACGACTGCTCCGGAGCCGGCGCGTGCGACGGAGGAGCGGACCGCCCGGCCGGACCAGCGGACCGCTCGCCCGTCCGGCTCCGCGGAAGGGGCCCGGCGCTGAGCGCCTGACAGAGATCGGCCCAGAGGTCCTCGACGTCCTCCAGCCCGACCGACATGCGCAGCAGCCGGTCACCGACGCCGGACGCCTGCCGGTCTCCCTCGTCCACGATGCGGTGGCTGATGGAGGCCGGATGCTGGATCAGCGAGTCCACGCTGCCCAGGCTGACGGCGGGCGTGATGAGCCGTACACCGGCGATCACCGCGTGCGGGTCCCCGTACACCTCGAAGGAAACCATCGCCCCGCCGATCGCCGGGTAGTGCACCCGGGCGATCCGCGGGTCGGCGGTCAGCCTGCGGGAGAGCTCGGCGGCGCTCGCCGAGGCGGCGCGTACGCGGACCGGAAGGGTGGACAGCCCCCGCAGCAGCAGGTAACCGGCCAGGGGGTGCAGCACCCCGCCGGTGGCGAACCGCACCTGGCGCAGAGTGGCCGCGAACTCCTCGTCGCAGGCCACGACCCCGCCCATCACATCGCCGTGCCCGCCGAGGTACTTGGTGGCGCTGTGCAGGACGATCCGGGCGCCGTGCTCCACGGGGCGCTGGAGGACGGGGGTGGCGAAGGTGTTGTCGACCAGCAGCGGCACGGAGCCGCAGGAGTGGGCGACGGCCCGGATGTCGATCTCGGCGAGGGTGGGGTTGGCCGGGGTCTCGACCATGACCAGGCCGGTGTCCGGGCGGATCGCGTCGGCGATGCCCGCCGGATCGGTCCAGGTCACCTCGGTGCCCAGCAGTCCGGCGCCCAGCAGGTGGTCGCTGCATCCGTAGAGGGGGCGGACCGCGACGACATGGCGCAGTCCCATGCTCGCGCGGGCCAGCAGGACGGCGGTGAGGGCGGCCATGCCGCTGGCGAACGCGACGGCGCTGTCGGTCCCCTCCAGCCGGGCGAGCGCCGTCTCGAAACGGCCGGTGGTCGGGTTGTCCAGCCGCGCGTAGACGGGCGGGCCGTCCGGCCGGGCGCCCGTGGTGGCGAAGGCGTCGATCCGCTCGGCCTCGGCGCGCGAGTCGTAGGAGGGGTAGGTGGTGGACAGGTCGAGCGGAGGGGCGTGCAGACCGAGGGAGGCGAGGTCGTCGCGTCCGGCGTGCACGGCTTCGGTGGCCAGCGCCCTGGCGGGGGTGGGGGCAGGGGGCGTCATCGAGACTTCGTTGTCCATGACAACAGCCTGAACAGTTACCGGCTCGTAGCGGCGGAAGGCCGTGTTACGTTCGCCGCATGGCCGATTCTGTCGCTCTGGACCCGGTGGATCTGCATATTCTGCGGCTGTTGCAGAACGACGCACGGACCACCTACCGCGAGCTCGCCGCCGAGGTGGGGGTGGCCGCCTCGACCTGCCTGGACCGGGTGGCCCGGCTGCGTCGCTCCGGGGTGATCCTCGGCGATCAGCTGCGGCTGGATCCGGCGAAGCTGGGCCGGGGTCTTCAGGCGCTGCTCCTGGTGCAGGTCCGGCCGCATCGGCGGGAACTCATCGGCCCGTTCGTCGACCGGGTCAGGGCCCTGCCGGAGTCCCGCGCGCTCTTCCACCTCACCGGCCCCGACGACTATCTGGTCCAGGTGGCGGTGGCCGACACGGCGGATCTGCAACGGCTGGTGCTGGACGAGTTCACTTCGCGCCGCGAGGTGGCCCGGGTCGAGACCCGGCTGATCTTCCAGCAGTGGGAGTGCGGTCCGCTGCTGCCACCCGGCGAGCCGGTCCGCCCCTGATCGCCTGCGCACCGGTCCGCTCCCGATCGCTGGCGAGGCGGTCCGCTCCTGAGCCCCGGCGAGCCGGTCGGCGCGTGATCGTCTTTCGGACGTACGCCTTTCAACGGTGGTGACGGAGAGGGGCCCGACGTTGGAGTATGTCTCCATGTCAGTCACTTCGAGCAGCGCGCTGCCCCGTCAGGTCGCCGACGCCTACGTCGACGCATTCATCGAACTCGACCCCATCACGGGCACCTACCTGGGTGACCCCGAAAGCTCGCGCCGCCTGCCCGATTTCTCACCGGCCGGACAGGAGGCGGCCGCCGCCCTGATCCGCGCCACCCTGCTGAAGCTGGATGACGCGGAGCGGCTGCCGGGTGCCGACAGCGATGCCGAACGCCGCTGCGGGCGGCTCCTGCGGGAGCGGCTGACGGCGGAACTCGCCGTGCACGAGGCGGAGGAGGGGCTGCGGACCGTCTCCAACCTGCACTCGCCCGCCCACAGCATCATCCAGGTGTTCACGATCACGCCCACCACGACGCGGGAGGAGTGGGCCGCGGTCGCGGAACGGCTGCGCGCCGTACCGGCCGCGTTCGAGGGGTACCGCGCCTCGCTCGGGCTCGGCCTGGAGCGCAAGCTGTACGGTGGCCCGCGCGCGGCCGCCACCTTCATCGGTCAGCTGACGGAGTGGGGCGGCGAGAGCGACAGCCCGGCGTTCTTCCAGGACTTCGTCACGGCCGGTCCCGACGCGCTGCGGGCGGAGCTGGACGAGGCCGCCCGGGAGGCCACGGCTTCGGTGCTGGCCCTGCGGGACTGGATGCGTGACGTCTACGCCCCGGCGATCGAGGGCGCCCCGGACACGGTGGGCCGCGAGCGGTACGCCCGTTGGTCGCGCCAGTTCAACGGGACCGACCTGGATCTGGACGAGGCGTACGCGTACGGCTGGTCCGAATACCACCGCCTGCTCACGGAGATGAAGACCGAGGCGGCGAAGATCCTCCCGGGGGCGAGCCCGTGGGAGGCGCTCGCCCACCTCGATGTGCACGGCAAGCACATCGAGGGCGTGGACGAGGTACGGGAGTGGCTCCAGGGCCTGATGGACGAGGCCATCGAGGCGCTGGACGGCACGCACTTCGACCTGGCCGAGCGGGTGCGGAAGGTGGAGTCGCACATCGCCCCGCCCGGCGGCGCGGCCGCCCCGTACTACACGGGCCCCTCCGAGGACTTCTCCCGCCCCGGGCGGACCTGGCTGCCCACGATGGGCGAGACCCGGTTCCCGGTGTACGACCTGGTCTCCACCTGGTACCACGAGGGCGTTCCGGGCCACCACCTGCAGATCGCGCAGTGGACGCATGTCGCCGACAGCCTCTCCCGCTACCAGGCGTCGGTCGGCCAGGTCAGCGCCAACGCCGAGGGCTGGGCGCTGTACGCGGAGCGGCTGATGGACGAGCTGGGCTTCCTGCCCGACGCGGAGCGGCGCCTGGGGTATCTGGACGCGCAGATGATGCGGGCCTGCCGGGTGATCGTGGACATCGGCATGCACCTGGAGCTGGAGATCCCGGCGGACTCGCCGTTCCACCCCGGTGAGCGCTGGACGCCCGCCCTGGCGCAGGAGTTCTTCGGCAACCACAGCGGCCGCCCGGCCGACTTCGTGGAGAGCGAGCTGACCCGCTACCTCTCGATGCCGGGCCAGGCCATCGGCTACAAACTGGGCGAGCGCGCCTGGCTGCTCGGCCGGGAGAACGCGCGCGCGGCCCACGGAGACGCCTTCGACCTCAAGGCCTGGCACATGGCCGCGCTCTCGCAGGGGCCGCTGGGCCTGGACGACCTGGTCGAGGAGCTGTCCCGGCTCTGACCCGCCCCGTCCCGTTCCAGCCAGGACCGGCCCCCGTCCACCATCCACCGGACGGGGGCCCGCCCGCCGCACGGAAGCGCGGAAGTCCGCCTCTCAGCAGCCGCAGTCGGCGTCGTCGACCGGCGCGGTCAGCGGGTCGGCAGCGCGCCGCTCGCCGCCCTCCCAGGTCTCGAAGGCGAAGCCCTCGCGCGCCCAGTACTCGAAGCCGCCGAGCATCTCCTTGACCTGGTAACCGAGTTGGGCGAGCGCCAGGGCCGCGCGGGTGGCACCGTTGCACCCCGGCCCCCAGCAGTACGTGACGACCGGTACGGCCGGGTCCAGCAGCGCGGCCGCCTGCTCGGGGATCAGGGCCGTGGGCAGATGCACCGCGCCGGGCACGTGCCCCTGGTCCCAGGAGGCGGTGGAGCGGGAGTCCACGAGGACGAACCCGGGGTCCCCCTCGGCGGCGAGCGCGGAGGCGACGTCGGAGACATCGGCGTGGAAGGTGAGCGAGGCGCCGAAGTAGGCGGCCGCCGCGGCCGGGGAGGCGGGCGGGACGCGCAGCACGGAGTTGACGGCCGTGGCCGTGGTCTGGGAGGTCATGACCATGAATCTATGGCCGCCGGCCGGAACCAGGAAGGCGGTTTCCCCGGCACTTCTCTTGATCCGCCGGGGATTTCCGTGTTGTCTCTGCGGGGTGACCGACTATTCCCCGGACGCCACCGACTGGCGCATTCTCGATGTCCTCCAGCGCGACGGCCGCGCCACCTTCGCCGAGCTGGCCCGCGCCGTCGCGATGTCCCCGAGCGCCGTCACGGAACGGGTGCGGCGCCTGGAGGAGGCCGGGGTGATCAGCGGTTACGCCGCCGTGGTCGACGCCGAGCGGATCGGGCTGCCGGTCCTCGCCTTCGTACGGCTGCGCTATCCGCATGGGAACTACAAGCCGTTCCACGACCTCCTGGAGACCACCCCGGAGATCGCGGAGGCCCATCACGTCACTGGTGACGACTGCTTCGTCCTCAAGGTGACGGCGCGCTCGATGCGGCACCTGGAGGAGATCACCGGCCGGATCGCCGCGCTCGGTTCGGTCACCACCAGCGTCGTCTACTCCTCACCGCTCCCCCGGCGCGCGATCAGCCGTTGACGATCTCCCCTCCGTGAAGGGACGCCAGGCGGTGTCGTAGCGTGCACTTTTTGGCCTCTCCCCAACTTAGGCGGGTACATGAGACAGAGAATGAGCCGCTTCGCGGTGCTGTGTTCCGTTCTGTTCACGGTGATGGCGCTGTCCACCGTGCCGTCGCATGCGGCGGACGCGCGCCCGGTGCCCGTCACGGCCGGCGACAAGTACGCGCTCAGGTCCGTGGGCAACGGCCTCTACGTGTCGGTGGAAGTCAACACCGGCGGCGCCCGGCAGGCCATGCTCCGGGCCCGCTCGGCCGCCCCGTCCCACCGGGACCTGGGCTCCTGGGAGAAGTTCACGCTGCACACCGGCGACAAGGGGTGGACCACCACGCTGCGTTCGGAGGCGAACGGGAACTACGTCACGACCGAGCGGAACTACACCGGCAGCCACGAGAATCTGCTCCGGGCCCGCGGAGCGGTCCTCGGCGAGTGGGAAAAGCTCCAGCTGGAGAAGCAGACGGACAACACGTACGCCCTCAAGGCCTGGACGGACAAGGGCTACAGGTATGTGACCGCCGAGGTGCAGGACCCCGGAACCGACAACGGGCTGCTGCGCGCGCGGGCGGAGGCGGTGGGGTCCTGGCAGAAGTTCGAACTCGTCTTCCTGGGCGAGGAGAACGCGAGCGACGAGGGCGGACGCCCCGCTCCCGCGTCCCCCGCCCCGGCGGCGGACTTCCGTGTGATGTCGTGGAACGTCTGCGCCAACAACAACAGCGGCTGCGGGAACCACCGGGTGGAAGGCCCCACCCTGGGTGCCCAGGTCACCGCCCGGATGGGCAATGAGGCGGCGCAGTACCGTGCCGTGTTCCTCCAGGAGCTGTGCGAGTCGCACGCCAAGGACATCGAGAGGGCGCTGGAGACCATCACGGGCACCGGATGGGACGTGCGCTTCGCCCCCATCAAGTACACCGTCGACGGATCCTCCGTGAAGGCCGCCAAGACGTGCGACAGGGCCGGATCGGCCGCGTCCGGCTGGAAGGACCGGGGCGCCTACGGCATCGCCCTGGCCGTGCCCGACTCCAATGTCTGGTACACCTCGTACGACCTGCCCTCGCCGCAGAACCGGACCATCAACAACACCTGGGTGCGCATGGAACAGCGGACCGCCCTGTGCGCCGTTCTCCCGGCCCAGGCCCTGCAGTTCTGCACGTCCCACTTCAGCGCCGGCATCACCGCGGACGACCCCGACCCCGGCACGAAGCGCATGGAACAGGCCGCGAAGCTCCAGGAGATCGTCCACTCGTACACCCCGGCCGGCTACCGGACCGTGTACGGCGGCGACTTCAACGCCGTCCCCCCGGACTCCGCCTCGAAGGACGACTCCAAGGACGTCCTGACGGCCGCCTACGCGGCGGACACGGAGTGCGACGAGGGACGGTGGAGCGCGCGGCCGCATGACGGCCGGGCCACGAAGCCGTTGGGCAACCGCAACATCAAGATCGACTACCTGTTCGCGCCGTCCTCCGCGACCGTCGTGTCGTGCGACGTGCCGGCCGATGCGGGACGGTCGGACCACTATCCGATCAAGGGGCGCTTCCGCCTCTGAGCCCACCAGGGCCGGGCCCGGGCCGCCGTGACAACGGCCCGGGCCCGGCCCGTTCGTTCACAGGCTCTGGCGCACCGTCGATCCGCTCCGGCCCTTGACCACTTCGAGCCGGGCCGGGATGCGGCGGCGCAGGTCGGCCACATGGCTGACGATGCCGACGCTGCGGTCCCGTTCCCGCAGCGAGTCCAGCACGTCCAGCACCTCGTCCAGGGTCTGGTCGTCCAGGCTGCCGAAGCCCTCGTCGATGAAGAGGGTGTCCAGGCGTACGCCCCCGGCCTCCTCGGTGACGACGTCGGCGAGGCCGAGTGCCAGGGCCAGGGAGGCGAAGAACGTCTCGCCGCCGGAGAGCGTGGAGGTGTCCCGTTCGCTGCCGGTCCAGGCGTCCACGACATGGAGCCCGAGCCCGGCCCGGCGTCCGCCCGTGCGGGCGTCGGAGTGGACGAGGGTGTAGCGGCCGGAGGACATCCGCTGCAACCGGGCGGTGGCCGCCGCCGCCACCTGTTCGAGGCGGGCGGCGAGAACGTACGCCTCCAGGCGCATCTTGCGTTCGTTGTCGGCGGAGGTCCCCGCCGTCAGCCCCGCGAGCCGGGCGACCCGCTCGTACTCCCGGCGCACCGGCCCCAGCCGCCGTACCTCCTCGGCCGCCCGTCCCGAGAGCCGGTCGAGTTCGGCGCACCGGTCGCGGGCCGCCGCGAGGCCCGAGGCGGCCTCGCGCAGCAGCCATTCCGCCGTGGTGTGGGCGCTCTCGGCCGCCTCGGGCCTCGCCTGGGGGCGCTCGGCGGCCTCGCGGGCGTCCCGTTCGGCGCGCCGGTCCGCGACCGCCGCCGCCTCGGCCTGCCAGGCGTCGACGCGGTGCTGGAGGTCGCGCTGCGCGGCGGCGCCGAGGAGCGTCGCGGCAGCGGCCTGCGGGGTGTCGAACCCGGCCCTGAAGGCCGCGTCGGAGAGCCGGTCGTCGGCCTCCTTGCGGCGCTGGGCCGCGTCCTGTTCGGTGCGGACGGCCTCGGCGGCGGCGGCGAGGAGCGCGACCCAGCGGGTCAGCTCCTCCGCGCGCGCGGCGACGGACGCCGCTTCGCCCCGGGCGGCGGTGATCTGGTCCTCCAGCTCGGCCTGTGCGCGGTCGAGCGCCTCGCGCTCGGAGGTACGGGCGGAGGCCCTGATGCCCGCCTCCTGCCGCTGTTCCACCCGCTCGGCGTGCTCGCGCTCGGCGGCGGCGAGGGCTTCGCGCGCCGCGTGAGTCCCGGAGGCGAGCCGGTGGGCCTCGGTGTGCTCGGTGGTCAACCGGTCGACGAGGGTACGGAGTTCGTCCACGGTGGGCGGTGCGGAACCGTCCCCCTGGGCCTCCGCCTGCGCTGTCGCGTGGCGTTCGCGTACGAGGCCGAGCTGCTGTTCCGTACGGGCGCGGGCCGCATCGGCCGACCGGTGGGCGGCGAGGGCCTTCTCCTCCGCGGCCCGGTCCACATGGCCGTCGCCGGGGCGGGCGGGGGCCGGGTGTTCGGCGGAGCCGCAGACCGTGCAGGGCTCACCCTCGACAAGGGCGGCGGCCAGCTCCGCCGCGATGCCGCGCAGTCGGCGCTCCTTCAGGTCGAGCCAGAACTCGTGTGCTTCCAGGGCCTGTTCACGTACGGCGGCGAGCGCTGCCCTGGCCTCCTGTACGTCGGTGGCGAGCCCGTCGCGGCGGCGGGCCGCCTCCAGTCGGCGGCGGGCCGGGGCCAGTTGTCCGGCAAGCTGTTCGGCGCGGGTGGCGGCCTCCTGCGAGGCGTCGATCCGCTCCTTGAGGGCCGTGCGGGTGGCGTCCCAGTCGGCCAGCCACGCGTCCGCTTCCCGGATCGTCTCGTCGTCGGCCCGGGCCTCCCGGTTGAGCCGGGCGCGTTCCTCGTCGATCCGCGCGCTGCGCGCCTCGGCCTTGCGGGCGGCTTCGAGTCCGCCGAGCTCCTGCCGGAACCGGCCTTCCAGCTCGGCGAGTTGATCGGCGCCCGCGTCGGCCGGGACGGTGGACAGCCGCTCCCGGGTCCGGCCGAGAGCGGACAGCCGCTCCCTGGCCCGGCCGAGGGCGTCGCTCGCCGACCGGTACGCCCGCTCGGCCTCCTCCCGCAGCTCCAGCGCCGGGGCGACCCGGTCCGCCTTGCGGGCGCGCTCCAACTGCTCCTGGCAGCGGTCGTGTTCGGGGCGCCGCTCGGCCAGCTCCTCGGTGCGCCGCCGGGTCTCCGCGTACCGCTGCTGGAGGCGGGCCAGTTCGCGTTCGGCGTCCAGGGCACGGCGGGCGGTCAGTTGGCGGTTCTCCGCCTCCGCCACCACCGCGTGCGCGATGTCGAGGTGTTCCCGGGCGGCGCTGCGGGCGAGGGCGGCCCACTCCAGGACCGCTTCGGCCAGGCCCGGTTCGCCCGCCCGTACGGTGGGCGGGGCGGCCTCGGTGGCGGCCGGGCCGCCCGCCTGGGCGATGCGCTGGGCGAGGGCGAGGATCTGTTCGTCCCCCGCCTTCACCCGGGCCTCGGCGCCCCGGCGCAGCTCGGCGAGCCGCTCCTCGACGGCGGCGAACCGGCGGGTGTCGAAGAGCCGGCCGAGGAGTTTGCCGCGCGCTTCGGCGTCGGCGCGCAGGAAGCGGGCGAAGTCGCCCTGGGGCAACAGCACGACCTGGCAGAACTGGTCCCGGCTCATGCCGATCAGCTGGGCCAGCTCCTCGCCGATCTCCTGGTGCGACTTGCTGAGCGCCTTCCAGCCGCCCTCGGGGTCGCGCTCGCGCAGCCGACTCTGGGCCTTCTCCTGGGTGAAGCCGTCGCCCCGCTTCTTGGGGCGCGGCTGGGCGGGGCTGCGGGTGACTTCGAGCCGTCGGCCGCCGACGGTCAGCTCCAGCATGACCTCGGTGGGCAGGTCGGCGGGCGCGTGGTCGCTGCGGAGGGTGGCGCCGGGGCTCTGCCGGGCGCCGGGGACGGCTCCGTACAGGGCGAAACAGACGGCGTCCAGGACGGAGGTCTTCCCGGCGCCGGTCGGGCCGTGGAGGAGGAACAGCCCGGCGGAGGAGAGCGCGTCGAAGTCGACCGCCTGGGTGGCGCCGAAGGGTCCGAAGGCGGTGAGGGTGAGGCGGTGCAGTCTCAACGGGACACCTCGCGCACGCTCTCGTCCACCCGTACGTCGTCGAACGCGGCCCGCAGCACGGCGCGTTCGGGGTCGCTGGGTCCGTCGCCGCCGCGCACGTGGGCCACGAAGTCCTCCGCGATCTGCTGGTCGTCGCGGCCCTTGAGGCGCTGGGCGTACGAGGCGAGGGGGTCCTCGGGGGGCCGCTCGGGGTCGAAGACGAGGCTGATGGTGTGCGGGAAGCGGGTGCCGAGGCGGGCCATGGGTTCGGCGGGGCGGACCGGGTCGGTGAGGGTGGCCTCCACCCAGGCGTGCTCGTGGCGGTCCAGGGCCGGGTCCTCCAGGAGGGTGTCCAGGCGGCCCCGGAGCCGGGCGAGGGGCCGTTCGGCCGGGCAGTCGATCCGCTCCTCGGCGGCGATGGCGCCGCTGCCGTCGAGCTCGATCAGCCACATGGTCTTGCGGTGGTCGGCCTCGGAGAAGGAGTAGGCGAGCGGGGAGCCGGAGTAGCGGACGCGGCTCGTGACCCGCTGGGAGCCGTGGAGGTGGCCGAGGGCCACGTAGTCGACGCCGTCGAAGACCCCGGCCGGGACGGCGGCGACCCCGCCCACGGTGATGTCGCGTTCGCTGTCGCTGGGTTCGCCGCCCGCCACGAAGGCGTGCGCGAGGACGACGGACCGGGTTCCGGCGGGGCGGGTGGCGAGGTCGGCGCGGACCCGGTCCATGGCGGCGGTGAGGACGGCCTCGTGTCCGGCCCTGGGGGCGCGGAGGGTGTCCTTGACGAGGGCGGGTTCCAGGTAGGGCAGGCCGTAGAGGGCGACATCGCCGTGGGCGTCGGGGAGGAGGACGGGGGTGGCGCAGCTCGCGGGATCGGTCCGCAGATGGATACCGGCCCGGTCGAAGAGCCCGGCGCCGACACCGAGCCGACGGGCCGAGTCGTGGTTCCCCGAGATCATGACGGTGGGCACGCCGATGTCGGCGAGCCGGTGCAGCGCCCGGTCGAACAGCTCGACGGCGGCGAGCGGCGGCACGGCCCGGTCGTAGACGTCGCCGGAGACGAGGACCACGTCCACCTCCCGCTCCCGGACGGTGGCCACCAGGTGGTCGAGGAACGCGGCCTGGGCGTCGAGCAGGGACACCCGGTGGAAGGACCGGCCCAGGTGCCAGTCCGAGGTGTGCAGCATCCTCACGCGATCGCTCCGCCGGTTGTGCGCTGCATGTACGTCGTCCTCCACCCGTGGGCCACCGCCGGAGCGGCCCGTGATCCCGCCGCCGACTCGACCACGCTATCCCCGCCGGGCCGCCGATCCCGCATGGATCAAGGATTTGCCCGGGGTGGGATTGCCCTCATACCGGGCGGCGCGTGGCTCACACGCCCCCGCCCTCTCCTGTGCGGACCGCTCACACGTCCCCGTACGCCTCGCCGCCCAGCTCCAGCGTGGCCGAACCGGCGGTCGCGTCGGCCAGCCAGGCGGTGAAGGCGGCGACATCGGCGTCCGGGAGCCCGATCTCGATGGTCACGCCCTCCGCGTACCGCACCTCGCGCACATTCCGCCCGGTGGCCCGCAGATCGTTCTCCAGCTTGCCCGCCCGCTGGTGGTCGACGCGGATCGTCGCGAGCCGGAAGCGCTGCCGGGTGAGGGTGCCGAGTGCGTCGAGGGCTTCGCCGACCACTCCCCCGTACGCCCGGATCAGTCCGCCCGCCCCGAGCTTGACCCCGCCGTAGTAGCGGGTGACGACCGCCGCGACGTACCGCACCTCCCGGCGCATCAGCATCTGGAGCATCGGGACGCCCGCGGTGCCGCCGGGCTCGCCGTCGTCGCTGGCCTTCTGTACGGAGGCGTCGGCGCCGATCACGTACGCGAAGCAGTTGTGGGTGGCGGTGGGGTGCTCCTTGCGGACGCGTGCGACGAAGTCCTGGGCCTCCTGTTCGGTGGCGGCGGGGGCGAGGGAGCACAGGAAGCGCGATCGGTTGATCTCGCTCTCGTGCACACCCGCGCGGGCGACGGTCCGGTACTGCTCCTGCATCCGCCCACCCTATGCGCCGCCGCACCGGTGCCTTCGGGCGGGAATGGCGGGGCCGGGGCCGTCGGTTGTCCCGGCATGGACACAGAGGCAGAGACCATCCGGCGGATTCTTCAGGACTCGGGCGACACCTGGGCGGTGGTGGGGCTCTCCAACAACCGCTCCCGGGCCGCCTTCGGGGTGGCGCACATCCTCCAGCGCTTCGGCAAGCGGGTGGTGCCGGTGCATCCGAAGGCCGAGACAGTGCACGGGGAGCAGGGGTACGCCTCGCTGGCGGAGATCCCGTTCCCGGTGGACGTGGTGGACGTGTTCGTCAACAGCGAGCTGGCGGGCGGGGTGGCCGACGAGGCGGTGGCGGTGGGGGCGAAGGCGGTGTGGTTCCAGCTGGATGTGGTGGACGCGCAGGCGTACGAGCGGACGCGGGCGGCGGGGCTGGACATGGTGATGGACCGGTGCCCCGCCATCGAGATCCCGGGGCTGCCGCCCCGGGCCTGAGACCGGGGGTGTGGAGGGCGGCCCGGGGTGGGCAGGCTCCTCGCCGTGAGCGATCCTCTCGACGGCGGGCGGCCGGGCCCGCAGGGCGACGACGGGCAGGCCGACCCGCCGTCGGCCCGGCAGAACGACGGCGGGCGGTCGGCTACCGCGCCACGGCCCGCGCGGAACGCCGGTGAGCGGTTGGCCGCCGCTCTCTCGGGCCTCGGGGTGCGGCCCGGCGACGTCCTGCTGGTGCATGCCTCCCTTCGGGCCTTGGGGCCGGGCGTCGGCGGGCCCGTAGCCGTCCTGACGGCCCTGCGCCGGGCGGTGGGACGGGAGGGGACCCTGGTGGTCCCCTCGTTCACCCCGGAGAACTCGGACACCTCACCGCACTACCGCGCCCGCGTACGGGGCCTGGACGCCGAGGCGCGCGAGGCGGTCCGCTCGACCATGCCGCCGTTCGACCCGGCGCTCACCCCCGCACCCTCCATGGGGGCTCTCGCCGAGACCGTACGGACGGCGGCGGGGGCGCGGCGCAGCGGCCATCCGCAGACCTCCTTCGCCGCCCTGGGCCCCGCCGCCGGAAAGCTGCTCGCCGGGCACCGGCCCGACTGCCACCTCGGCGAGGACTCACCGCTCGCCCGGCTGTACGAGGCCGACGCCCGGGTCCTCCTGCTCGGCACCGGCTTCGCCACCTGCACCGCCTTCCACCTGGGCGAGTACCGCAGACCCGGCCCTCCGCGCCGCCGCTACCGCTGTGTGGTGGCAGTGCGGGGCGTGCGGCAGTGGTGGGAGTACGAGGATGTCGCCCTGGACGACAGCGACTTCGCGGCCCTGGGCGCCGCGTTCGAGGCGGCCGCCGGGCCCGGTGACGTACGGAAGGCCCTGATCGGGTCAGCCCCGTGCAGGCTGCTCCGGCTGCGGGCGGCCGTCGGCTTCGCCGCCGAGTGGCTCACGGACCACCGCTGACGGCACACCGCTCGCGGACCGCCGACAGGCCCCCTCAGACCCCCAGCCCCTCCACGACCACCGCGCCCGGGAGGGCGGCGAGCGCCTTGCCCGGCACGATGAGCTTGCCCCGGCGGCTGCCGCTGCCGATCAGGACCCACTCCTCGTCCACGACGGCGGGGTCCAGCAGGAGGGGCCAGTCGGCGGGCAGGCCGATCGGGGTGATGCCGCCGTACTCCATGCCGGTCGCGCCGACGGCCGTGTCCATCGCCGCGAAGGACGCCTTGCGGGCGCCGAGGTGCCTGCGTACCGCGCCGTTGACGTCGACCCGAGTGCGGGAGAGCACCACACAGGCGGCGAGGGTGACCTCTCCGCCGCGCTTGCCTGCCACGACGACACAGTTGGCAGAGGTGTCCAGCAGGTCCGCCCCGTGGTGCTCGACGAAGACGGCGGTGTCGGCCACGGCCGGGTCCGTGTCGACGTGGATGATCCGGTCGGCGGTGATGTCGCCCCACCCGGCGGCGAGGGCCGTCGCGACGGGGGCGGGGAGCAGGTCGAGCCGTTCGGAGGCGGGAGAGGCGTCCTCGAAGGTGCCGATGGGTGCGCGCATGCGGCCCACCCTAACGGCGCCCGGTGCAGGGGCTCTTGGCCCAGAGGCCGGCCGAAACACGTTCGGTCGGCAGTCGTCACGGAGCGTCCGGCGCCCGGTCCAGTTCGGCGAGGGCGAGCAGTTGCTCGGGCGTGACGCCCTTCGGAATCGGCACGGGGGCCGGTGTGCGGAGGGGTGGCTGCCAGCCCTTGTCCGGGTCCCAGCTCCGTACGACACGGGCCGGGGCCCCCGCGACCACCGCATGGTCGGGAACCTCACCGCGCACGACCGCCCCCGCCGCGACCACCACGTTCCGGCCGAGCCGGGCGCCGGGCAGGATCACCGCGCCGGTGCCGATCCAGCAGCCGGGGCCGATCGCCACCGGTTCCATCCGGGGCCACTGCCTGCCCACGGGCTCGTGCGGGTCGTCGTAGCTGTGGTTGGTCGAGGTGATGTAGACGTACGGACCGCAGTACGTGTCCGGGCCGACGCTCACCGTCGTGTCCGCGATCACATGGCTGCCGCGCCCCAGCACCACCCCGTCGCCCAGGGTGAGGATCGGATCGGGCCCCAGGTCCAGGTCCGGCATCATCCCCGCCGTCAGGGTCACCTGCTCCCCGATGACGCAGTGCGCGCCGAGCTCGATCCACGGCTCCCCGAAGACCGTGCCCTGCGGAAAGGCGAGCCGGGTCCCCTCCCCGATCGCGCCGAAGCGCAGCCGCCCGGGGTGCTCGGCGGTGACGGCTCCGGCCTCCTGCGCCCACGCCCAGCCGCGGTGGACCAGCCAGGAGGCGGCGCGGCGGCGTCGGCGGGCGAGGAAGGAGAACGTGTTGCGGTTTTTCGGCACGGGGTCACGGTAGTCGGCACGGTGGGCGGCGATCCGTGCGGTGACCTGTGATGTTCACCCCACCCCCCGGCGCACGCGGGGAGCCGTCGCCTACCGTGTGAGGCGGCCCGATCCCGATCGCAGGCCCCACGCGCAGCACACCGGACCACCGAGGAGCAGGCCATGGCGGAACAGGCGTTGATCACGGGCATGGGCGGCAAGGAGCCGGACATCGACGCGGACGCGTTCGTGGCACCGACCTCCGTGGTGATCGGAGAGGTGACGCTGGCCCCCGGTTCCAGCGTCTGGTACCAGGCCGTGCTGCGCGCCGACTGCGGCCCGATCACGATCGGCCCGGACAGCAACGTCCAGGACAACTGCAGCGTCCACACCGACCCGGGCTTCCCGCTCACCGTGGGCGCGCGCGTCTCGGTCGGCCACAACGCGGTACTGCACGGCTGCACCGTCGAGGACGACGTCCTGGTGGGGATGGGCGCCACGGTGCTCAACGGGGCGCACATCGGCGCCGGGTCCCTGGTCGCGGCGCAGGCGCTGGTACCGCAGGGGATGCGGGTCCCGCCGGGCTCGCTGGTCGCGGGGGTGCCCGCCAAGGTCAAGCGGCCCCTGACGGCGGAGGAGCTGGAGGGCATCCGCTTCAACGCGGCGGGGTACGTGGAGCTGGCCAAGGCCCACCGCGCGGCACACGAGGGCTGAGGGCTCCGGGGCCCGGCGGCTCGGTCCCGTACGCCGCACGGCACCCACCGACCCGTACGCCGTTCGCGCCCACCAGTCCCGTACGCCGTACGCGCTCACCGGTCCCGTACACATGCCGAAGCCGCCGCCCCCTCCCCGACCGGAGGGTGCGGCGGCCCCGGGAACACGGGCCCGCGGGCGTCAGCCGTTGGGGCGCAGGGTCCAGACGACGGTCATCTCGCCCGTGACCGCCCCGTCCGCCCGCTGGATCTCGATGGCGACGGGGAACTCGGGGCGCTCCCCCGCGTCGAGCTGGGCGACGACGTCGGCGATCGGGCGGCCGAGGGTGGCGGTCGCGGTGACCTCGCCCATGGCCAGCTTCTTGTAGCCGATCTCGGCCTTCACGGCGAGCGGCACGGCTCGCGACATCTGGTCGCCGAAGGCGGCGATGACGATGGCACCGCTGGCGGACTCGGCGAGCGTGAACATCGCTCCGGCGTGCGGGCCGCCGACGTGGTTGTGGTACTCCGCCTGGTCCGGCAGCCGGACGACGGCCCGCTCGGGGGTCGTCTCCAGGAATTCGAGGTTGAGGGTCCGGGCCATCGGGACCGTCGCGACGAGCATCTCGCCGACGGTCATCTGTTCAGCGCTCATGGACCGAAGGTTACTCATGAGTAGCCAGGTTTGACCATCCCCCCGCCGCCCCCCTGTTACGGCACCGGGACAGCATCGGGACAGGGGCGGGCGTGGCAGTGCACACGCCACCCATCTATGGTTACTGGCCATGTGGCCAGGACAGCAGCCGCCCGGGGGCGAGCAGAACCCGCAGGACCCGAATCAGAACCCGTACCAGCAGCCGGGGTACCAGCAGCCGAATCCCTATCAGCAGCCGGGATATCCGCAGCAGGGGCAGCCGGGTCAGCCCGGCGCGCCCGGATACCCGCCGGGCCAGCCCGGACAACAGCCCGGTCAGCCGGGGTACGGACAGCCCGGGTACGGGCAGCAGCCGGGTTACGGCCAGCCCAACCCGTACCAGCAGCCGACCGTCCCGCAGTACGCGGTCCCGGGGCCGCCCGGCGGGCCGAAGCCCGGCGACGGCAAGAAGAAGACGACCGTCATCGCCGTCGTGGCGGCGACCGCCGTCGTCGTGGCCGCCACCGTCACCGGCATCATCCTGATGAACAACAAGGACGACAACGGCGGCTCGACCGTGGCCGACGACAAGAAGTCCGCCTCACCGAGCGCGAAGCCGAGCGCTTCGGAGGACGCGAGCTCCGCCCCGGTGGAGAACCCGCGCGGCTCCGACAGCGACCCCAAGCCCCTCGTCCCTGGCTGGAAGGTCGTCAGCAACCCGAAGTGGGGCACGCAGTTCGACGTCCCCGGTGACTGGGAGGTCTCCAGCTCGGGTATGTTCGCGGGCTTCGAGGACGCCAAGAACCCCGAGAACGCGCCGGTCGCCGGATTCACCGCGCCCGCCTTCTACAAGAGCAAGTGGTGCGTCGAGGACTCCGACAAGGACGGCCGCGACGAGGAGACCGAGCTGGCCGGCGTCGGGACGAAGGGCGCGCGCGGGGCGAAGAGCACCGACGAGGCCGCGCGGAGCGAGGCCGGCACCTGGGTGTGGGCGGCCTACGGCCAGTCCGACCCCAAGGAGAAGGTCAAGATCGCTCCGGCCAAGCCGTTCACCACGCAGTCGGGCCTCTCCGGCAGCGTGGTGACCGCCACCGCGAACGGCCTGGCCAAGAAGGAGAAGTGCGACACCGACGGCAAGTCGATCGCCTTCTCCTTCAAGAACTCCAGTGGCGAGTTCTCGACCTGGGTCCTCTACGCCGTCGCGGGCGTCGACGACGAACTCCCGGACGCCACCATCCAGAAGATCCTGAGCACGGTCCGGCTCTCCGGCGAACCGACCGGCTGACCGGCTGACCGGCTGACCGGCACGGGAGGCCCCGGCCCGGGCACGCTGTCCCCCGGGCCGGGGCCTCCCGTGCTCAGCGCTCAGCTTCAACCGCTCAGCCGATGGTGAAGGCGCCGTCCGGCGGTTCGGGCGAGGCGACGGCGTCCGCGTCCCGCACCGGGCGGGCCCCGCCGATGAGCCGGACCAGCGCCTCCCCGTGCGTGACCCTGGCCGGAAAGGCGTCGGCGGCGCAGCGGCGGGTGAGGGGCGCCGGGTCGATCGGGGTGTGCGAGGCGAGCAGGACGACGTTGCCGAAGCGCCTGCCGCGCAGCACCGCCGGTTCGCCGATCAGCGCAAGCTCCTCGAAGGCCGCCGCGAAGTTGGCGAGTTGGGAGCGGAGGAACGCGAACGGCGCGCTGTCCGCCAGGTTGGCCGCGTAGATCCCGTCCCGCCGCAGCACCCGCCCGGCGACCCGCGCGTACTCCACCGAGGTCAGGTGGGCCGGGACCCGGGAGCCGCCGAAGACGTCCGCGACGATGAGATCGGCGGACTCGGGCGGCGCCTCCTCCAGCCGGGCCCGGGCGTCGGCGGCGTGCACGGTGATACCGCTGTCACCGGCCGGCGGCAGATGTTCCCGCACCATCCGCAGCAGCTCCCGGTCCGCCTCGACGACGTCCTGCCGCGAGCCGGGGCGGACGGCCGCGACGTACCGGGGCAGGGTGAGCGCCCCGCCGCCGAGGTGCAGGACGTCCAGCGGGGTGCCCTCGGGCGCCGCGCAGTCCACGACGTGCGCGAGGCGCCGTACGTACTCGAACTCCAGGTACGTCGGGTCGTCGAGGTCCACGTAGGACTGGGGCGCGTCGTCGACCGTGAGCAGCCAGGCGCGGTCGCGGTCCACATCGGGCAGCAGCCGGGCGGTGCCGTAGTCGACCTCGCGGATGACGGGTATGGGCTCGTTCACCCCTCCATTGTCGCGCGGCCCCGCTGCCCGCCACCCCCGGTGTGCGGGTGACGGGCGGCGGTGGCCCTCAGAGCAGGCCGGTGACCGTGCCCGCGCCGACCGTACGGCCGCCCTCGCGGATCGCGAAGCCGAGACCGGCCTCCAGCGGGACGTCACGGCCCAGCTCGACGGTCATGGTGACCGTGTCGCCGGGGCGCGCGACCGCCGCATCGCCGAGGTCGACGTCTCCGACCACGTCCGCCGTACGGATGTAGAACTGCGGCCGGTAGCCGGTGGCGACCGGGGTGGACCGGCCGCCCTCCTTCGCCGACAGGACGTACACCTGCGCGGTGAAACGGCGGCTGGGCACCACACTGCCGGGCGCGGCCACGACATGACCCCGGCGGACCCGGTCGCGCTCCACGCCGCGCAGGAGCAGCGCCACGTTGTCCCCGGCCTCGGCGGACTCCATCGGCTTGCCGAAGGTCTCCAGACCGGTGACGACCGTCTCGATCTCCGCGCCCAGCACCTGGACCCGGTCCCCGACGCGGACGGTGCCGCGCTCGACGGCGCCGGTGACGACCGTGCCCCGGCCGGTGATGGTCAGGACGTTCTCGACGGAGAGCAGGAACGGCGCGTCGGTGTAGCGCACCGGCATCGGCACGTACGTGTCGACGGCGTCCAGCAGCCCTTCGATCGCCGCCGTCCACCGTGGGTCGCCCTCCAGCGCCCTGAGCCCGGAGACCCGGACCACGGGGACGGTGTCACCGCCGTACCCGTGCGCGGAGAGCAGCTCACGGACCTCCAGCTCGACCAGGTCGGTCAGCTCGGGGTCGCCCGCGTCGGCCTTGTTGAGGGCGACGACGATGTGGTCGACGCCCACTTGACGGGCCAGCAGGACGTGCTCGGCGGTCTGCGGCATGATCCCGTCGAGCGCGGAGACAACGAGGATCGCCCCGTCGAGCTGCGCCGCTCCCGTCACCATGTTCTTGATGTAGTCGGCGTGGCCGGGCATGTCGACGTGCGCGTAGTGGCGGGTGTCGGTCTCGTACTCGACGTGCGCGATGTTGATGGTGATCCCGCGCTGGGCCTCCTCGGGGGCCCGGTCGATGCGGTCGAACGCCACGTAGGAGGTGGTGCTGCCGCCCCGCTCGCTGAGGACCTTGGTGATGGCGGC
Source organism: Streptomyces sp. NPDC059452 (assembly GCF_042750035.1). Taxonomy (NCBI): domain Bacteria; kingdom Bacillati; phylum Actinomycetota; class Actinomycetes; order Kitasatosporales; family Streptomycetaceae; genus Streptomyces; species Streptomyces sp. NPDC059452. The sequence goes on from NZ_JBHYVE010000012.1 coordinate 155,148, forward strand.
GGTGAGGGTGGTCTTGCCGTGGTCGACGTGGCCCATGGTGCCGATGTTGAGGTGCGGCTTGGTGCGTACGTAAGCCGTCTTGGACATGGCTCGTTCCTTTGAGAACTCGAAGCTGAGAAAGATGAAGACCCCAGGGCCCCGCCGACCCTCCCCTTGCGGGGTCCGCCGGACTGTCGGGGGAGGGTCAGCTTCGGGCGCCGCCGATGGGCGCTGCGGCAGCGACGAAGGCTGCGGTGGTGGCTGCGACCACGGCGTTCACGGCAGCCTTCGGCGCGTCCGCGACTGCGGACGGCGCTGCGAGGAAGGCGTACCGGAACATGTCCCTGATCATGGCCTGGCACGGCGGTCGCGTCGAATGGTTTTCCGTACGGCTCTCAGAGGTTCTTGAGCGCCTCGCGCACCGACAGCGGTGACAACCGGTCCCGGGCCCCCTCGACGAAGTCGCGTACGGCGGTGGGGTCGGTCTTCGCGTACTCCCGCAGCGCCCAGCCGATCGCCTTGCGGATGAAGAAGTCCGGGTGGTCCGCGCGGCGCAGGCAGTAGCCGAAGAGCCGGTCGGTGTCGGTGGTCCCCTTGTAGCGGAGCTGGTGCAGCAGGGCGGTGCGGGCGACCCACAGGTTCTCGTCGTCGATCCACCGGTCCATCGCGCGGGCGAGCGCCGGGTCGGCGGCGACCAGCGGCCCCGCGACATGCGCGGCGAGCAGATCGACCGTGTCCCACCAGGCGTCGGCGGTGACGAGGTGGTGCAGGACGGGCAGGAATCCGGACGAGCAGGAGGCCACGTACCGGCGGAGGTAGTCGACGGCGAAGTACTGGTACTCGCGCTCGGGCAGCTCCCAGCAGCGCAGCGCGATCGCCGTGCAGTCCCGCTCGTCCGGCCGCCCGGTGCCCGCGAGCACGGCCTTCGACAGGGCCCGGCGGCGCGGGGTGGGGATCCCGAGGAAGGGAGCAATGTGCTTCATGTACGCGGCGGCGCCCTCGGCCCGTACGGGATCGGCGGCCGGGGCGTACAGCTCGGTCAGCCGCGCGAGGACGGTGTCGGCGAGCGAGCTGTCCGGGGCGGCGGGGTCGGGGGCTGCTGCGGGGTCCACGCGACGTACGTTACGGCGATCACCCACCGTTTTCGGTTAGTCTCCCCGAATGTTCGACCCCGTCCCCACCACCCGCCCCACCAACGGTGCGGCTCTTCGCTTTTCGAAGGCGCTGCTCTCCCCCTGGTCCCGGTTCTCGCTGCTCGTCGCGGTGCTGCTGGCCGCCGCGTCGACGATGCTGCTGTTCGAACCGCAGCGGCTGCTGGCTTCGGGCTGGCCGGAGCAGCTGACCGGCGGCGGTGCGGCGATGCTGTTCGGGCTCGCGTACGGGGCGCTGACCGTGGCGTTCGTGCCGCGCCCGCTCCTCAACCTCGCGGCGGGGGCGCTCTTCGGTACGCAGACGGGTCTGGTGGCGGCCCTCGCGGGTACGGTGCTGGGCGCGGGCGTCTCGTTCATGCTGGGCCGGGTGCTGGGTCAGGACGCCCTGCGCTCCCTGCTGCGGGGGAAGCTGCTCACCGCCGCCGACGGGGTGCTGAGCCGGCACGGCTTCCGTTCGGTGCTGGCGCTCCGGCTCTTCCCCGGCATCCCGTTCGCCGCCGCCAACTACTGTGCGGCCACCTCCCGCATGGGCTATCCGCCCTTCCTCCTGGCCACCGGGATCGGCTCCATCCCCAACACGGCGGCATACGTGATAGCGGGCAGCGAGGCCGCATCGCCGACCTCGCCGCTGTTCCTGGCCGCGACGGGGTTCATCGTGCTCTCCGGCCTCGGCGGCGCGCTGGTGGCCTGGCGCAAGCGGCACCGGCTCGGCCGGGACACGCCGAAGGACTGACCGGGACGCGCCGAAAGGCCCGCGAATTGCGGCACCTGAAGGACCGGTGCGGTCAGCCTGGCGTTCACTTTCAGGCGATACGCTGCCCGCGACCTCGATGTCCTTGACGTCGCTCCGCACTCCGCACGCAGCCGACGGGCCCGCCGCCCGTGGCCGATGCACGATCACCTCCGGGATGGCTTAAGCCCCATGAGCTGGTTCGAATCATTCGTCCTGGGACTCGTTCAGGGACTGACCGAGTTCCTGCCGATCTCCTCCAGCGCCCATCTGCGGCTGACCGCCGCGTTCGCCGGCTGGCAGGACCCCGGGGCGGCCTTCACCGCCATCAGCCAGATCGGCACGGAGGCGGCGGTGCTGATCTACTTCCGCAAGGACATCGCACGGATCCTTTCGGCGTGGTTCCGCTCGCTGACGGACAAGGCGATGCGCGCCGACCACGACGCCCAGGTGGGATGGCTGGTCATCGTGGGCTCGCTCCCCATCGGGGTGCTGGGCGTCACGCTCAAGGACCAGATCGAGGGCCCGTTCCGCGATCTGCGGCTGATCGCGACGACGCTCATCGTCATGGGCATCGTCCTCGGCATCGCCGACCGGCTGGCCGCACGGGACGAGACGGGTGGCAAGCACCGCGCGGTGAAGGAGCGCAAGACGCTCAAGGACCTCGGCATCCGGGACGGTCTGATCTACGGCTTCTGCCAGGCGATGGCGCTGATCCCCGGCGTCTCGCGCTCGGGCGCCACGATCAGCGGTGGTCTGCTGATGGGCTACACACGCGAGTCGGCCGCCCGCTACTCGTTCCTGCTGGCCATCCCCGCGGTGCTCGCCTCGGGCGTGTACGAGCTCAAGGACGTGGGCGAGGGCCATGTCTCCTGGGGGCCGACGATCTTCGCGACCATCGTGGCGTTCTTTGTCGGATATGCCGTTATCGCGTGGTTCATGAAGTTCATCACCACCAAGAGCTTCATGCCGTTCGTCATCTACCGGGTGGCCCTCGGCATCCTCATCTTCATCCTCGTCTCGGCCGGTGTGCTGAGCCCGCACGCGGGCGAGTCCGCGGGCTGACACCTGGGTTGTGCGGCCCTGCCCGGGAGCAGACCGGGCAGGGCCGATCCAGCAGCGCAGCAGCCAGCAGCGCGGATAGATGTCACCACCGTAGAGCGGGGGTCTGACAACGCCGGTTCAGTGGGCCGTGAGCCCCGTTGCCGCGAGGACCGCGTCCACGGTCTCCTCCACCGTCAGCTCGGCGTTGTCGATCCAGACGCCCTCGCCGGTCAGTTCGGACCGCATCGCCGTGTCCAGGAACGACCAGTCCGTCGTCAGGGTCTTGTCCCGGGCGAGGTTGCGTTCCCCCGCCTTCGCCGCGCCCGGGGCGAGCACGACGAAGTGGAGCGGTCCGACGGCGACCTGCCGCCGGTAGAAGTCGAGGTGGGCCCGGCGGACGACCACGTCGTCCATGACCGGCAGAAATCCCGCCGCGACGAAGCTGTCCGCGAGCAGACAGGCGTTGCGGGCCCGGAGGAAGATCTGCCGGTCCGCCTCCTCGTCCCGCTCCGGCGAGGGCCACCGCCCGCCCCGCACGATGAGCCCCTGGAGCGCGTCCACCTCGATATGGGCCGAGGCGGCGAACCGGGCGGCCAGCGCGTCGGCCACCGTGGACTTGCCGCTGCCCGGGATACCGCTCAACAGCACGGCTCCCGCCGCCGGTTCGGTGTCCACCGGCACTTCGGTCCAGGTCATCGTCTCCCGCTCCGTCCCCGGGCGGCCCCCGCCGCCCTCCTGGTGATCGTAGGACATCCGGCCACGGCGGACGGCGGCGGGAACTTCCCCGGCCGGGCGCCCGACTACTGGAGGACAGCCCAGCTACAGGTACGGCGGACGACACCGGGTACCGCGGCAGGACGGCCCCACGAGGGCCGGGAGGAGGCCGAGAGACATGCACTGGTACGAGGACGACGCACTCTGGTCCGACTTCGCCTCCACGATGTTCCCGCCCGCCCGGGCCGAGTCCGCCGCCTCGCTGGTCGGCTCCTCGCCCCTGCTGGACTTCCCACCGGGCTCACGGGTGCTGGACCTCTGCTGCGGACCCGGGCTGTTCGTGGTGCCGCTCGCGGCGCGCGGCTACGCGGTGACGGGCGTCGACCTGTCCCCGTCGATGCTGGAGCGGGCCCGGAACGTCTGCGAAGCGGCGGGGGCCGAAGTCCGCCTGGAGCGGGCCGACATGCTCACGTACGCGGAGCCCGGCGCCTTCGACGTCGTGCTGAACGTCTTCACCTCCTTCGGCTACTTCGAGGACGCCGAGGACAACCTCCAGGTGCTCCGCAACGCCCACAAGAGCCTCGCGCCCGGCGGGCAGCTCCTGGTGGACGTGATGGGCAAGGAGGTGCTGGCGGGCTGGATCGGACGGCCCAAGGTGGTGGACCTGCCCGACGGTTCGTACGTCGTCCAGCGCGACACCGTCCTCGACAGCTGGCGGCGGCTGCGCACCGACTGGACGCTGGTGCGCGGGGATTCGGCCCGTACCGCCGCCATCCACTCCTGGCTCTACTCCGCCGCCGAACTGCACGCCCTCTTCGAGGAGGCGGGCTTCACCGATGTGGAGTGCTTCGGCGGCTTCGACGGTTCGGGGTACGACCAGCACTCCGACCGGCTCATCGTCCGCGGACGGCGCAAGTGAGGTCCGGGGCGCGGCAGTCCGCCGCCACCGCGACCGTCCACGAGCACATCACCGACGCCGTGAAGACCCCGGACCTGATCCGGCTGGACGGTGACATGGTGCTCGCGCGGTTCGAGACGATGAAGGTGTACGCGGCGCTCGGCGCGGTCCGTTCGCTGCTGCGCCGGGGCCGGGTGGTGCCCGGACAGACGCTGGTCGACAGCTCCAGCGGCATCTACGCGGTGGCGCTGGCCATGGCCTGTCACCGCTACGGGCTGCGCTGCCACATCGTGGCGTCCACCACCGTCGACGCCACGATGCTCGCCCAGTTGGAGATCCTCGGCGCGACCGTCGACAAGATGCCGCCCTCCCAGAGCCTGCGCCTGGACCAGGAGCTGCGCGTCCGCCATGTCCGGCAACTCCTCGCGGAACGCCCGGACTTCCACTGGATGCGGCAGTACCACGACGCCGTGCACCACGAGGGGTACCGGGAGTTCGCCGAGCTGCTGACCGCCTCGCTGCCCGAGGGCCCGCTGACCGTGGTGGGCGCGGTCGGTACGGGCGCCTCGACCGGTGGACTGGCCCGTGCGCTACGGGAGTCGGGGCGGGCGGTCCGGCTGGTGGGGATCCAGCCGTTCGGCAGCGTCACCTTCGGCAGCGAGCAGTTCAGCGACCCGGAGGCGATCATCACGGGCATCGGCAGCTCGATCCCGTTCGGGAACGTCCACCACGAGCTGTACGACACCGTGCACTGGCTGGACTTCCGCCATGCGATGGCCGGTGCGGTCGGACTGCTGCGCCAGCACGCCGTGTTCGCGGGGCTGTCCACCGGGGCGGCCCACCTGGCCGCCTCCTGGGAGGCCGCGCGCGATCCGGGCCGACTGCATCTGGTGCTGGGCGCCGACACCGGACACCGTTACGCCGAGCGGGTGTTCGCCCGGCACGCCGAGGCGCTGGACCCGGCCGCGCTGTGCCCCCGGCCCATCGAGTCGCTGGACGCCCTGCGGCCGCCGTGGTCGGTGATGGAGTGGGGCCGGCGCGCCGCCCCCAAGGCCGCCCGGCTCACCGAACAGGGCTCCCCCACCCCCGTACCGACCGTGGAGATGCAGCCGTGACCATCGCCGCTCTGGAGTCCCTGTCCTTCGGACTCGGCAGGATGGCCGAGGCCGCCGCGTCCACCGGCCACCGCCTCTGCCTGCTGACCGGTGACCGCTCGGTGTACCGGCACGAGCTGGCCACCCTGCCGCCCGAGGCGCTGGATGTGGTGGACGTGGACACCGACGACCCGGCGGCGGTCCGCCGGGCGCTGGCCGCCCTCCCGTCACTGGCCGGGCTGATCAACACGACGGACACCTGGAGCGTACCGGCCGCCGAACTCGCCGCCGGGCTGGGGCTGCCGGGCCCGGACCCGGAAGCGGTCCGGCTGCTGCGGGACAAGCGCCTGGTCCGGGAGGCCCTGTACGGGCGGGGGCTGAGCCGGTCGGCCGCCGTGGCCGTACCGCCCGGGCCGGAGGGGGTGGATGCCGTCCTGCGTACGGTCGGGCTCCCCGCCGTCCTGAAGGACTCGGCGGGCACCTCCTCGCGCGGGGTGTGGATCGCGCACGACGAGGAGGCGCTGCACCGGGCGCTGGCGCAAGCTGCCCAACAGGCCCTGAAGGGAGACCTGTTCGCGGAGGCGTTCCTGGCAGGCCCGCTGTACAGCGCGGAGACCCTGAGCTGGGAGGGGACCACCCGGCTGCTCGGGGTGCTGAGCCGTCAGACGTCCCGGGGTGCGGTGGTACGGGAGGAGGTCGCGGCGTTCCCGGTGGCGCTGCCGGGCGATGAGCGGGCCACGATCGAGGCATGGGTGGGGCGCGTACTCGAAGTGGCGGGACACCGGCGGGGGTTCGCCCATGTGGAGTTCATCCTGACCGCCGAGGGGCCGGAGTTGGTGGAGGTCAACCGGCGGATCGGCGGTGCGCTGGTCGGCGAGGTGCTCTGCCGGACGCTGGGGACCAATGTGTACACGGCGATGATGGACGAGGCGCTGGGCCGCCGCCCCCGGCTGCTGGACGCCCCGCTCGACGACGGGCGGGGACCCGCGTACGGCTTCGTCCTCGTCTACGCCGACCGGCCCGGGGTGCTGAAGGGCTGGCACGGTCTCGGTGAACTCGCCGCCTTCCCCGGGTCCGTGGAGTGGTACCCCGTCCGCGAGCCCGGCGAGACCCTGGCCCATGTGGGCGACCAGCGCGGCTGTACGGGCATGGTGCTGGCCGAGGCCGCGACGGCGGAGCTGGCCCAGCATCGGGCGTGGAGCGCGGCGGTCCGGGTGCGCCCGGTGATCGCGGACTCGGCGTGAGAGCCGGGTGAGCACTGAACGGGCCCTGGGGAAAAGGCGGTTCACCGGTCCGCAGGGGTTCCTCCTGACGGGCTCGTTCCTCATCACGCTGGGCAGTTTCGCCGTACTGCCGTACATGTCGGTGCTGCTGCACCAGCGGCTCGGCCTCGGGCTGGGCACGGTCGGCGTAGTACTGGCGGTGGCCTCGCTGATCCAGTTCGCCGGGGGCGTGGTCGCGGGTCCGGTCGCCGCGCGGATCGGGCTGCGGCGGTCGATGCTGCTGGCCCTGGCGCTGCGGACGGCCGGATTCGCCGCGTTCGTACCGGGGTTGACCAGTCCCGTCCTGGCGATCGGCGCACTGCTGCTGGTGTCGGCGGGTGCGGCGCTCTACCTGCCCGCCAACAAGGCCTGTCTGGTGGACGGTTCACCCGCCGGGGACCGGCCCCGGCTGCTGTCGGCGAGCAGTTCGGCGTTCAACGCGGGGATGGCGCTCGGCCCTCCGGCGGCGGCCCCGCTGGTGATGGGCTCCCCCGGAGCGCTCTTCACGTGCGTCGCCGGGCTGTTCGCGCTGGTCGGGGTGGGTCATGCGTTCCTGCCGCGCGACGGGGCCCGCCCGGAGACGGTCACGTCCCAGGAGCCCCGGACCGGCGGACCGCGCTCCGGTCTCTCGCCGTTCCTGGTCACGGTGGTGAGCGTCTACACGTTCATGTTCTTCCAGCACTACCTGGCGCTGTACGCGGTCCCCCGGACGTCGGCGGGCTTCTACGGCGTGGTCCTGATGGGGTACGCGGCCCTCCTCGTCGTCGCCCAGCCGCTGCTGGCGGAGTGGATCGCCGCCCTGAGCTATCCGGCGGCGCTGCGGTGGGGGTTCGGGTCCATGGCGGCGGGGATGGCGGCGATCGCCGGGGGCGGGCACGCGGGGATCGCGGTGGGCGGGGCGCTGATCTGCCTGGGCGAGATCATGCTCTTCCTGAAGAACGACCTGGAGGCGCTGGCCCGTTCGTCCGCTCCCCCGGCCACCGTGTTCGGCCGTCAGCGGCTGGCGGCGGGCATCGGCGCGTTTGCCAGCGGGGTGGTGGGCGGTCAGCTCTACGCGGCGGCGGAGTCGGCCGGTTCGGCGCGGGCGTTCTGGGTGGCCGCCTGCCTCCAGTGCCTGCTGCTGCCGGTCCTGCTGCTGAGCCGCCGTACCGCCCGGGGCGAGCCGAAGCCCCGGGCGGAGACGTCCCGCTAGGAGAGGGCCGGGCCGGCGGCCGCCGTCACCCGCTCACCCGGTTCCGTACGCCACTGCCCGGCCAGCTCCCGGCGGGCGCGCGCCACGCGGGAGCGCACCGTACCGACGGGGCATCCGGCGGCGTCGGCCGCCTCCTCGTAGGAGAGCCCCACCACCTGTGTCAGCACGAAGGCCTGACGGCGTGCCGGATCCAGCCGGTGCAGGGCGTCGAAGACCGCGACCGACTCGTCGAACCCGGGGAGGTGGCGCGGCTGGACCCGCTCCGCCGCGCCCTGCCAGTCGGCGGTGTCGGCGGTCCTGGGGCGGACGGCGGCCGTGCGGTGGCGGTCGATGACGACGCGCCGCGCGATGGAGAGCAGCCAGGTGCGGGCGCAGGAGCGGCCGGCGAACCGGGCCAGTCCGCCCATCGCCCGCAAGTAGGTCTCCTGGGCGAGGTCGTCGGCGCCCGGGACATCGGCGCTGAGGTAGGCGACGAACCTGCGGACGTCCTCGTAGGTCGCCCGGACGAAGCGGTCGGCGGCCTCCCGGTCGCCGCCGCCCGCGGCCAGGGCCCAGTCGGTGATCTGTACGTCGTTCTGGCGGGTGGCGTACACCCGGCGCGGGGGCGCCGGGGTGACCGGCGGCCGGGTGGGGAGGGTGGGGGTGGCAGTAAGGGTCACAGCAGTCCTTCGTGTCCTGGCGGAGCCGTGGCGTGGTCGTCGCCCGGCTCCACGTGGCCGACCGCGCGGACACCCTGGGGGTCCGGCGGACCGGCATGCCTGTCACGGGTGTGCGCGCGGGGGCGCACACCCGTACCGCCACCGGGTCACACGGGACCGGGTGGACGGTCGGAGATCACAGGGAGGGGACGGGAAGCGGTGGACCGCGCCGGGAGATGGCGTGCAGGGCCAGGAGGTCCTGGGGTCGGCGGCCCGGTCTGCGGCGGGCGCGCCGCCGTACGGGCGGGACGCCGTCGAGCGGGGCCGCCGACCAGAGGAGCCAGGCCGTCCGCAGCGGGGCCCGGACGAAGAGGGCCAGGCAGCGGCCCAGCCGGGCGAGGGCCACCTCGCCGCGCCACAGCCACCAGCCGCAGATCAGACCGGCGACCGCGTGGGCGGCGGCCATGCCGCTGGTGAACACCGAACCGTCGAAGGCCGCCAGAAGCCCCATCGGGTGCCCGGCATCCCCGGCCGGTCCGGCATGAGCGGCGTGGATCATCGCCCCGTGCGCGTGGTGCGCACCCCCCGCGCTCCCCGTGCCGCCCGCCGCGGAGCCCGCCGCGCTGAAGTAGGCGTGCAGCCCCAACTGGCCCAGGACATGGGCCGAGACGGTGACCGGGGCACCGCATTCGCGGCCCGCGAGCCACCAGCCGGCCCCGGCGACCGGCGCGAGGACGGCCGCCAGGGGCAGGAGCGGCAGCGGCCCGTCCGACATCAGGGCATGGCCGAGTCCGGACACGGCGACGCACACGACCGCGAACATCACGGTGCGGGCGAGGCGGAGTGCGGTTCCGGCTCCCATGGCCGCCATGGTGCCAGCCGTACCCGCGTCGGCGAGAAGACCAGCAGATGCGGAAACAACGGGAGTTCACCTCGTTTGCCCCAGCCGCCACAGGTGTGATTCATGTCACATAACCCTCGGGGGAACTTTCCCCCGCGCCCCGCCGACTGCTCCAACGACGCGCCTGCACACGCCTCGTGGCCCGGGGCCGACGCATCCGCCCCGCCAGCCGACGCCCCCCAAAGAGGCCGCATGACGAACCAGCCCCCCGCACCCGAACCGGCAGCGGCCGCCGAAGCCCCCACCGAAGCCCCCGAGAACGCGTCGCCGGACACCCAGCTCCCCGGCCCCCGACAGCCCCGGACCCCGGCGCAGCGCACCACCCTCCGCTCCGACCTGCGCGCCTCCTGGCCCGACGGCCTGGTGGCGCTCCTGGTGACGGCGGCCGTCTTCGTCCTGCTCTACATCCGCATCCGCAACAAGACCTCCTCCACGGTCTCCGTGATGCCGTTCATGGCCGACGCGGGCGGCTTCTGGATGTACTTCCTCAGCCAGGCGTTCGGCTGGTCCGCGCTGCTCTGGGCCTGGATAACGGTCGTCCTCGGCCTCCTGCTCTCCGGCCCGCGCCCGGCCCGACTGCCGCTCTCGGGCCCCCGGCTGGAGCGCCTGCACCGCACCACGAGCCTCAACACCATCGCGCTGATCGTGGCCCACGCCCTGTTCTTCGGCGCGGAGCTGTTCCGGCACGACACCGCCGCCTGGAACTCGGCGCTGGGCACGGCCCTCGTCGAGACCTTCGTCCCGGGCGGCTACGCCTCGGGGACCGGGCAGATCGCCATCCCGATCGGCCAGGCGGCGCTGTACCTCGCGATCCCGCTCGGCCTGCTCTTCTACGTACGCCACCGGATCGGCCCGAAGACCTGGCGCGTCCTGCACCGGTTCGTGATCGTGGTCTACGTCCTGAGCATCTGGCACACCCTGCTGTACGGGACGAACGTCTGGTACGACGGCTGGTTCCGCACCAGCATCTGGCTGCTCCAACTCCCCATCGCCGCCCTGCTGCTCGTCCGGCTGCTGCGCCCGGCCCGCCGCTCCGAGAAGCTGCCCGCGCTGCCCGGCGCCACGGTCTCGCGGACCGGCTGGGCGCTGCGCCTGGGCGGCCGGCTCGCGGTGGTGGGGGTCATGGTGGCGCTGGTCGTGGTGGTGGTCAGCGGGAACGACGGCGGGCGGAGCGTACCGCCGGACGACACCTCCTCCACCCACAACCACGACTGACCGGCGCGCCCGCCCGGCGGCGTACGCTCGGCTCCATGACCACCAACGATCTTCCCGTCATCGCCGCCGTCGACGGCTCCACGCACAGCCGGCAGGCGCTCGACTGGGCCGCACAGGAGGCCGTGCGGCGCGGCCTGCCGCTGCTGATCGTCCACGTCATGCCCCTCACCCGGAACGTCGACGAGGAGACCCGGCAGCGCGAAGCGGACGAACTCCTCGCCGAAGCCGTACGCCGGAGCGAACTGCTCGCCCCGGCGCTGCGCCCCTCCACGCTGGCCCCGCTGGACTTCCCGGCGGCGGCCCTGGTCTCGCTCGGCCGGGACGCGTCGATGGTCGTGGTCGGCTCGCGGGGGCTCGGTGGCTTCCGGTCGCTGCTGATCGGCTCCAACAGCCTGGCCACCGCGTCGATGGCGAGCTGCCCGGTCGTGGTCGTGCAGGACGGCGGCCCGGACGAGGACGACCGGGAGGGGGACGCCGGACCCTTCTCCGACATCGTGGCGGGGGTGGCCGCCGACGAGAGCAGCGAGGCCGTCCTGGAGTTCGCCTTCGCCACCGCGGCCACCCGGCCCGGCGCCCGGCTGCGGATCGTGCACGGCTGGACGATGTTCTCCTCGATGCTCGCGGGCGGACCGGTCTTCGACCGGGAGACCGCGGCGGGCTCGGCCGCGCGCGGCCTGGCCGAGGTGACCTCCGGCTGGCAGGAGCGGTATCCGCAGGTGGAGGTCGTACGGGAGCCGGTCAACGGTTCCGCCTCACGCACCCTGGTGACGGCCTCCGCCACGGCGGCCCTGACGGTGATCGGCCGCCGCAGGGGCGGGGAGCCGCTCGGCCTCGGGCTCTCCCCGGTGGCACAGACGACGGTCACGCACGCGCTGGGCCCGGTCGCCGTCGTGCCCTGCTGACCGGCCGCCGTTTCGGCTTACGGGCGGCTTCCGGGCGGCTTCCCATCAGCTTTCCAGCGGCTTCCTGGCGGCTTTCCGGCGGCTTTCCGGTGGCGAAAGCTCCTTCGGTACGGTGTCGGCTTGTCGACTTCCCGACGGCGCAGGCCCCTTGGCGTGGCGGGCGGCTTGACCGAGACTTGACCGATGACACAGCGCGTGGCACTCGCGACCGTGATGGACCGGCTCGCCATCGATGACGTGATCACCGGGTACGCCGTGGCGGTGGACGACGGCGACTGGCCCGCGTACGAAGCCCTGTTCGTCCCGGACGGCCGCGCGGACTACACGGGGGCGGGCGGGGTGGCGGGCCCGGCGGGCGAGATCGCGCACTGGCTCGCCGAAACGATGCGCCTCTTCCCGATCCGACAGCATCTGATCGTCAACCGGCGCATCGACCTTGAGGATCTGGGCGGCTACCCGGGCGACCGAGCCGAGGTGCGGGCCGACTACGTCAACCCGATGCGGCTGGCCCGGGAGGGGGAGGCGTCCGGGGCCGGTGACACCGCTCCCGACTTCGTCTCCGGCGGCCGGTACACCTTCGAGCTGGACCGTACGGACCCGGGCTGGCGGATCCGTACCGTCACCGTCCACGAGAAGTGGCGCCGCGCCCCGGGCGCGGCCTGATCCGCACCCCAGCGACCCACGCCCCCGGCCGCGTCCCGTGCCCGGTGGGGATCACCTCCCCCACACTGGGTACACAGAGCTGATCCGGCAGATCACGCGGTGGATCACGCGGCTGCTCACCCGCGCGGGACGAGGAGGGCACGGCATGCGGATGCGGGGCGGAGGGGTTCCGGAGGGCGGACAGCCCCCGGGCGGGTCACGCCCGGGCGGCGGGAGTTCCGGCCGCCCCTCGCTCCCGGCCTCCGGCTGGGTCCGGGGAGCCCTCGCCCTGCTCGCCGGGGCCCTGCCCGCGCTCGCGTTCCCCGAGCCCTCGCTCTGGTGGTTCGGCTGGTTCGCGCTCGTTCCCTGGCTGCTGCTGATCCGCTCGGCGGGCACGGCGCGCCGGGCCGCGCTGGACGGCTGGATCGGCGGAACCGGCTTCGTCATCGCCGTGCACCACTGGCTGATGCCGAGTCTGCACATCTTCATCGTGCTGCTGGCCGCGCTGCTCGGTCTGCTCTGGGCCCCGTGGGGCGTGCTGGCCGGGCGGCTGCTCGGCGGCGCGCCTTCCGCGCTGCGGGCCGCCGCCACGGTGGTGGCCGTGCCCTCGGGGTGGCTGGTGATCGAACTGGTCCGCTCCTGGGAAGGGCTCGGCGGGCCCTGGGGGCTCCTCGGCGCGAGCCAGTGGGAGGTCGCCCCGGCGCTGCGGGTGGCGTCGGTGGGCGGGGTGTGGCTGGTGAGCCTGCTGGTGGTGGCGGTCAACACCGCGCTCGTCCTGCTGGTGACCGCGCGCGCCGCCGCCCGGACGACGGGCGGGGTGCTGCTGGTCGGGTGCGCCCTGGCCGTGACCGCCGTATGGGCCTGGGCACCGCAGCCGGTGACCACGACGACGGCCGGGATCGCCGTCGTACAGCCGGGTGTCATCGCCGGTCCCGGCAGTGTCGGGCGGCGCCTGGCCCGGGGCGAGGAGCTGACCCGTACGGTCGCGGACCAGGACGTGGACCTCGTCGTCTGGGGCGAGAGCAGCATCGGGGCGGGGGCCTGGCGGGACCCGGAGACCGCGCGGCGGCTCGCGGCGCTGTCGCGGGAGACCGGCGCCGATCTGCTGGTCAATGTGGACGCCCGGCAGACGGACGGTTCGGGCCGGAGCGGGATCTTCAAGTCGGCGGTGCTCGTGGGGCCGGACGGACCGACCGGGGACCGCTACGACAAGATGCGCCTGGTGCCGTTCGGCGAGTACGTCCCGGCGCGCTCCCTGCTCGGCTGGGTCACCTCCGTGGGCAAGGCGGCGGGCGAGGACCGGCTGCGCGGCGACCGGCAGGTGGTGATGACGCTGCCCGACGGCGACCAGCGGCTGCGGATCGGTCCGCTGGTCTGCTTCGAGTCGGCGTTCCCCGACATGAGCAGGCGGCTGGTCCGGGACGGCGCCCAGGTGCTGGTCGCGCAGTCCGCGACCTCCACCTTCCAGGAGAGCTGGGCCCCGGCCCAGCACGCGTCGCTGGGGGCGCTGCGGGCCGCCGAGAACGGCCGTCCCGTGGTGCACGCGACGCTCACCGGGATCAGCGCCGTGTACGGACCGCGCGGGGAGCGGATCGGTGAACCACTCGGTACGGAGGTGAGCGCGGCGGCCGTGTACGACGTACCGCTGACGCGCGGCACCACGCTCTACGGCCGGTTCGGGGACTGGGCGGTGTACGGGGCCCTGGCAGCGCTGGCCGCGCTGTGCGCCGCCGAGGGGGTGCGGGCGCTCAGGAGGAGGCCTGCTCCAGGGACTCCCTGACGATCCGCTCGCACAGCTCATGGGTGGCCAGAGCGTCCCGGGCGCTGAGCACCGTACCCGCGCGGACCGCGTCCAGGAACGTGTGGACGCACGCCTCGATACCGCGCTGACGGGCCACCGGCACCCAGTCGCCGCGTCGGCGCACGCTGGGCCGGCCCTTGTGGTCGACGATGTCCGCGAGGTTGAGGACCTGGCGCTTGGTGTCCCGGCCGGAGACCTCCAGGATCTCTTCGGTCGAACCGTTCAGCCGGTTCATCATCCCGATCGCGGTGAAGCCGTCACCGGAGAGCTGGAGCACCACGTGGTGCATCAGCCCGTCCACGATCCGGGCCCGCACGGTGGTGTGGTCGACGGGCCCGGGAGCCAGGAAGCGCAGGGTGTCGACGACATGGATGAAGTCGTCGAGCACCAGGGCCCGGGGGTCCTCGGGCAGCCCGACGCGGTTCTTCTGCATGAGGATCAGCTCGCGCGGGTGCTCGGCGCACTGGGCGTAGCCGGGCGCGAAGCGGCGGTTGAAGCCGACGGCGAGGCTGACACCGCGCTCCTCGGCGAGCTTCACGAGCCGCTCGGACTCCGCGTACTCGTACGCGATCGGCTTGTCGACATAGGTGGCGACCCCGGCTTCGAGGAGCCGCTCCACGATCTCGGGGTGGACGGCGGTCGGAGCGTGCACGAAGGCCGCGTCGAGCCCTTCGGCGAGCAGCGAGTCCAGGGTCGTGTGGCGGGCGCCGGCCGGAATGCGGTGGGTGTCGCCCACGGTGTCGAGCGTGGCGGGCGTACGGGTCTGGAGGTGCAGCTCGACCCCCGGGACGGCGGACAGCACCGGCAGGTACGCCTTCCGCGCGATGTCGCCGAGCCCGATGCAACCGACCTTCACAGGGGTCTCCCTATCGCCGTGCCGTCTGGTGTCCGGATCGCCGTGCCAAGCGGTGGTTCCGGATCGCTGTGCCGTCCCGGTGTTCCGGTCCCGGCAGCATACGGGGCGGCGGTCGGCCCGCTCCCGGCCGCCCGGGGAGGGAAATGCCTGGCCAGGATCGTGATCATGGCCCAGGATGACCGGCATGACGTCCGCAGAACGCTCCGAACCCGCCCTCGACGCCGCCGAACGCCCCATGCTGGAGGGCTGGCTCGACTACCACCGCGAGACGCTCGCCACGAAGTGCGCGGGCCTCACGGACGCGCAGTTGCGCGAGGCGTCCGTCCCGCCCTCCGCGTTCACGCTGCTCGGCCTCGTACGGCACCTGGCGGAGGTGGAGCGCTTCTGGTTCCGCGAGATCCTGGCGGGCGAGGAGCTGCCGGACTTCTACTGCACCGAGGAGAACCCGGACGGGGACTTCGCGGTGACGGAGGCCGACACCTGGGCCGAGACGGAGACGGCCTGGCGGGCGGAGATAGCCGCGGCCCGGAAGAACGCCGCCGCGTACGGCCTGGACGACTTCTCCCAGGCGGTCGGCTCGGCGGGCAAGCCGTTCAGCCTGCGCTGGATCTACACGCACATGATCGAGGAGTACGCCCGGCACAACGGCCACGCCGACCTGGTACGGGAACGCGTCGACGGCACGACGGGCGTCTGACCGGACCTCCGGCCGCCCCGGGAAGGCTTTCGCACGCGGTACGTTCGCACGCCCGGCCCGGCCGTGGCGCCGTGCTGACCGGGTCACTCGTGCGGGCCATTCCTGGTCCTCGGGCTGCCCGAGTGGCGGCCCGCACCGCAGAGTTACCCGGGTGCAGCGAACCAGATTCACCACAAGTCTCCTGGTCGGGGTGGCCGTCACGGCCGTCTCCGGTTGTGTGTCGGTGGAGCCGCAGACGGGCCCCCGGCAGCCTCCCGGGAACAGCAGCAGACCGGTACAGGACGTGTTCCCGCAGGTCGTGCAGCCGCCCGCCCGCGAGGCGCTGGAGGCCATCGAGGAACCCGGCCCGTCGCCCGGCACGCCCGCCTCGCCCGCACCGTCTTCCGCCGCCCCTGCGGAGGCGCGCCGTGCCGGGCCGCCCCCGGCACCCCGGCCACCGGAGCGTGCCGCGCCGCCACCGCGCCGGACACCGCCCCCGCAGGTACCGCGCGTTCCGCCCCGCGTCCTCCCGGCCCTGCCGCGGATCGGAGGCGGGGTGTTCGACGTGTGCGCGCTGGGCCGGGGGTACGGCGGCTGGCAGTCGGGCAGCACGGAGGCCCGGATCTGCGAGGAGACGTACGGGCGCTGAAGGCCCGGGAGGCAGTTCAGTGGCCCCCAAGCGCCCCGGCCCCCAGAGGCGCAGCGGCTGCGGGCGCCCCGGGCGCAGGGCCCCGGGGCCCGGGTATCGGCGGGCCCCGGGTATCGGCGGGCCCCGGCGCGGCCCCCGCGCTCACAGCCCCCGCATCCGCAGCTCCAGCCGCTCGATGGCGGCCCGCACGCCGCCGCCGTAACCGTCGTCGTCCAGCACGTCCGCCGCGTCGCGGGCCTGACGCAGGTGGATGCGGGCCGCGTCGGGGCGCTGGAGCTTGAGGTAGTCCGCCGCCAGGTTGAGGTGGAGCGAGGGGTAGAACGCCTGGACCGCCCGGGAGTCCCGGTGCCCGTCGGGGCGCTCGCCGCTCAGCCCCTCGGCGGCCGTCAGGGCCCGCAGGTCCCAGGCGAGCTCGTCCCCCGGGTCGTCCTGGGTGTCGGCCAGGTAGTGCGCGAGGGTGCAGCGGTGCAGGGCGTCGCCGTCCGCGCCGAGCTCCGTCCAGAGGAGACCGAAGCGGTTGCGGGCCTCCTCCCGGTCACCGCCGTGGAGCAGCATGACCGCCTGGCCGATCCTGGTCATGACGGCGTCCTCGGACGACGCCTCCTGCTGCTCCACCACTGCGGTCTCCTCTTGCCCGTCCAGCCGGTCGCGGTCCCTCCGACGCTAACGCCGGGGGTCCGCGATACCGCTCAGGCACGGGTGGCGGCCCGGTCGGCCTCAGCCGAGATTCGGGATGCGCCAGTCGATCGGCTGGTGGCCCTGGGCCGCGACGGCCTCGTTGATCTGGGTGAAGGGCCGGGAGCCGAAGAACTTCTTCGCGGAGAGCGGGGAGGGGTGGGCACCCTTCACGACGACATGGCGCTCCTCGTCGATCAAGGGGAGCTTCTTCTGGGCGTAGTTCCCCCAGAGCACGAAAACGGCCGGGTCGGGCCGGTCGGCGACGGCGCGGATCACCGCGTCGGTGATCTTCTCCCAGCCCTTGCCCTTGTGGGAGTTGGCCTCGCCCGCGCGCACGGTGAGCACCGCGTTCAGCAGGAGGACGCCCTGCTCGGCCCACGGCATCAGATAGCCGTTGTCCGGGATGGGCAGGCCGAGCTCCTGCTGCATCTCCTTGTAGATGTTGCGCAGGGAGGGCGGCGTCTTCACACCGGGCCGCACGGAGAAGCAGAGCCCGTGCCCCTGACCCTCCCCGTGATAAGGGTCCTGGCCGAGGACGAGGACCTTGACCTTCTCGTACGGGGTGGCGTCCAGTGCGGCGAAGACCTGCTCGCGCGGCGGGTAGACGGGCCCCTTGGCCCGCTCCTCCTCGACGAAGTCGGCCAGCTCCTTGACGTACGGCTTCTGCAGTTCTTCGCCGAGGACGCCGCGCCAGGACTCGGGCAGCAGGTCGATATCGGTCACGTCCACAACCTCCGGTGAGCAACAAGTTCTTGATCCCAGAACCTACCGCCCACCACTGACAACGGGCCCGGGGAGGCCGAACTCCCCGGGCCCGTAAGCCTGCTACCAGCTGGCCTTGCGGTAGAGCTCCCACATCTGCATCACGGTCTGCGGGTCGAGTGCGCGCTCGCCGCCGCCGATGTCGTCGCCCGAGGCGACGTACAGCTTGCCCTGCCACAGCGGCAGCAGCCGGACGTCCTCGACGAGGATCTGCTGCGCCCGCTCGAACTGCTTGCTGACCGCGCCCCGGTCGCTCTCCTGCCGCGTGGCGGGGATGAGCTCCTGGGTGATCTCCTTGTTGCGGTACGGGGTCCCGGTGACGCTCTCCTCGCCGACGAAGGGGGCGATGAAGTTGTCCGGGTCCGGGAAGTCCGGGAACCAGCCACGGCCGAAGACCGGGTACTCGCCCTGGGTGAAGCCCTCCTGGAAGGTCTTCCAGGGCGCGCTCTCCAGGGTGATGTCGAAAAGCCCCGACTTCTCCAGCTGGCGCTCCAGCTCCTCGAACTCGGGCTGCGTGGAGGAGCCGTACCGGTCGGTCGTGTACCAGAAGGTCATCTTCACCGGCTCGGTGATCCCGGCCGAGGTCAGGATCTCCTTCGCCTGCTTCACGTCCGGTTCGCCGAAGGTGTCGAAGAAGCTGGTGGTGTGGCCGGAGATGCCCTTGGGGATCATCGAGTAGAGGGGTTCGGCGGTGCCGCGGTAGACCTTGGCGACCAGGGCGTCACGGTCCACGACATGGGCGATGGCCTTGCGGACGGCGGGCTTGGAGGCGGCCGGGTCCTTCGGGTTGAAGACGAGGAAGCGGATGTCCGCGCCCGTGGTCTCGATGATCTGGAGGCCGTCGTTGTCCTCCTTGTTGTCCTCCAGGCCGACGACCTCCTCGGCGGTCAGACCGCGGTAGGTGGCGTCGATGTCCTTGGCCTTGAGCGCGTCCACCATCTGGGCGGACTTCTCGAAGTACCTGATGGTGACCGCGTTGTTCTTCCGGTTGGCGAAGCCCTTGTAGTCGGGGTTCTTCGTCAGCTCGGCGCTGACCCCGGCCTCGTAGGAGTCCAGGAGGTAGGGACCGGAGCCGGTGATCCTGCCGTCCTCGCGGATCTTGTCCTTGGGGTAGTCGCCGGGGGCGACCAGCGACATCGCGGGCGTGGCCAGGATGAACGGGAAGGTGGCGTCGGACTTGTTCAGGTGGAAGATGACGGTGTCGTCGCCCTTGGTCTCCACCCGGTCGAGCGAGCCGAGCATGCCGGCCGGGCCGCCCTTGAAGTGGATGTCCACGATCCGGTCGATGGAGTGCTTGACGGCCCGGGCGTCGAGCTTCTCGCCGTTGGAGAACTTCAGGTTCTTCTTGAGCGTGCACCGGTACGCCATGCTCGTGGCGTCGGTGAACGTGCAGGACTCGGCCGCGTCCGGCTCGGGACTCGTACTGCCCGTGGGGAAGCTCACCAGGGTCTGGTAGATGTTCCGCATCAGCTCCCAGGAGCCGTCCCAGGCCGCCGCGGGGTCCAGGGTGGACGGGGAGCTCGTCGTCCCGACGGTTATCTTCTGGTTCTCGTCCGACCCGCTGTCGGAAAGAAGACCGCAGCCGGCCAGCAGAGAAAGGGATGCTAGGGCTGCAGCGGCCTGCAGACTGGCCCGGTAGAACACGTGCACGCTCCTCGATCAGCCATGGGTCGGCAGACCATACCGCAGCGCCCCGCCGGAGCAATCCGACGGTCCAGCGGGGCGACTGAGTCAATCAGGCCAAACCGGTTCAGGCCACTCTCAGCCCACGCCGGCGTTGAGGAAAATTCCTCCGTCGACCACCAGGGTCTGCCCGGTGATCCAGTCCGACTGCGCCGAGGTCAGGAAGGCCGCGGCGCCCCCGATGTCCTCGGGCACACCGAGCCTGCCGAGCGGATAGGCGGCGGCCGCCTCCGCCTCACGGCCCTCGTAGAGCGCCTCGGCGAACTTCGTCTTGACCACGGCGGGGGCGATCGCGTTGACCCGGACGATCGGCGCGAACTCGTGCGCCAGCTGGAGGGTCAGGTTGATCATGGCCGCCTTGGACATCCCGTACGCGCCGATGAACGGCGAGGGGGAGACGCCGGCGACGGAGGCGATGTTGACGATCGCCCCGCCGTTCTCCTTCTGCCAGGCCCGCCAGGTCTGCTGGGCGAAGCCGAGCGCCGAGATCACGTTGATCTCGAAGACCTTGCGGGCCACGTTGAGGTCCATCTCGGCCATGGGGCCGAAGACCGGGTTGGTCCCCGCGTTGTTCACCAGGTAGTCGACCCGGCCGAACGCCTCCATGGTCCGCTCCACCGCCGCCGCCTGGTGGGCCTCGTCGTGGGCCTTGCCGGGGATGGCGATGACCCGGTCGGCGCCGAGCCGCTCCACGGCCTCCTTGAGGGCGTCCTCGCCCCGTCCGGTGATGGCCACCCGGTCGCCGCGCGCGACGAGCGCCTCGGCGACCCCGTAGCCGATGCCCCGGCTGGCGCCCGTGACGAGGGCGACTTTCCCGCTGTCCTGCACCGTCATGTCGTTCGCTGCCCTTCGGGTCAGTTGAGGGGGCCGCCGGCCACGTAGATGACCTGGCCGGAGACGAAGCCGGCGTCGTCACCAGCGAAGAAGGCGATGGCGTTGGCGACGTCCTCGGGACGGCCGACGCGCTGGACCGGGATCTGGGTGGCGGCGGCCGCCTGGAACTCCTCGAAGCCCATGCCGACCCGGGCGGCGGTCTGCGCGGTCATCTCGGTGACGATGAAGCCCGGGGCGACCGCGTTGGCGGTGACGCCGAATTTGCCGAGCTCCTTGGCGAGGGTCTTGGTGAGGCCCTGGAGCCCCGCCTTGACGGCGGAGTAGTTGGCCTGGCCCCGGTTGCCGAGGGCCGAGGAGGAGGAGAGCGAGACGATCCGGCCGAACTTGGCCTCCACCATGTGCGCCTGGACGGCCTTCGCCATCAGGAACGCGCCCTTGAGGTGGACGTTCATCACGATGTCCCAGTCGGACTCGCTCATCTTGAACAGCAGGTTGTCGCGGAGCACGCCCGCGTTGTTCACCAGGATGGTCGGAGCACCCAGCTCGGCGGCGACCCGCGCGACGGCGGCCTCCACCTGGGCGCTGTCCGACACGTCGCAGCCGACGGCGAGCGCGGTGCCGCCCGCGGCGGTGATCTTCTCGACGGTGTCCTCGCAGGCCGCCTCGTCGAGGTCGAGTACGGCGACGGCGCGGCCCTCGGCCGCCAGGCGGACGGCGGTGGCGGCGCCGATGCCCCGCGCGGCTCCCGTCACGATGGCGACGCGCTGCTCGGTGGTGGACATGCTTGGTTCTCCTCGCCCTTGGATAGCGGCTCAGCGGACGTCGGGGCGCCTGCCTGACAGTCCCCGCCAGGGAGGCCCCGATGGCTGAGCAACCGCTTAGTACCTTCAGCAGACGAGACGCTAGAAGCCCTGGCACCCGGTGTCAACGGCGGGCGCCCCCGGGGGCCGCACGTCACACCGCCCGGCCCCGCCCCGTACCGGGCTCAGCGCACCAGCAGATCGAGCAGCCGCTCCACCTCACCGGCCGGATCGGTGGTGAGCCCGCTGTGCACGGCCCCCGGCTGGACGACCGTGGAGCGCGGGGCGATCAGCCAGCGGAAGCGCCGCCCGGCGTCGTCACCGGCCGCCTGACCGGCCCCCTCCCCGCCGCCGCAGAGCCCTTCGACCGCGCGGAGGGCGGCCCGCACCCCGACGACATCGGCGTGCGGGTCCAGCGCCCTCAGCTTCGCCTCGTCCAGGTGTGTACGGGCGGCGACGAACGACTTCGCCCGGCAGTAGACGAGCACCCCGGCGTTGAAGCACTCCCCGCGCTCGACCCGGGGGACGACCTTGAGGAGCGCGTACTCGAAGACATCGCGGCGCGTCATCGGCCACCCTCCTCGCCGGTACGGGCGGCTGCGGCGGCACGGTCCCCGCCGATGGCGGCGGGAGCCCCGCCGTCCGGTTGTTGCGGCCGGGGCGGCAGCCGTTCGGTGAGCCAGCCCGGGGCCTGGGAGGGCCGGTTCGCGGCCGGCGCGTCCAGGGTGATCCGCTCATGGATGGTGGCGGCCCGCGCCAGCAGCGGAGCCACGTAGGCCCGGCGCAGCTCGTCGGTGGACCCGAACCCGGGCTCGTCGGCCAGCCAGGCGTCCGGGACGTCGGCGGCCACCTCGGTCAGCAGCTCCTCGGTGACCAGCGGGGCGAGCTCGGCGGCGGCGGACGCGATGTCCGGGGCGAAGGGGGCCAGCACATGGTCGGAGGCGTTGTACGGCTTCGCCGCCGAGGCCTCGGCGCCCGGCCAGTTGTGGTGCCAGATCATGGTGGCGCCGTGGTCGATGAGCCAGAGGTCGCCGTGCCAGACCAGCATGTTGGGGTTGCGCCAGGAGCGGTCGACGTTGTTGATCAGCGCGTCGAACCAGACGACCCGCCCCGCCTCGGCCGCACCGACCTCGTAGGCGAGCGGGTCGAACCCGAGCGACCCCGGCAGGTAGTCCATGCCCAGATTCAGCCCGCCGCTCGCCTTGAGCAGCTCCTGCACCTCCTGGTCGGGCTCGGCGAGCCCGATGACCGGGTCCAGCTCGATGGTCACCAACTCCGGCACCCGCAGCCCGAGCCGACGCCCCAGCTCCCCGCAGATGACCTCCGCGACGAGGGTCTTGCGCCCCTGTCCGGCTCCGGTGAACTTCATGACGTACGTACCGAGATCGTCGGCCTCGACGATCCCCGGGAGCGAGCCGCCCTCACGCAGGGGCGTGACGTAGCGGGTCGCGGTGACTTCGGTGAGCATGGGGCCAGGCTATCGGCCGCCACGCGGCGGGCCCCCGGCACACGCCTCGTACGATCAGCGGATGAAAAGAGCGCGGAAGACAAAGAAGAGAAAGGCGAAACACCCCGGGCGCAGACGTTTCGTCATCTGTGCCGGCTGGGTGACCGGCGCGCTGGTCTTCCTGGGCATCACCGTGTACGTGGCCATCAGCGGCAGCATCGGCGCCGGGCTGGCCGGGGAGTCACGCCCGGTCCGGGTCATGGAGTGCGAGACACGGTCCGGCGGCAAGGGCGGGGACCAGATCTGGTGCGCCGTCCGCCCGGTGGAGGCGGGCGACGCCGGAGGGCTGGGCGAGCCGATGGTGCACTTCGGCCGACAGCCGGGGAAGACCGCCGATGTGGCCCGCACCCCGTGGGGCGAGTGGGTCGAGGTGGAACCCGATCTCCTGTCCAGGGCCGGGCTCCTGCTCTTCCCCGCGATACCTCTCCTGGCCTCGGGCGTCTGCGCCTGGCTCGCCGTGGGGGCGCTGCGGCCGTCGGAGTTCTGACCCCGGTACGGCCCCGCTCCCCCGCGCTGAACACCCGCGCCCCGTTCTCCGTACCCATGGCCGAAGCCGTAGTCATTCATGGATACCGATGAAGGGAATCACCACGATGAGCGCAGCGCGGAAGCCCCGGAACCTCCTCGAACGCCGCACCGTCTTCCTGGCGGTGGGCGCGGCCGGAGCGGCTGCCGCACTCACCGCGTGCGGGGGTTCGGACGGCTCGGGAGGTGCGGAGTCGGTCGAGCAGCCGGGGAGCGGCGGGGAGGGGGCTGGGGCGGCCGTTCTCGCGCAGACGGCGGACATCCCGGAGGGCGGCGGGGTCGTCTTCGCCGCGCAGAAGGTCGTGGTGACCCAGCCGAAAGCCGGTGAGTTCAAAGCCTTCTCGGCCACGTGCACCCATCAGGGCTGTGCGGTCAAGGACGTCAGGGACGGGGCCATCACCTGCCCCTGCCACGGTTCGACGTTCGACGCGGCGACGGGCAGCCCCACCGCCGGACCCGCCACCCAGCCGCTGCCCGCGCGGGAGATCTCGGTGGAGGGCGGGGCGATCACGCTGGTGTAGGGCCGGTCGTCACCGCTCCGCATCGGCCGCCGGCATCCGCGCGCGGCGGCCGGTGCGGGGGGGCAACCTCACATGATTGGTGGGGTGGGTGGCCGCTCAGGCGCCCACGGTCCCGTCCACGCCCTCCCGCAGGAAGTCCGCGTGCCCGTTGTGACGGCCGTACTCCAGCAGGACGTGCATCACCACCATCCGCAGCGACACGCCCTGGCCCCAACGCGGCTGCTGCCCGGCCAGATCCAGGGACTCCGCCTCCCGCTCGATCCGGCGCGAGTTCGCGACCTCCGCCTCCCAGGCCGTGAACGCCTCGGCCCCGGTCGATCGGGTCGCGTCGTACGCCGCCTGAAAGTCGGGCTCCTCGGTCCATGTCGGGGCTTCCGGGGCCCCCGAAACCTACCCCGCCTGCCTGCGGGGTCCCTTCCAACGGCCCAGGATCTCATCGGTGGTGGTGACCGTGGAGACCAGGGCGAGGGTGTTGCGGATCATCGCGGGGGTGTACTCGGCGGGCACCCCCGCGATCGCGTCGGAGGGGACGACCGCCGTGTAGCCGAGGTTGACGGCGTCGAACACGGCGTTGGGGATCGCGACGTTGGCCGAGACCCCGGTGACGACGAGCGTGCGGCACCCGAGGTTGCGCAGGAGCGCGTCCACATCGGTGCCGGCGAGCGGCGAGAGTCCGTGCAACCGGCGTACGACGAGGTCCTCTTCCGCCACCGGGATGGGCGGCGCGACCCGTACGGCGGTGGTGCCGGTGTGCTGCTGTACGGGGAGCCGGGCGGCGGCGCGGAAGAGGCGGGCGTTGCGGTTGGCGCCGCGTCCGTCGGGGCGGCTCTCGGCGACCGCGTGCATGACCTGGACACCGCCCTCGTGGGCGGCGGCGACCAGGCGGGCGATGTTGTCGAGGACGCCCGAGGAGCGGGCGGCCCTGGCGAGTTCGGGCAGGGCACTGTCCGGTCCCACGACGCCCTGCTGGCATTCGACGGTCAGCAGTACGGTGGTGGCGGGGGCCAGCAGCGCGGCGAGCCGGTCCTGCGATTCCCTGGACGCCACGGGGCTCCTTCCCTTCTCGCTCTTCTCGTCCGCCGTGCGGTCAACGGCGTTGCGCCGCGACGGAAGAGCCCCCATGATTTCTGACACGTCGTCAGATGACAAGGGGAGGACCCCGCATGACCGACACCCAGCGACGCGGCCGCCGGATCATGATGACCCCCGAGGAGCGGGACGCCTACCTCACCGGGCAGCGCACCTGCCGGGTCGCCACCCTCGCCGCCGACGGACCTCCGCACATCGGTGCGCTCTGGTTCGTCTGGGACGGCTCCTCGCTCTGGCTGTACTCCATCACCCGCAGCCTGCGCTGGTCCCAGCTGCGCAAGGACCCGCGAATCGCCGTGGTGGTCGACGACGGGGAATCGTACGACGAGCTGCGCGGCGTGGAGCTCTCCGGTACGGCCCAGTTCGTCGGCGAGGCCCCGCGCACGGGTGAGCCCTGCCCCGAACTCGACGTACCGGAGCGGCTGTTCCCCGCCAAGTACTTCGGGATGACGGAGATGCCGCACGACGGTCGGCACGCCTGGCTACGGCTCACCCCGGACACCGTCACCTCATGGGACTTCCGCAAGATCGCGGAGCCGGGGCGGTAGTCACCCCGCACCCGCGACTCCGGCCGCCACCTGCTCCGCCGCCGCCCGCAGCGCCTCGACCGTGGCCCGGACCGAGGGGCGGCGGTCGGCGTCCGTACGCCAGACGGCATGGATGTGGCGGCGCATGGTCTGCCGCACCGGCACCAGGGAGACTCCGGCGGGGACAGGGCCTCGGCCCAGTCGCGGTGCGACGCAGACGCCGAACCCGGCCGCGATGAGGGCGAGTTGCGTGTGGTGCTCTCCGGCCAGGTGGGAGATGCGCGGCTCGATCCCCCGGGAGCGCAGGGTGAACATCAGCCACTCGTAACAGAATTCGCCCTCCGGCCAGGAGACCCACTCGTCCCGCGCGAAGTCCTCCAGCTCCACTTCGGCCCGGTCTGCCAGCGGATGCCCGGCCGGCATGGCGATGTCCGGTGCGTCGTCGAGGAGTTCGGCCTTGGTCAGACCGCCGGGAACGGGCAGCCGCTTGTTGCTCCAGTCGAGCACCACGGCCACGTCGACATCGCCCCGCAGCACCGCGAGGAGCCCCTGCTCCGGCTCCAACTCCCTCGTTCGCACTCTCAGTTCGGGATGGTCCGCGCGCAGGGAGATGAGCGTGGCGGGCAGCAGTCCGCGCGCCGCCGTGGGGAACGCGGAGAGCGTCACCTCGCCGACCACCTCACCCCGCTGCGCCTCGATGTCGGACTGGGCCAGCTCCACCTGCGACAGGATCCGGGCGGCGTGGTCCGCGAGCAGTCGGCCCGCGTCGGTGAGGCGGACGCCCCGGCCGTTCCTCGCAAGCAACTGCTGACCGACCTCGCGCTCCAGCTTGGCCATCTGCTGCGAGACCGCCGATGTGGTGACATGCAGCCCTCCGGCGGCCCCGCTCACCGAGCCGTGCCGGGCGAGGGCGTCCAGGGTGCGCAGCCGCTCCAGATTCAACATGTAAGCGATGCTACGCGAATCTGCGCAGAAACTCTCGCTTGTTCTAATCAGTGCTGTTGGTCATCGTTGAGCCATGAGCGCCCCCTGCCAGCAGCCCGCCACCCCTCCGGCCGCGTCCGTACCGCCACTCCCGCCCCCGCCCGCCATCCGGCGCCCGGCCGTGGACTGGCGAATCCGGTTCGCCGTGCTCTCCCTCATCTGGGGGTTCAGCTTCCTGCTCATCAAGGTGGGCACCGAGGGGTACGCACCGTTCCAGGTCACCCTCGGCAGGCTGCTCGCGGGCACCGCCGTCCTGGCCGTCGCGATGGCGATGCGCCGCGAGCGGCTGCCGCGCTCGGCCCGGACCTGGGGGCACATCACGGTGGCGGCGTTCTTCCTCAACGCGCTGCCGTTCTCCCTCTTCTCCTACGCCGAGCTGACCATCCCCTCCACCCTCGCCGGTATCTGCAACGCGACCTCGCCCCTGTGGGGCATGGCCCTCTCGGTGGTCGCCCTCTCCGAGGACCGCCCGACCCGCCGACGCGTCGCGGGCCTGGGCGTCGGCTTCCTCGGCGTGCTGACGGTCCTGGGCGCCTGGCAGGGCTTCTCCGGCGTGGACCTGCCCGGTACGGGGATGGCGCTGCTGGCCTCGTTCAGCTACGCGGTCGGCTGGATCTACGTCCGCCGTACGCTGGCGGGGACCGGCTCCTCGACGCTGACGCTCACCGGCAGCCAGCTCTTCGTCGGGACACTGCAACTGGCCGTGGTGACCCCGGTGTTCACCTCCGCCCCGGACACGTTCCCGCTCCTGCCGACGCTCTCCGTCCTCGCCCTCGGCGCGCTCGGCACGGGCCTCGCGGTGCTGCTCCAGTACGGGCTGGTCCAGGAGGTGGGCCCGACGACCGGGCAGATGGTCACCTACTTCATCCCGGTGATCGCCACGGCGGCGGGCGTGACCCTGCTCGGCGAGCAGCTGACCTGGAACACCCCGGTGGGCGCGGTGATCGTGCTGGCCGGAGCGGCCCTCACCCAGAGCCGCCCCTCGGCCCCCGCCCGCAAGCCCGCGCCGGGCGAGGCCCCCCGATCCGGAGAGGGACGCCGACGCCTCAGCCGTACGTGACCGGTCGCACCGGTCCGGCCGCCGCCGCCACCGCGTCCGCCAGCGGCCCGATGTCCGCGGCGGTCAGGCGGGAGACGGTGAGCCGCACCGCCTGGGGCGTGGCCACCCGGAAGCGCGCTCCGGGGGCCGCCGCCCACCCTGCGTGCAGCAGCCGGGCGATGGCCCCGGTCTCGTCGCTGACGGGCACCCACACGTTCATCCCGCTGCGCCCGTGGGCCGCCACCCCACGCTCCGCCAACGCGTGTACGAGGGCGTCGCGGCGCTCTCCGTAGGAGCGGGCGACGGCGGCGGTGTCGACGGCGTCCGAGGTCCACAGGTGGAGCACCGCACGCTGGAGCAGGCGGCTGACCCAGCCGGGGCCCAGCCGTTGCCGGCCCGCGACCCGGTCGACCGTGACCGGGTCGCCGGTGAGCACGGCGACCCGCAGATCGGGCCCGTACGCCTTGGTCGCCGACCTGATGAACGCCCAGTGGTCCGTGGTGCCCGCCAGCGGGTGCAGCGGCAGGCCGACGATGGCGTGGCCGTGGTCGTCCTCGATCAGCAGGACATCCGGGTGGCGGGCGAGCACGGCCTTCAGCTCCCGGGCCCGGCCCCCGCTCACCGAGGCCCCGGTCGGGTTCTGCGCCCGGTCGGTGACGACGAGCGCCCGCGCCCCGGCCCGCAGCACCCGCTCCACGTCCGCGACCAGCGGCCCGTCGTCGTCCACCCCGACCGGTACGACGCGCAGCCCGAGCGCCGGTACGAGGTCGAGCACACTGCCCCACCCCGGGTCCTCCACCGCCACCGCGTCGCCCGGCCGCAGATGCGCGGCGAGCACCCGCTCGATGGCGTCGAGGGCGCCGGAGGTCACCGCGACGGGCCCCTCGGGCACCCCGTCGGCGTCCATCGCGCCCCGCGCGTACGCCGCGAACTCCGGGACCACGGGGGCCTCCCCGTACAGACCGGGGCGCTCGGCATCGACCGCGGCGGCCGCGGCGAGCGCCGGGCCCAGCGGCGGCAGCAGGGCCGGATCGGGGTTGCCCTCGCCGAGATCGCGTACGCCCGGCGGCGCCTCGATCCGCAAGGAGCCGCGGGGCGTACTGGCGGGGCGCGCCCGCACCCGGCTCCCCCGGCGGCCCGCCGTCTCGATCACTCCGCGCTCGCGCAAAGTCCGGTAGGCGGCGGCCACCGTGTTCGGGTTGACCTCCAGGCGCGCGGCCAACTCCCGCATCGGGGGCAGCACATGACCGGGCGCGAGCTCTCCGGAGCCGACCCCGCGCTCCACACTGGCGGCGATCTCCGATGCGCGCCGCCCACTGATCCGATACTCTCCTAGCACAAACAACATTATGCACTAGTGCAATGGAGTACGCAATGCAGCACACCGCACCGCCCGCCCCCACGGGCCCCGGCGTTGCCGCCTCCCCCTCCACGTCCTCCTCCTACACGCCCACCGACCGCACGGTACCCACCCGGTCCAAGGAGCGCGCCTCCTACGACCGCGAGCTGGTCCACTCGATCCTCGACGGGGCCTACCTCTGCCACCTCGGCTTCGTCCGGGACGGAGCGCCGGTCGTGCTGCCGACCATGTACGGCCGGGTCGGGGAGCGCCTGTACGTCCACGGGTCGACCGGATCGCGGCCGCTGCGGAACGCCCGGGCGGCGGCCGGCCCCGGGCTGCCGGTCTGCCTGACCGTCACCCATGTCGATGCCCTGGTGCTGGCCCGGTCCGCCTTCCACCACTCGCTGAACTACCGCTCCGTGGTGGTCCACGGCACCGCCACCGCCGTGACCGACCCCGAGGAGCGGCGCATCGCCCTCGACGCGATCGTCGACCAGGCGGTCCCCGGCCGCTCCCGCGACGCCCGCCCGGCCGACGCCAAGGAGCTGGCCGCCACGGCGGTGATCCGGCTGGACCTGGACGAGGTCTCGGCGAAGGTCCGCACCGGCGGCCCCGACGACGAGCCGGAGGACCTCACCCTCCCCCACTGGACCGGGATCGTCCCCCTCACCCGGGGCTACGCGCAGCCGGTCCCGGCGGACGACCTGGACCCGGCCGTCGACGTACCGGACTACCTCCGCGCGCTCTGATCCGGGCCGCCCGGGGGAACAGAACCCGGAGCCGCTGCCCCGGCCCCGGGCCTCGACACCCGGCCCCTGCTCCAGGCCCTGCCCCACTACACGGCCAGGGCCTCCGCCTCCCTCCGGCGCGTGACCGCGGCGCCTCGCGCCTCGGCCAGGGCCAGCCCGGCCACGGCGGCCAGCAGAAGCAGGGTGCCGATGACGGTGGCCGCCGTCAGCCGCTCCCGCAGGACGGTCACCGCGATGAGCGCGGCGCTCACCGGCTCCAGGAGCATGATCACGGAGACGGTGGCCGAGCGGACGACGGCGGCCCCCGCGAAGTACAGCGCGTACGCGAGCGCGGTGGGCACCGCCGCCACGTAGACGAGCAGCCACAGCACCTGCCCCGCCTCGGCGGTGTGCGGCACAAGCCCCTCGGCCGCCGCCATGGGCAGCAGCCCCACCGCCCCGATGCCGAACGCCCAGGCGCTGGTGGTGAGCGCGTCGCCACCGCCGCCGTCCCGCCCGAGCCAGCGGGTGAGCAGGGTGATCGCCGCGTACCCGGCGGCGGACAGGAGCGCGAGGAGCACCCCGGCCGGGACGACCTCGCCGCCCTCGCCGCCCAGGACGAGCACGGCGAGACCGGCCAGCGCACCCACCACGGCGGCGAGCCCGCCCCGGCCGAGCCGTTCGCCCAGCATCACGCGTGCGCCGAGGGCGATCAGGACGGGCCCGGCGCCGAGCGTGACGACGGTACCGACGGCGAGGCCGGTGGCCTCAACCGCCGCGAAGTACGCGCTCTGGAACACGGTGAGGCCGACGCCCGTGGCGAGGATGCGCAGCAGCCTGCGGCGCCGGGGTTCGGGCCGCCGGGGTGCGCGGCCGGGACGCAGGGCGAGTACCCCCGCCAGCAGGACGAGGCCGCCGAAGCAGCGCCAGAAGGACAGGGCGAGGGGGCCGAGATCGCTGATCCGGAAGATCAGGGAGGCGGCCGCACCGGCGGTGCCCCAGGCGACTCCGGCGACGACGAGATACAGCAGGCTCCGCCCGACGGGCAGAGCGGAAACACCAGGCATGGCCATGTGACTTCTCCGGAGGAGGACAGACAGGGTGGTGGTCGCTCGGCTCCGCACGCGGGCAGCGACGAACCGCTCGGGGACTGCCCGAGCCCGGTCTTCGTCAGGAGTGGCCGCGCGCGCTAGGCGACAGGCGGCGGCAGCACAGTCAGATGCATGATCGGCACACTAATGCGGGGCCCGCCCGGCGGACAACTCACTTCCGGCGGCGCCCTCGACGGCACCGAGGCCCGCCCCCGCCCCTGCGGCAACGGGCCCCGAGGGCGGTTTCGGCGCGGCCGACTGGGCAATGAACGCCCCGGTCAGGACCACGAAGCCACCGATGAGCTGCGGCGCGGAGAGGTGCTCACCGAGGAGCACCCAGGCCAGCACGGTCGCGATGACCGCCTCCAGGCAGGCGACGACCCCGGCGACCTGCGGCGAGAGCCTCCGGACGGAGACGACGCCACTGCCGTACGCGAGCACGGTGGCGATCAGCACGATCCAGCCGAGCAGCAGCCAGGCGGGGACCCCGTTGCCGTTCATGCCCGCGGTTCCGCCGAGCAGCGACCAGTCCATGCCCCAGGGGCGCGCCACAACGGTGAGGACGAGGGCGCCGACGATCAGTCCGTACGAGATGACGCCGAGCGGGTGCGGAGGTTCGACGCGCCGCCCGTCACCGCCCTTGCCCTCCTGGCCGCCGTGGTCGGAGAGGACGAAGTAGCCGACCTGGCAGCAGGCGGCGCCGAGGGCGAGCAGCAGCCCGAGGGCGTCGAAGCTGAGCCCGGCCCACACCTCGACGACACAGGCGAGCCCGCCGACGGCCAGGACCACACCGAGTGCGGCGGCCCGGGTGACGGGCCTGCGCTGGACGAACCGGACCCAGCCGAGGACCAGCGCGGGGGCCAGATACTCGACGAGGAGCGCCACCCCGACCGGGATACGGGAGATCGCGGCGAAGTAGCAGGCCTGCACTCCCGCCACGGCGAAGAGCCCGAACCCGGCCAGCAGGGCGGGCCGCTCACGTACCAGGTTCCGGTGACGCCAGGCGACCGGCAGCATGATGAGAGCGGCACCCGCCACCCGCAGCCACACCACGTGCAGGGGGTCGAGCCCCGCCTCGATGAGCGGCTTGGCGGCGACCCCCGAGCCGCCGAAAGCGAAGGCCGAAAGCAGGGCGAGCCCCAGACCGGCGCTTCGCTTCTGAGTACCCCGAGACGCGTGCATCGGCACATCATGACAGCACCCGACAGCACCGTCACCTCCGTGACACCTGTCGAGACACCCCGCCGGCACGCTCCCCCGTCACACCCCCCGAAACACCCGCCCCATCACCCCCACCGAGACGCCTCAGCCATACGCTCCACCGCCCGCCCCGCCAGCCACCGCGCGTCCACACCGGCCCGGCTCAGCACCTCCACCGCCCGGCACTCCCCATCGGCGGCCAGTGCGGCGAGGAGATCCAGCCCCCGGGCGTGCGGCTCCCCGCGCAGCCCCGCCCGGCGCAGGGCGTCCTCCATCGCGGTGACGGCCGACGGCGACCAGCCCTCCGCCGCCGGGTCCCGTACGACGGGGACGGCCCCGGAGTCCTCCACCGACCCCTGCCAGCGGAGCCCGTAACCGATGCTGCGCTGCACGAGGTAGCCGAGCACCTTCGCCAGCCGCGGTCCGCCGTCGAAGGCCTCGCGGACCTCGGGGTCGCTCTCGATGAGGGAGTGCAGAAGGTGGGCGGTGTCGATCTGCCGGTCGCCGTCCCGCAGCGCACGCCTGCGCGCCCCCGTCACCACCGAGGCCAGTTCGACGGTGAGCCCGGCATCGGGTCCGACGGGGTTCGGGGCGGGCTGGTCAGGGATCCGCGGCGTCCGGTTTTGCACTACTCCACCCCATCAGTCCCCGGGCCGTGAGGCATCGGCGGCGCGGCCCATTCGCGGGTCCCACCCAAGTTGGGCTCACCGGAGCGGCCCCTCATCCCTGCGGATGAGATCGCGCCACGGCGTACAACCATCACTCTCAGGGGGGCGCGCCGCCTTGCGCCGCACTCCCCCGGGCAACCGCCACACCCCGCGCACACGTCCCCCAGACCACAGCACACAGCACGCAGGCATCGACTCCGGGCGGAGGGACATCACAGGTGTTCTGGATGGTCGCACTGCTCGCCCAGGACGGGATGCAGTACGTCTACCGCGTGTACGCGCCGGACGACGCCCTGCCCGCCGATCTGTTCTGGGCCGCTTTTCACTGCCACGACGAGGGCCCGCACCCGCGCGCGTCGGACCGGTTCGACGCGGCGGAGATCTGGCGGAACCGGCAGCCCCAGCAAATCTGACGATGCATCAGCATTGAATATTGGAGCCGCCGCCGTTACGTTCCCCGGCACCGTAACCGGACGAACCAGGGGTGGTCGCATGGCCGAAGTCAGCGCGGAGGCACGCATCGAGGCACCCGCCGAGAAGGTCTGGGCACAGCTGACGGACTTCCCTTCGTACGGCGAGTGGAACGCCACCCACACCAGCTTCCCCAAGGGCGGCCCGACCACGCTGGAGAAGGGGGCCGTCTACGAGGAGAACATGAAGCTCATGGGCTTCCCCGCCGAAGTGACGTGGACGGTCGACGAACTGGAGCCCGGCCGACTGCTGACGACCCGGGGCACGGGCCCGATGGGCGTCAACCTGGCCATGCGCTACTCCCTGACTCCGCACCCGTCCCCGTCCCCGGACGGGACGGCCACGGTGGTGCGCATCGAGGGCGAGTTCACCGGCGCGGCGGTCTCCCTGATGGGCGGCAAACTCAAGGACTCCGCGACGGCGGCACTCCAGGAGTCCCTGCGCAAGCTCGCGGGCCTGGTCACGCCCTGACCACGACTGCCGACGCGGGAGGGACACGCGGTGTGTGACCGCTACCGGGCCCGGACACCCAGCAGCCACTCCTCCAGAACCCCGAAGTCGGCCTCGCCGAGACCGGTCGAAGAAGCCACCCGGTGGAGGAGCGCGGCCCATATCAGCGTGCAGGGCAGAGCCAGGAGACGCGGGCCGTGCGTGCGGTCGATCTTCGCGAGCTGAGGATTGGACAGGTGCTGCCATCCTGCCCACTCGTCCGGGGCGGCGGGAAGCCGAACTCCCCCGTACGGCAGCAGCGTTCCGTCGACGTCCAGGAACAGCAGGGGTGACTCCACGGGTTCGATCACGGCCGCACGCTGTCGAACCGCCCGCCGATCACGGCCGGAGGGCCCTCGGGCGGTGGGGCCCGCCGTAATCGTCTTTCGCCTCCCGGCCCCCGAGCGCTACCGTTCGGGCCGACGAGTGACCCACGAGGGAGGCGGAGAGGCATGCCCGGTCGTCCGAGCGCGCGTTGACGTCGTAGGCCGGGACCGGCCCGTCATCGCGTGCTGCCCCTGAGGTCGCGGCACAGCGAGCCCTTCACCCCGCCCGAAGCCCGGGTGCGCCTTCACGCGCCGAGCCGGCGGTCCTCGTTCCGGCAACCCCAGGGGTCTCCGTGCCGTCCCCCTCCTCCGCGTCCTCCCCTTCCGTGTGGCGGGACGCCGACTTCCGCAGACTCTGGGCGGGCCAGACCGCCTCCCAGCTCGGCGAACACACGATGCTCATCGTTCTGCCGCTCTTCGCCGTCCTGGCGCTCGACGCCGACGCGGGCCAGTTGGGCGCCCTCCGGGCCGTGGGGCAGGCGCCCGTCCTGTTGCTCTCGCTCCTGGCGGGTGCGTGGGTGGACCGATGGCGGGCCCGCACGGTGATGGTGGTGACGGACGCCGCCCGGGCCGTCGTACTGGGCGCGGCCGCCGTGGCCGGTCTCCTCGGGCTGCTCGGCCTGCCCGCGTTGTCCATGGTCGCCTTCACCGTCGGAGCTCTGTCCGTCCTCTTCGATGTCGCCTATCAGGCCTCCCTCGTAAGGCTGGTGAGACGCGATCAGCTCTTGCCGGGCAACAGCGCGCTGGAAGGCAGCCGGTCCGCCGCGCAGATCGGCGGCCCCGCGCTCGGCGGCGGGCTGGTGTCGCTGCTCTCGGCGCCGGTCGCCGCCGCCTCCGGCGCGCTGTTCTTCGCGATGTCGTTCGCGTCCCTCCGGCGGATCCGCCGGGCCGAAGCCGTACCGGAGCACCACGAACCCGCCCCTCGGGTCCGGCAGCAGATCCGGGACGGCCTGCGCTTCGTCGCCGGACACCCCCTGCTGCGGGCCGTCTGCCTCGCCTCGGCCGCCTTCCAGTTCTCCTTCGCGGCCACGATGACCGTCTACCTGCTCTTCCTCCCGCGCGAACTGCACCTGACGGGCGCGACCGTCGGGCTCGTCCTCGCGGCGACCGGACCGGGCGCGCTCCTCGGGTCGGTCCTGGCCGCCCGGCTGCCGAGGCGGTACGGCCATGGCGTGGTGCTCGTCTCCGGCGCGGTGCTCGGCAACGGCGCCCTGCTCTGGGTGCCCGCCCTGCACGGCTCATCGGCGGTGACGGTGGCCGCGCTCCTGGCGGTCAACTTCGTGTTCGGGGCCTTCGGGCAGTTGGTGAACGTCACGGTCATGTCGGTGCGGCAGGCCGTCACCCCGGACGGAATGCAGGGCCGCGCCGCCGCGACGATCACCTTCGTCGGGATGGGGTGCACCCCGCTCGGCTCGCTGCTCGGGGGGCTCCTCGCGCAGGAGTGGGGGCTGCGCACCAGCCTCCTGGTGACGACCGCGGGCATGATGCTGTCCCCGGCCGTGATGGCCGCGTCCCCGCTCGTCCGGCTGGGGCGGAGGCTCGCGCTATGACGTGTACCACAGGGCCGTACGCGGTACGGAGCCGCCGCGAGCACCCCCGTACCGGACAACCGCCCGCCCTCGCCCGCCGATCCGAGGGCACGGCCACGGGACGGCGGAGGGCGGCACCTCAGCGGGCGACTTAGGTCACCCTTCCCTGCCGCCGCGCGGGCCTGGTACAGATGGTGAGGTTTCACCCCCACACCCACCGGAAGCGCAGCCATGAATCAGGACAGGACCACCGGGCTCGTCCCCTTCACCATCGACCTGACCTTCGAGGAGGCCCGGCGACGGACCGCGGTCGTCGCCGCGCTCGGGCCCGACTGGGATCCGATGGCCGCCCTCCGCGGCGAGGACGAGGCCTACGCCCTGCTCTACTCGGGCCTCGACGCCGACCAGCAGCGCACCTACGACCGGCTGGTGGCCGCCGGTGTCCTGCCGGACAAGGATCCGGGCCGTGCGGCTGCCCATTGATCCGCAGGCGGACATCGCCCGCCGAGCCTGGGTGACCTGCCCCGCCTGCGACGACGCCCGCCACTGCGCGACCTGCGCGGACCTGCGCACCTGCGGCGAGCACTGGCGCTATCTGATCTCCAACAACGGTCCGGTCCTGCACCTCCAGTGCCCCGGCTGCACCCACACCTGGTCGCTCGACAGCCGCCCCGGCCTCCCCCGCCACGGCGGCGGCACCCCCTGCTCCTGAACCGCCGGCCCGCGCCCGGACCTCCCACGCCCGGGTGACAGGGCCAGGAACCCCCGATTGGCCTTGGCCCGTGGCCGCGCGGGCGATCTACGGTCGTCCCATGAGGATTCGTATCGTCGACGCGTTCACCGACCGCCCCTTCTCCGGCAACCCCGCAGGCGTCCTCCTGCTGGAATCCACCGCCTTCCCGGACGCCGAACGGCTCCAGGAGATCGCCACCGAGGTCAACCTCTCCGAAACGGCCTTCGCCCACCCGCTGCCGCCGGGCGGCACGGCCGACTGGGCGCTGCGCTGGTTCACCCCGGCGACCGAGGTCGACATGTGCGGGCACGCCACGCTCGCCACCGCGCACATCCTGCACACCACGGGCCGGGCCACCGGCACCGTACGCTTCACCGCCCGCTGCGGGATCCTCACCGCCACCGCCCACCCGGACGGCTCCCTCACCCTCGACTTCCCCACCGCCCCGCTGCGCGAGGAAGCCGTACCGCCGCCCGGCCTGGCCAAGGCCCTGGGGGCGGAGCCGGTCTCGGTCCACGACACCGGGGAGCACATCGGCGACCTGCTCGTCGAGCTCCGCGACGAGGCGACCGTACGGGCTCTGACCCCGGACTTCGCCGCCCTGGTGACCCACTCCCGGCGCGGCATCATCGCCACGGCCGCCGCCGAGGACCCCGCGCGCGGCTACGACTACGTCTCGCGCGGCTTCTTCCCGGGCGTCGGCATCGACGAGGACCCGGTGACCGGCAGCGCCCACACCGCGCTGGCCCCGTTCTGGTCGGCCCGGTTCGGCCGCGACGACCTGACCGGGCTCCAGGCGTCCGCCCGCTCCGGTCTCGTACGCACCGCACTGCGCGGCGAACGCACCCTGCTGACCGGCACGGCGGTCACCGTCATCGACGGCGAGCTGCTGACCACCCTCTGAGAGGGGGCGGCGTACGGGACCCTCCGCGCCGCCCCTGCCACCCCTCCCCCTCCTACGGCGTCGGCAGCCAGTCCACCTTGCCCGCGAGGAGCGCGTACCCGACGAACGCCCCGATGTCGAGCAGCGTATGGGCCACGACCAACGGCCCCACCCGCCCCCACCGCCGGTACAGCAGCACGAAGACGACGCCCATCACCAGGTTGCCGATGAAGCCGCCGATGCCCTGGTACAGGTGGTACGAGCCACGCAGCACCGAGCTGGCCACCAGCGAGGCCATCGGCGTCCAGCCCAGCTGGTCCAGCCTCCGCAGCAGGTAGGCGACGACGATGACCTCCTCCACCACGGAGTTCTCCGCCGCGGCGAGGATGAGCACGGGGAACTTCCACCAGACGTCGGGCAGCGACTCCGGTACGACGGTGAGGTTGAAGCCGGTCGCTCTGGCCACCAGGTAGAAGGCGAGCCCGGCGCTGCCGATGCCGGCCGCGATCAGCGTTCCGCGACCGAGGTCGGACCACGGCCGGGTCCGGTCGAACCCGATCGTCCGCAGGCTTGCGCCCTCCCTGATCAGCAGGTGCGCCACGAGCGCGACCGGCACCAGGGCCGTTGCGATTCCGAACATTTGCCACGCCAGATCCAGCCATGGACGGCCCGGGGCGTACGAACCGTTCAGCGTCGCCGCCTGGTCCTTCAAACCCCCCGGTTTCGTCAGCGATCCGACAAAGCTGATGAGCGCGGACACCGCGCTCGCGCCCAAGGAGAGCGCCAGGACCAGCACCATCTCCGACCGCAAGATCCTTCGCGACGGGCCCTCTTGAGGAAAAGAATCAGCCATGCGCCCCACCTCCACCGGTACACCTGCCTTTTGTTCTGCAATCGCGTCTCATCCCGCCCACCGTCCCGCTAGGGTCTCGAATGCAGGTACGAAGATCATGCGCGACAGGCCGGGGGACGACCACCATCGCCGATGGTGCGGTCCCCCTTTTCCTTGTTCACCGTTCATCGTTCGTCTTCAGGGGGCTCCACCGACATGGGACGTCACAGCTTGCCCGACGCCTACGCGCCGGAAGAACGCGGGGACGCATCCCCCCGGCGCCGGCGTCGCACCATCGCCATCGCCACCCTGCTCGTCCTCGCCGTGGCGACGGGAACCGCGGTGGCGGTCAAGGGCGGACTGCTGTCGTTCTCCGAGTCGTGCGAGGACTCCGCCGTGCGCCTGACCCTGGCCGCCTCGCCGGACATCGCCCCGGCGGTCCGGGCCATAGCCGAGCAGACCCTCGCGGACGAGGTGAGATCCGACGGCCACTGCATGGACGTGGAGGTGGTGGCCCGCGACTCCTACAAGGTGGCCGACGCCCTCGCGAGCGAGGCCGAGGCACCCGGCTTCCAGGTCTGGCTGCCCGACTCCGACCTCTGGCTGGACCGGGCGAAGGGGCTGGGCACCGGAACCCCCGTCTCCCCCTCCGACTCGGTGGCCTCCTCACCGGTGACCCTCGCCATGGTGCCGTCCGCCTCCAAGCGGCTGGGCTGGCCGAAGAAGACGTACTCCTGGGCCGAATCGGTCGGCGCGGCCCTCCAGTCCGACAGGATCCGCCTCGGCGCGGCCGATCCGGCGCGCAGCGCCACCGGTCTGCTGGCGCTCACCAGCATCGGCGCCTCGTCCGAGGAGCAGGGCGGGGACAGCGACACCAGGGTCGCGGAGACCGCGAAGGTGCTGGCCGAGCGGATGTCGGACAGCGACGCGCAGGTGCTGGAGACCCTGGCGCGGAGCGGTTCCGGCGCGGAGGACGGCAATCCCAGACGCAACCAGGCGGTCCTCATATCCGAGCAGGCCGCCTTCGCCCACAACGCGGAGGCGACCGGCAGCGGCAGGCTGGACCTCTTCTACCCCGAGGACGGCACCCCGCTGCTCGACTACCCCTACACGCTGGTCGACGAGGAGAAGCTGACCCTCGCCCAGTCCCGGGCGGCCCTGCGCTTCATGACCCTGCTCAACGACAAGGGCTCGCGGGCCGTGTTCGCCCGGTACGGTTTCCGCCCGGCCGACGGAAGGGCCGACGACGCGGTCGTCACCTCGGCGGGCGGCAAGTCTCCGCAGCCGTACGACACATCGGCGGCCGAGGCACCTTCGGCGAAGAAGCTCCAGGAGGTGCTGGGGATGTGGACGATCACCGTCCAGAGCGCCCGGCTGACCACGGTGGTCGACGCCTCGGGCTCCATGGCCACCCTGGTGCCGGGACGGAACCAGTCCCGGATGGACGTCACCAAGGAGTCGCTGATCCAGGCGCTCACCCAGTTCACCCCGGACGACGAGATCGGCCTGTGGGAGTTCGCCACCACGCTGGACGGCGAGAAGGACTACCGCAAGCTCATGGAGACCCGCAGGCTGGGCGACCCCTCCCCGGGCGGCTCCACCCACCGGGAGAAGCTCTCGGCGGCGTTCGCGGGGCTCCAGCCCGTACCGGGCGGGGCGACCGGGCTGTACGACACGGTGCTGGCCTCGTACAAGGAGGCCCGGTCGACGTATGTGAAGGGCAAGTTCAACGCCCTGGTGATCCTCACGGACGGCTCCAACCAGGACGAGGACGGCATCTCCCGCAGTGCGCTGATCACGGAGCTCAAGGGACTCACCGACTCCGAGCGTCCCGTTCCGGTCATCGCCATCGCGGTGGGCCCGGAGGCCGACCGCGAGGAGGTCGCCGAGATCGCGCGGATCACCGGCGGCGACGGGTACGGCGTGAGCGACCCGGCGGAGATCCAGGCGGTCATCCTCCAGGCCATCATGACGGCGGGACAGAACGGACGCGCCGCCCAGGAGTGAGGACGGCGCCCGGCCCGACGGCGGCCTGCCGGACCGAACAGGCCGCACAAGCACCCCGCCGCCCCGTACGCGTACGGGAACATGCACCGCCGCCCTCGTACGCGTACGGGCACACACCGAGCTACCCCCGTCCGCGTACGGGAACACCCAGCCGCCCCCTCAGGGCGCCGGGAACCCCACCGGCCAGGTGTGCACCGGCTCCCCCGCGTGCATCAGCTCGGCGTAGCGCCGCGTGGTCGCCGCCAGTGCCGCCTCCCGGCCGAGACCGGCCTCCAGCGCCCGGCGGTACGTGGCGACCTGCCAGGAGGCCCCATTGACCCGCCGTTTGCAGCGCTCCTCGATGACGCCGAGGTAGCGGTCCCGGTCGGCGGGCTCGATGTGCCAGGCGTCGAGACCGGCCGCGGCCAGCGGCAGCAGCTCCTCCCGTACGAGCTGTACGGCGGGGACCTTGGCCAGTCCGCCGGCCCGGCCGGGGCGCGGCCAGAGCAGTTCGGCGTCGATGCCGTGGCGGCAGGCCTCGGTGAAGTTCTCGGCGGCGGCCTCGAAGGGGAGCTTGCTCCAGACCGGGCGGGACTCCTCGGCGAGGGCCCGTACGAGCCCGTAGTAGAAGGCCGCGTTGGCGATGACGTCCGTGACGGTCGGCCCGGCCGGCAGGACGCGGTTCTCCACCCGCAGGTGCGGGACGCCGTCGGCCATCCCGTACACCGGGCGGTTCCAGCGGTAGACCGTCCCGTTGTGCAGGACCAGCTCGGCCAGCTCCGGCACCCCGCCCTCGTCGAGAACCCGCAGCGGCTCCTCGTCGTCGCAGATCGGCAGCAGCGGCGGGAAGTAGCGCAGGTTCTCCTCGAACAGCTCGTAGGCGGAGGTGATCCAGCGCTCCCCGAACCAAGTCCTGGGCCGTACACCCTGGTTGGCCAGCTCCGGCGGCCGTACGTCGGTGGCCTGCTGGAACAGCGGGGGCCGGGACTCGCGCCAGAGCTCCTTGCCGAAGAGGAACGGGGCGTTGGCGCCCAGCGCGATCTGCACGGAGGCGATCGCC
The DNA here is from genome assembly GCF_042750035.1 of Streptomyces sp. NPDC059452. Classification (NCBI taxonomy): domain Bacteria; kingdom Bacillati; phylum Actinomycetota; class Actinomycetes; order Kitasatosporales; family Streptomycetaceae; genus Streptomyces; species Streptomyces sp. NPDC059452. Next base: position 195,779 of record NZ_JBHYVE010000012.1, read on the forward strand.
TGGGCCGCGTTCCACACGTCGGCGAACCGGGCGGGCGTCACCTGAAGGTGCAACTGGACCGAGGTGCAGGCCGATTCGGGAGCGATCGAGGGCGAGGAGCAGACCAGGTGCTCCACACCTTCGATATCCAGGGCGAAATCCTCTCCCCGGGCCGCCGCCATTTGATCGTTGAGCAGGGTGTAGCGGTCGACGTCCGAGAGATTCGCCGAGACCACGTCGTGCTCGCCGAGCGTCGGCAGGATGCCGATCATGACAATCCCCGCATCCACCTCACCGGCCTTGCGATGCGCATAGGCGAGACCGGTCCGCAACTCCTCCGAGAGCTGATCGAATACCCGGCCGCCGAGCCGGTGCGGAACGATATTTACTTCCAGATTGAACATCCCTAGTTCGGTCTGGAAATCCCGGCTCGCGATGCGCTGGAGGACTTCTTGATTCATCATCCGGGGCATGCCGTCGGAACCCGCGAGATTCAGCTCTATCTCCAGCCCCATCAGGTTCCTGGGACGGTCGAACCTCCGCTCCGCCAGCAGTCTGCCCAGCCCCTCCAGGCACTGGTTGAGCTTGGTGCGGTAGGCCTGCCGATCGGACAGGTCAACGGCTCCCGCCACGACCTTCTCCCCCATCGAGGGGTCCCTCCTCCAGTGGTCGGCCCGCTGCCCGGGCCGTTCGCATCACGATCGATAATGCCCAGTGGGAGTGATCCGTAACGCCCCACGGAGCACCGGAAACACGCTAGGCTGGTTGACGGAGACCGGGGGCACATTCCTGTGGCACTCTGCGAACGGCATTTTCGCCCGGAGAGTGCATGACGGAAACACCGACGAGTTTCGGCCTACCGCTCCGCCGAAAGAAGCACAGGCGGGAGCCGGAAACGGCCGATCAAATCACCAGGAATACCGCATTTCAGAGTCCGGATGTCGCCTTGCGCGAAATATCCCCGGCGGCTAGCGGAAACACTGAGTGAACACGTGTCGTATAAACTCCGCCTGACGAGGCAGAGAGTTGACGCAACCGGCCCGTCATCGGCCACTCCTCCGGCCCCGCTCTGCCGACAGCGCCGTCTGCACCCGCCCACGCATCACCGTGTCTCCAAGTGAGAGGCGACCCACTATGCCGCTGCATGTCCCCCCGGCTCCCGCGCCCGCCCTGCGCAGCGTGTCCGCGGCCCTCGGTTCCCCCACCGCGGTCCGTGAGGCGCGCACCTCCGCCCTCCGGTCCGTCCAGGGACCGCTCAGCCCCGAACTGCCGCTTCCCGTGCACGTTCTGGACCGGATCGCCCCGACCGGGACGGCACCTCGAACCCGCCTCGCGGCCTGGCGCTTCCTGATCCGGAGCGAGGGCCGTGCGATCGCGGCGGCGGACACCATGCTCACCCCGGACGGCTGGAGCTTCTCGCACTTCTTCGAGGGCCCCTACCTCGCCTCGACGGAGCTCGCGGTCCGCCAGGCGGAAGCCTCGCCCACGGCGTACCAGGCGAGACTCCTCTCCATCCCCGAGCTGTACATGCTCACCCTCTGGCTGCACGACGATACGGAGGACGACGCCGCCGGCGGTGTGCTCGCCCCGGCCGACGTCCTGGTGCCCCTGGCACCGGCGCCGCCCGGTATCGCCGCGCACCGGCCGCACCGGGTCGCCGATCTGCTGCCCGTCATGACCCTGCGCGTGGGCCCCGGCCCGCTGCTCAGCTCCGCCTGACCCGGCGGCCGACGTAACCGGAGCCCTCGCGGTGACCCCGACGCCAGGTGGCGGAACGGGCCACTGCGGGGGCTCCGTCCTACCCACTCGGACTAGCCCGGTCCGGCCACCCCGAACCACCCGAAGTGACAGTGCAGTTGCGGTGAACCGTCCGCGCGGGTGACGCGTCATGAGAGGAGTACGGGAGCTGCAGCGAAATCCCTGCGGAATCACCCCCGTAGGGCAACACTGGGACCGGACCGACTGATACGGGGGCGGCCATGAACCTCTCATCCAGCCGCAGGACACTCGACTCGACGCAGCGAAAGAACGCATCCATGTGCCAGCACCAGCCACCCTGCCCCACCGCCGACTCCCCCGACCGGGAGGCGGCCCGTCTGACGGCACACCACCCGGAACAGGGCTGGAGCCTTCTGTGCAACGGTGTCCTGCTCTTCGAGGACACCGGCGAGCTGCTGCCGGACGGGCAGATCATCGCACCGCACCGGCCGTTGGCGGCAGGCCGCGTGGTGAAGGCCGCCTGAGAGCGGCCGTACGGACAACACAGCAGTACGGAGAAGGGGCCGGCCCGGGGAACTCCCCGCACCGGCCCCGACGCATGTCAGCCGTACGCCCCGAAGGGATCAGCCGTCGTACTCCTCCAGCGGCGGGCACGAGCAGACCAGGTTCCGGTCACCGAAGGCCCCGTCGATACGGCGTACCGGCGGCCAGTACTTGTCGGCGGCCGAGACCCCGGCCGGGAAGACGGCCTCCTGGCGGCTGTAGCCGTGCTCCCAGCCGCCACCGAGCGCGGCGGCGGTGTGCGGGGCGTTGGCGAGCGGGTTGTCGTCCTTGCTCCACTCCCCCGACGCGACCTTCTCGATCTCGGCGCGGATCGCGATCATGGTGTCGCAGAACCGGTCGAGTTCGGCGAGGTCCTCGCTCTCGGTCGGCTCGATCATCAGCGTGCCGGCCACCGGGAACGACATGGTCGGCGAGTGGAAGCCGTAGTCGATCAGGCGCTTGGCCACGTCGTCGATGGAGACGCCGGTCGCCTTGGAGATCGGCCGCAGGTCCACGATGCACTCGTGCGCGACCAGTCCGGCCGGGCCGTTGTACAGGATCGGGAAGTGCGGCTCCAGCCGCTTGGCGATGTAGTTGGCGGCCAGCACGGCGACCTGGGTGGCGCGCTTGAGCCCCTCGCCGCCCATCAGACGGACGTACGCCCACGAGATCGGCAGGATGCCCGCCGAGCCCCACGGGGCGGCCGAGATCGGGCCCACACCGGTCTCCGGGCCCGCGCCGGGCTGGAGCGGGTGGTTGGGGAGGTACGGGGCGAGGTGGGCACGGACGCCGACCGGGCCGACGCCGGGGCCGCCGCCGCCGTGCGGGATGCAGAAGGTCTTGTGCAGGTTCAGGTGGGAGACGTCGCCGCCGAACTTGCCGGGCTTGGCCAGCCCGACCAGCGCGTTGAGGTTGGCGCCGTCGACGTAGACCTGGCCGCCCGCGTCGTGCACCTCGCCGCAGATGTCGGCGACGTGCTCCTCGAAGACCCCGTGGGTGGAGGGGTAGGTGATCATGAGCACGGCCAGCTCGTCGCGGTACTGCTCGATCTTGGCCCGCAGGTCCGCGATGTCGACCTCGCCGTCGTCGGCGGTCTTCACCACGACGACCTTCATGCCCGCCATCACCGCGCTCGCGGCGTTGGTGCCGTGCGCGGACGAGGGGATCAGGCAGACGGTGCGCTGCTCGTCGCCGTTGGCCCGGTGGTACGCCCGGACGGCCAGCAGGCCCGCGAACTCGCCCTGCGATCCGGCGTTCGGCTGGATGGAGACGGCGTCGTAGCCGGTGACCTCTGCCAGGCGCTCCTCCAGCTCACGGATGAGCGTGAGGAAGCCCTGGGCCTGGTCGGCCGGGGCGAAGGGGTGCAGCGCGCCGAACTCGGGCCAGGTGATCGACTCCATCTCGGCGGTCGCGTTCAGCTTCATGGTGCAGGAGCCGAGCGGGATCATGCCCCGGTCCAGCGCGTAGTCGCGGTCGGCGAGCTTGCGTAGGTAGCGCAGCATCGCGGTCTCGGAGCGGTGCTGGTGGAAGACCGGGTGGGTCAGGATGTCGTCGGAGCGCAGCAGCGCCTCGGGCAGCGCGTCGGCGGCCGAACCGTCCAGCGCCTCGATGTCGGCGTCGGCGCCGAAGGCGGCCCAGACGGCGGAGAGCTGGGCCCGGGTGGTGGTCTCGTCGCAGGCGATGGAGACGTGGTCGGCGTCGACGCGGCGGAGGTTGACCCCGCGCTCGCGGGCGTCCGCGACGATGTCGGCGGCCTTGCCGGGCACCTTGACGGTCAGAGTGTCGAAGAAGTCGGCGTGCACGACCTCCACACCGGCGGCGCGCAGCCCCTCGGCGAGGATCGTGGCGTAGCGGTGGGTGCGCCGGGCGATCGTCCGCAGCCCGTCGGGGCCGTGGTAGACGGCGTACATCCCGGCCATGACGGCGAGCAGCACCTGCGCCGTACAGATGTTGCTGGTGGCCTTCTCGCGGCGGATGTGCTGCTCGCGGGTCTGGAGGGCCAGGCGGTAGGCCTTGTTGCCGTCGGCATCGACGGAGACGCCGACGAGGCGGCCGGGCAGGGAGCGGGCGAACTTCTCACGTACGGCCATGAAGCCGGCGTGCGGGCCGCCGAAGCCCATGGGCACGCCGAAGCGCTGGGTGGTGCCGACCGCGATGTCGGCGCCGAGGGCGCCGGGCGAGGTGAGCAGGGTGAGGGCCAGCAGGTCGGCGGCGACGGTGACGATCGCGCCGAGCTCGTGGGCCTGCTCGATGACGGGCTCGATGGCGCGTACGGCACCGGAGGCGCCCGGGTACTGGAGCAGGACGCCGAAGACACCGCGCTCGGCGATCTCGGCGGGGATGCCGTCGCTGAGGTCCGCGACGACGACCTCGACCCCGGTCGGCTCGGCGCGGGTCTGGATCACGGCGATGGTCTGCGGCAGGGTGTCGGCGTCGATCAGGAAGACGCCGTTCTTGACCTTGCCGACGCGGCGGGAGAGCGCCATGGCCTCGGCGGCGGCGGTGCCCTCGTCGAGCAGGGAGGCGCCGGAGGTGGGCAGCCCGGTCAGCTCGGCGACCATCGTCTGGAAGTTGAGCAGGGCCTCCAGGCGGCCCTGGGAGATCTCCGGCTGGTATGGCGTGTAGGCCGTGTACCACGCGGGGTTCTCCATGACGTTGCGCAGGATGACGGGCGGCGTGAAGGTGCCGTAGTAGCCGAGGCCGATCATCGGGGCGAGCACCTTGTTGCGGTCGGCGAGCGAGCGCAGCTCGGCCAGCACCTCGGCCTCGGTGCGGGCCGAGGGAAGGTTCAGGGCCTCCGCACTCTTGATCACGTCGGGCACCGCGGCGGCGGTCAGCTCGTCGAGGGAGCCGTAGCCGACCTGGGCGAGCATCTTGGCCTGGGCCTCGGCGTCGGGCCCTATGTGGCGCTGCTCGAACGGAATGCCCTGCTCCAGCTGGGAGAGCGGAGTGCGACGGGGGGTCATGGTGGAGGCCTCCTGGTCTGTCACGACCTGCGAGGGGCACCACGGCGCGGGTGCCCGAACGGCCTCCCCCTCTGTCATCTCAACCTGAGAGCTTCACCGGCCCGCCCGGGGGCGTGCCGACTTTCACCGTCGGTGAGGGTCGAGTCCGTCCCGGCATGTGCCCGCACGAACCCGCCCTGCTTTCCAGAGTGACCTCGTCCGTGCGGTACGGGGGCCTGAGAGATTCCGGGGAGGATTTGCTCCTTCGGCGCCTCCGGATTCTGCACCGGAGGACTCTCCCGCACGGGGTCAGCAGCCACCTGCCAGCCTACCAGCGGCCATCCCCGCGCAGTCCTCGAGTGGCCGAGGCCACGGATCTGCACTTGTCTGGTGCTGGTGGAGCGACAGGGCCCCCTGGAGTCGCCGGGGAACCCCTTGCGCAGCTGCGACCAGTGGGAGGCACCGTGCAGACCGATATCGATCCGCGCCGCCTGATCGGCCGCAAGGCCTTCGATCGCAAGGGCGCCAAGATCGGAACGGTGGATGAGGTCTATCTCGACGATGCGACGGGGGTCCCCGAGTGGGCGGCCGTCCGCACCGGCCTCTTCAGCAGGGACGCCTTCGTCCCGCTGGAACCCAGCGAATTCGTCCAGGACGAGCTGCGGGTCCCCTTCGACCGCGCGCTGATCAAGGGCGCGCCGGACTTCGGCGTCGGGCGGCACCTCTCGCCCGAGCAGGAACTGCAGCTCTACCGCCATTACGGTCTGGACTCCCCGCCCGCGGCGGAGACCGGCCCCGACCGTGACTTCGGCAGGCTGGCCGGCCAGGAGGAGTAGTCGACCGGCTCGCGGACCAGCGGCAGCGGATCGGCCGGGCTCAGCTCCGGATCGTCGACACGGAACGTGCGGACCCGGCCGACCGGCCCGCCGGGCTCCTCGAACCGGACCGTCACCCGGCCCACCCCGCTCCCCTGCACCCAGCCGGGCCCGTGCAGCGCGTGGTGTACGTCGTGTCCGGCGGGCCAGCGCCGGGCGGCGAGCTGCTCGGCGCTCTCCCGCTCGGGCTCCTCGTCCACCGGCCCCCCGTCCTCCTGGACGACCGGCTGCTCGGGCATCTCCGCCCGCTCCCGGGCGTCCGCGGCCTGCGCGAACAGATCCTCCTGGGTGTAGTCCGCGAGCCCCGTGACACCCACCCCCAGCAGCCGCACGCCCCCGGTGGTGTCCACCGCCTCCAAGAGCCTCGCGGCCGCCTCACGGACCACCGTGGGGTCGTCCGTGGGGCCTCTGAGGGTCTCGGATCGGGTCAGGGTGGAGAAGTCGTAGCGGCGCACCTTCAGCACCACCGTGCGCCCCGACCGGTCGGCGGACCGCAGCCGCTCCACGCACCGCACGGCCAGCCGCTCCACCTCGGCGCGCACCCGCACCCGGTCGTGCAGGTCCACATCGAAGGTGTCCTCCACCGATACGGACTTGGCGTCCCGCTCGGCGACCACCGGCCGGTCGTCCAGCCCCAGCGCCATCCGGTACAGCCCGTGGCCGTGGGCCTTGCCGACCAGCCGTACGAGCTCGGCCTCACCGGCCTCCGCGAGGTCGTGGACGGTGGTCATGCCGGCCCGCCGGAGGTGGTCCCCGGTGGCGGGTCCGACGCCGGGCAGCGTCCGTACGGACATCGGGGCCAGCAGCTCCCGCTCGGTGCCCGGCTCGATGAGCACGAGCCCGTCCGGCTTGGCCTGCTCGGAGGCGATCTTGGCGAGCATCTTCGAACCGGCGAGGCCGACCGAGCCGCTGAGCCCGGTCACCACCCGGATGGCCGTGCGCAGCCGCTCCCCCGCCCTGCGGGCCGAAGCGGAGTCGTCGGCCACCCCGCCCGCCTCCAGGTCGACGAAGGCCTCGTCCAGGCTCAGCGGCTCCACCAGCGGCGAGAGCCGCCCCAGGAGCTCCATCACCTGCTCGCTCACCGACCGGTACAGCGAGAAGCGGGGCACCAGGTAGGCCGCGTTCGGCGCGAGCCGCCGGGCCTGGGCCGTCGGCATGGCGGAGTGGACGCCCAGGAGCCGTGCTTCGTACGAGGCGGTGGCCACCACTCCCCGGGGGCCGAGGCCGCCCACCACGACCGCCTTCCCGCGCAGGCTGGGCTTGGCCGCCTGCTCCGCCGAGGCGTAGAAGGCATCCATGTCCAGGTGGAGGATGGTCGGCGCGGGTCTCACACCTCCGATGCTGCCCTACGCCACTGACAACGGGGCGGCCCGGCACTCCGTGGAGTGCCGGGCCGCCCCGCCGCTGTCCTGTCCGGTGCGCTCAGCCGCTCATCCGGCGCGGTTGCGGCGCCGGGCCAGCTCGTCGGCCGGGTTGTTGCCGATGAGGGTCTCACCGGTGTCGACCCGCTCGCCGTGGAGCTGGGAGAGCGCCGCGTCCACATCCCGCCAGACGACGCCGACGGCGATCCCGAAGACGCCCTGACCGCCCTGGAGGAGGCTGACGACCTCGTCGGGCGAGGAGCACTCGTAGACCGTCGCCCCGTCGCTCATCAGCGTCATGCGCTCAAGATCCTGGAAACCCCGGGCCCGCAGGTGCTGGACCGTGGTGCGGATGTTCTGCAGAGCGACCCCGGTGTCCAGGAACCGCTTGACGATCTTGAGGAGCACCACGTCCCGGAAACTGTAGAGACGCTGGGTCCCCGACCCGTAGGCCGGCCGTACGCTCGGCTCGACCAGCCCCGTACGCGCCCAGTAGTCCAGCTGGCGGTAGGTGATCCCCGCCGCCGCGCACGCCGTCGGTCCGCGATAGCCGATATCGCTCGCCGCTGCCCCGCCGCCCGCCGCCACCGCGGCCGGCTGAACCGGCTGCCTGATGGCGTGGTCGGCTCCACTGCCGTGCTGCGGATACGGCCCACCCGCCGCCGTACCGTCGCCGCTGCTTCTCACGCCGACCTCCGTCCTTGACCTGCCCACTCGAAGGTAGGCAGTCACTGGGGGTGCGTCAACGATCGCCACACTCGGCACGCCGAGTGATAATCACCCTGAGGGTGGTTTCCCGTGTCTCGCTTCCGGGAAAGGCTTTTCGGATGCGCTGACGACACCCTTGCGGGACGGTCACTGACTGTTGGTACCGAAGTCCTCCGGTGAGATCTGGTCGAGGAATTCGCGGAACTTCTCCACCTCGTCCTCCTGCTCGTCGGGGATCGCGATGCCCGCGTCGTCCAGCACGCCGTCACTGCCGTAGATCGGCGTGCCGGTCCGCAGGGCGAGCGCTATGGCGTCGGACGGCCGGGCGCTCACCTCGACTCCGCTGGCGAAGACGAGCTCCGCGTAGAAGACCCCTTCGCGAAGGTCCGTGATGCGGACCTCGGTGAGCTCCTGGCCCACGGCCTCAAGCACATCCTTGAACAGGTCATGGGTCAGCGGCCTGGCCGGAGCCATGCCCTGCTGGGCGAAGGCAATGGCGGTCGCCTCCCCAGGACCGATCCAAATGGGGAGGTACCGGTCGCCTCCCACTTCACGCAGGAGAACGATCGGTTGGTTGGAGGGCATTTCCACCCGGACACCGACAACGTCGAGCTCGTTCACACAGCAACCCTAGGACGTGCTCGCCATGTTTGGGTAGTCGGGCTCCGCCGAGCTCAGTGCAGACGGCTGCGCAGAGCGCTCTGGACGAGTGCCGCGTGCAGCCGTACGGAGAGCTCGGCCAGCTCGTTCGCCGTGGCCTCGGCATGGGCCCTGGTCTGCGGATTACGGTGCCTGCGCAGCGGTGCGACCAGCTGTTCGACCAGCCCCGCCTCACGGTCCGCGGAGGCCCGCATGGCGCGCAGGTGACGTGGCTCCAGACCGAATCGGCCCAGATCCGCCACCAGCTTGGCCACGGTCACCATCTCGGCGTCGTAGGCGCCCTCGGGAGCCGCGACGATCAGCCCGTAGGACTCCCACTCCTCCAGCCGCTCCTCGTCGACCTGGGCCGCCGCCAGGAGCTCGGCCCGCCCGATCCGTACGACGGTCGCCGCGCCGGGGACGGACTCCCAGACGCCGTCGCCGAGGTCCCGCTGACCGCCGGGCGAGGGCAGCACGGGCTCCTCCCCACGGGCCAGGGCGTCCAGGTGCTCGCGGATGACCTTGAGCGGCAGGTAGTGGTCCCGCTGCATGCGGAGCACCTGCGCGAGGCGCTCCACATCACCGGGAGCGAACTTCCGGTAGCCGGACGGAGTCCGCTGCGGCTCGACGAGCCCCTCGGCCTCCAGAAAGCGGATCTTGGAGATCGTGACTTCCGGAAACTCTTCGCGCAGCCGGGTGAGCACCGTTCCGATGCTCACCCAGTGCGCGTCCGCGGTGGCGGTGCCGTCACCGGCACCGCCTGTCGGTGTTCGCAGCATGGGCCTTCCTGGGGGTCCCCCCGGACGGGGTCCGGGGGCGGGTCACACGCCCCGCGGGCTCGCATAGAAGACCAGGCGGTACTTTCCGATCTGGACTTCGTCGCCGTTGGACAGCAGGACCGAATCGATGCGCTCACGGTTGACATAGGTGCCGTTGAGGCTGCCGACGTCACCCACGGTGAAGCTACCGTCCGGACCCCTGCGGAACTCCACATGACGCCGCGACACGGTCACGTCGTCGAGAAAGATGTCGCTCTGCGGGTGACGGCCGGCCGTCGTGAGATCGCTGTCCAGCAGAAAGCGGCTGCCGGAATTCGGGCCGCGGCGCACGACCAGCAGCGCCGAGCCTCCGGGCAGCGCGTCGACGGCCGCCTGAGCCTCCGGGGAGAGCGAGGGCAGAGCCGTCTGGCCCGTCGCCTCGGCCTCGTACGCCTCAAGACCGGAGATGGAGATCGTGGACGTCGTCTCCGAGGCGCGCTCGGGGACAGCGCCCCGCAAGGGCGTGCCGCAGTTGGAGCAGAACCGGCTGGCCTCCGCATTGCGGTGACCGCACCTCGTACAGACCGGCATCGACGAGCCCCCCGGGGTGAACCCTCCACCCGTGCTTGAGGTTGATGGTTCGCCGAAACCTATGCGCCCGGCACCGGCAGGGTCAACGGACGACACGCCGGGACCACCCGGAGCGCCGTCACCGGGCACCTCATCGCGGAAGAGCGGGCGCTCCGCCTCCTGCTCCTCGCCCTGGCCGTGGCGCGGAGCACGGTGGCGGGCAGCACTGTTGCTGTCCTCGCGTGCGCTCTTCCCGAACAACTTCGCAAACAACTTCACGGGCGATTCCCCTTGACCGACATAGACCCGCCCGTGGGGCAGGACGAACCCTGAATGAACACACCTGCCGACCCGGACATCTTCACAACGTCCGTATCCACCCGACAGTTTCCACCACGCACCACCAATCCGGTGCGCCGACCCCCCGCAACCTCCCGCCCTCGTCCACCGGCCCTCCGGCCCGGCGCGATCACGGGGAGGACGACCGAGCGTAGTCAGGCCGCTTCGCCGGTCGCAAGGCGTCGACGACGATGTCGTCGAAGCGCTCCACCACCGCCGTGGCCTGCTCCTTCTCCAGCGTCTGCACCACACCGCCGGGGATGTTGAGGGCGGGCTCCAGGTCCTCCGGCTTGCCGATCACCTTGAACTCGTACGGTGCTTCGATCTTCTTGCCGTCGACCTGGATGTCGCCACCCTCCCCCGCGAAGTACGTATTGGCCACCACCCGGACGCCGTTGACCTCGATGGCCTCGGCACCGGCCGCGCGCAGCTCCTGGACGGTGTCGAGCAGCTTGTCCGCCGCGACCGCGCCCAAGGGGTCGCTGATGGTCAGCGTGATACCGGGGCCGTGGGCTGCCACCGTACCCGCGAGGATCCCCAGCTGCCGTTCCTTTTCCAGCGTCTGCTTCCGGGCCTCCTCGGCCTGGTCCGAGCTGTTCTCCAGCTCGGTGCGCTGATCGTCCAGACGCTGCTTCTCGTCCACCAGACGCTGGGTCCGGTCATCCACCTCGTCGAGGATCCGCACCAGGTCCTCCTGACGCGCTCCGCGCAGCGCGCTGTCGTCACTGGTGGACCGCACCTGGATGGCCAGCCCCAGACCGAGCCCGAACAGCAGCACGGCGACGATGAGTTGAGCGCGGCTCAGCCGGGGCGGCCACAGGCCCGCCAGCAGCCGCTGACGTCCGGAGACTCCCTCGGCGGCGGGCGGCTGCACCGGGGCGTCCGGGGCGGCGGACACGCCGCCGTCCGGCCGACCGGGCTCTTCGGGCCGGGGCGGCTGGTCCGGCTGATCGGGCTGATCGGGCTGTTCGTTGCGAGGGTTCTCGTCGTTGTTCATCGGCCTCAAGCCCGGAAGACGTGCCGGCGGATCGCGGCGGCGTTGGAGAAGATCCGGATACCGAGCACGACCACCACACCGGTGGAGAGCTGAGCTCCGACACCCAGTTTGTCGCCCAGGAACACGATCAGTGCGGCGACGACGACGTTGGAGAGGAACGACACCACGAAGACCTTGTCGACGAAGATGCCGTCGAGCATGGCCCGCAGCCCCCCGAAGACCGCGTCGAGCGCGGCGACCACGGCGATCGGGAGGTAGGGCTCGACCACCGCCGGCACCTCGGGCCGGACAAGCAGTCCGACCACGACTCCCACGACGAGGCCCAGTACGGCGATCACGATGTGCCCTTCCCTGATTCTGCCGCATCACTGCCGGCGGCCTTCGGCTCTGCTGTACGGACGATCAGGCTCGGCGCGGCCGGGAGCCGCACTTCGGCCTGATCGGACAAGCTGGTGCGAATGTCGAAGCTCTCCTTGAGCGCGTTGAGGTACTGGCCGTCGGCGCTGTCCCGGAACGCGGCGGCGAGCTTCTTGCCGTCCCCCACCGCGAGCACCGTGTACGGCGGTACGAGCGGTCTGTTGTCGACCAGTATGGCGTCGCCCGCGGCACGGATCGCCGACAGAGCCGTCAGCCTTTGCCCATTGATAGCGATGGCCTCGGCGCCGGACTCCCACAGGCCGTTGACGACCCGCTGCATGTCCCGGTCGCGCACCCGGCCCGTATCGGCGAAGCTCGACGACTCACGGGGCCCGCCGCCGCCCTGGTCGGTGTTCTTGGCATCGTCCACGACGAGCTTCACACCAGGGCCCTCGACGGGGGTCGCCCCGGAGAGCAGGGCCACCAGCTCCCCCTGGTCCCCGCCGTGCTGTTCCAGGGCCTTGCGCTGCCGCTCGCTCACATCGCGGCGGAGCTCGTCGACGTCCGACTCCAGTGTGTCGGCGGCCCGGGTCTCGGCGTTGATGCGGTCGATCAGCTCTTCGCGTTCCTTCGCGACGACGGGCGCCGACACCTGGGCCTCGGCGGCACCGAGGGTGACCACGAGGGCGGCCACCACCAGACCGGCGGCGAGACCCAGCTTCGACTTGAGCGTACGGGGCAGCCCCGCGCTCCCGTCGGCCTTGCGGCGGGCCGAGGCCTCCGCGTACCCCTCGTCGAGGCTGTGGTCCATCACGTTGTTCAGCAGCGACATGGAGGCGTCGGGACGTGCGGGCTGCGAGGGTGTACTCCGATCGGGGGGCTGCTGCGACATGCCGCACATCGTCGCACGTCACCACGGCTGCCGCCGAATGGCCCCACCGGTGCACCGGAACGCCCTGGAGAGGGAGTTCCGGCGCACCGGCCTCAGCGGGTCACTCGCCCGCGCCCTCCACGACGGCGGACCACTCGTCGAGCAGCGCCTGCGCCGAGGCGTCGTCCGGGCCTTCCGCCCACAGATGGGTGACGGCCTCCGCCCGGTCGGGCAGCACCATGATCCACCGTCCGTCCGCCTCGACCACCCGGACGCCGTCCGTGGTGTCCACGCTGCGGTCCCCGGCGGCCTCGACGACGCTGCGCATGACGAGGCCCTTGACCGCCCAGGGCGTCGCGAGGTCGCGGCGCAGGACGTGGGCCCGGGGGATGCGGGCGTCGATCTGGCTCAGGGTGAGCTGGGTGCGGGCGACGAGACCGATGAGCCGGACGAACGCGGCCGATCCGTCGAAGACGCTGCTGAATTCGGGAACGATGAACCCGCCGCGCCCGTCTCCACCGAAGATGGTGGTCTCTTCGCGTCCCACCCGGGTCAGGTCGTCGGGCGAGGTGGTCGTCCACTCCACCTGGGTGCCGTGGTAGGCCGCCACCTGCTCGGCGACGCGCGTGGTCGTCACCGGCAGGGCGACCCGTCCGCTGCGCCGCTCGGCGGCGACGAGATCCAGCATGACCAGCAGGGCCCGGTCGTCCTCGATGATCCGGCCGAGTTCGTCCACGAGGGAGAGCCGCTCGCCGACCGGGTCGAACCGGACACCGAAGGCCGCCCGCGCCGAGGAAACGATCTCCCCGAGGCGTACGAGGCCGGCGCGTCGGGTCTCGGCGGACTCGGTGGGCCGCGACTCGTCGAGCCCCGGGTTGATCGTCAGCGCGTCCACGCCGAGCCGCCCGAGCAGGCTGGGCAGCACGAGCCCGGCGGACCCGTTGGAGGCGTCCACGACGACCTTGAGCCCGGAGTCGGCGATGCCCGCGATGTCGACGTTGCGGAGCAGGGAGCCGGTGTACGAGTCGAAGACGCTGGACGGGAAGTGCAGGTCCCCGATCTCACCGGGGAAGGCCCTGCGGTACTCCTGCCGGGCGTAGACCCGGTCCAGTTTGCGCTGCTGCGCCTGCGAGAGGTCGGCGCCCCGCTCGTCGATGAACATGATGTCCACCGAGTCGGGCACGCCCGGCGACGTACGGATCATGATGCCGCCCGCACTGCCCCGCGCCGTCTGCTGCCGCGCGACGGGCAGCGGTACGTTCTCCAGGTCCCGTACGTCGATGGCGCTGGCCTGGAGCGCCGAGATGACGGCCCGCTTCAGGGCCCGCGCGCCTCGGGAGTGGTCACGGGCGGTGGTGACCGTCGCCCCCTTCTTCAGGGTCGTGGCGTAGGCACCGGCCAGCCGGACCGCCAGCTCGGGGGTGATCTCGACGTTCAGGATCCCGGAGACGCCCCGGGCTCCGAAGAGATGCGCCTGACCGCGGGACTCCCAGATCACCGAGGTGTTGACGAACGCACCGGCCTCGATGGTCTTGAACGGGTACACCCGCACATTGCCCTGGATGATCGACTCCTCGCCGACCAGGCATTCGTCACCGATGACAGCGCCGTCCTCGATCCGGGCAGCGCGCATGATGTCGGTGTTCTTGCCGACCACGCAGCCCCGGAGGTTGCTGTGCTGCCCGATGTAGACGTTGTCGTGCACCACGGCCTTGTGAAGAAAGGCCCCGGTCTTGACGACGACGTTGGATCCCACGACCGTGTGCTCACGGATCTCGACGTCCGCCTCGACCTTGGCGTAGTCACCGATGTACAGCGGGCCGCGGAGCACGGCGTCCGGGTGGACCTCCGCGCCTTCGGCGACCCACACTCCGGGCGAGATCTCGAACCCGTCGAGCTCCACGTCGACCTTGCGCTCCAGGACGTCGGCCTGGGCCTTCACATAGCTCTCGTGCGTACCGACGTCTTCCCAGTAGCCCTCGGCGATGTAGCCGTAGATCGGCTTGCCCTCCTTCATCAGCTGGGGGAAGACGTCACCCGACCAGTCGACGGAGGTATCGGCCTGGACGTAGTCGAAGACCTCGGGCTCCATGACGTAGATGCCCGTGTTCACGGTGTCCGAGAAGACCTGGCCCCAGGTCGGCTTCTCCAGAAAGCGTTCGACCTGACCGTTTTCGTCGACGATGGTGATGCCGAATTCCAGCGGATTGGGGACCCGGGTCAGACAGACCGTGACGAGTCCGCCCTTCTCCTTGTGGAAGGCGATGAGGTCGGTGAGGTCGAAGTCGGTGAGCGCGTCTCCGGAAATGACGAGGAAGGTGTCGTCCTTCAGCGCCTCCTCGGCGTTCTTCACGCTCCCCGCGGTGCCGAGTGGCTTCTCCTCGTTGGCATAGGTGAGCTCCATTCCGAGCTCTTCGCCGTCCCCGAAGTAGTTCTTGACGAGGGAGGCGAGGAACTGGACGGTCACTACTGTTTCATTGAGCCCATGCCTCTTGAGCAGCCGCAGTACATGCTCCATGATCGGCCGATTGGCCACGGGCAGGAGCGGCTTGGGCATGCTCGAGGTCATGGGGCGCAGGCGTGTACCTTCGCCACCAGCCATCACGACGGCCTTCATGTCGGAAACGTCCTCCTAGAAGAGACGACGGTCAGCCGAGTTCGCCCGTCGGGGCATCATTCAAGACATCACACAGCGGGCCGGCCACATTGCACGGCACCACGTCAACGAGCTCAGTCGGCTACTGCATCCGCCTTCACGAGCCGGCGGACCTGGACCACGTAGAGGATCCCTGCCCACCAATACAGCGTTGTACCCCATCCTGCGAACGCCCATCCGAAAACGGCGGCCACGCCAGCCAGCCAACCACTGCCGTCGCTGAGCAGCAACAAGGGGAACGCGTACATCAGGTTGAACGTTGCAGCTTTCCCCAGAAAGTTGACCTGCGGCGGCGGATAGCCGTGACGCCGCAGGATGGCCACCATCACGAGCAGCATCAGCTCACGGGCCAGAAGGGCCGCGGTGAGCCAGAACGGCAGGATCTCGCGCCAGGTGAGGCCGACAAGCGTCGAGAGGATGTAGAGGCGGTCGGCAGCCGGGTCCAGGAGCCGGCCGAGGCTGCTGATCTGGTTCCACCGCCGGGCGAGCTTCCCGTCGAGGTAGTCGCTGATGCCGCTGAGCATCAGCACCAGCAGCGCCCAGCCATCACTGTTGGGGCCGCCGAACACGGGGCGGAGAATCAGCCACAGGAAGAGCGGTACCCCGACAAGGCGAGCCATGCTGAGGATGTTGGGGATGGTGAGGACCCTGTCCGTCTGGACCCGAGTCTCCTGGACCTCCACCCGGGGGCCTCCTGTGAAGAACGTGCGAATGATGCTCCCCGACCTTACCCTCCGCTTCCGCCGGCACCTGCACGGGGGTGGGTGGCTCCGGCGCCGGAACGCAGAAAAGCCCCGCACCACAAGGGTGCGGGGCTTTCCCACAATAATTGTTCGGCGGCGTCCTACTCTCCCACAGGGTCCCCCCTGCAGTACCATCGGCGCTGAAAGGCTTAGCTTCCGGGTTCGGAATGTAACCGGGCGTTTCCCTAACGCAATGACCACCGAAACACTATGAAAATTTGAACACCGGGCATAATCACGGCTGTTCATTATTTCAGAACCAACACAGTGGACGCGAGCAACTGAGGACAAGCCCTCGGCCTATTAGTACCAGTCAGCTCCACCCGTTACCGGGCTTCCACATCTGGCCTATCAAC